>CAZXCD010000001.1:0-20311 GCA_964638985.1 uncultured Candidatus Saccharibacteria bacterium
GAGGTAATCGAAAAAAACTTCTTAGAAGCTACCAAATAGAAAAAATAATACAAAGATTTTCGCCGTGGGAGGCTACTGTATTGCCCATAAGAAAATTTTTGTATTATTTTTCTACCACAAAAAATTCTTTTATACTCCTGCCAAACAGTCTATAAATAAAATAGGCGTATATGATGATGGTTAAGAAAAGCGGAAAGTCGGGAAAAGAAAATGCGGCAAACGGCAATCTGGAAAACAAACCGACCACTCCGAGTTCGTAATGCAGTATTATATATGAGACAAGCCCGACCGGTACGGCAAACACGTAGTGGAGGAGACCCAAGAATCCCGTCAGGAAACCCAGCATCATAGTAAATGGGATAAAAGGTAAGATGAGAATGTTGGCGGGCAGAGCGACGAGAGATAAGTTGCCCATCTTGTAAAGGATGAACGGAAGAACAAAAATGTAAGCGGCTGTGGTCACAGAGACGATATCCCGTAGACCGAAACGTTCCGGTACCCACAAAAAATATTTTTCAATCCTGGGAGCGAGGAATATCACAGCTACTGTCGCGATGAAAGAAAGCTGAAAAGAAACATCAAAAGCAAGTAAAAAAGGATTAAGAAGAATCATAAATACTCCTGCTAGGACTAGTGCCCGCGCGACATCATAATTTCTGCCGGTCGCGCGGGCGACGAGAGCCAGAGTAGCCATTACCCCCGCGCGGACAGCTGTAGAGCTTCCGCCCGTCATTAAAACGAAAAGCAAAATGGCGAAGATGCCCGCGCTAAAACCCAGATTCTTCGGCAAAAAACTAAACAATTTCATGACCCATTCCGCCACGATGGTCACGTTGTAGCCGGAAAGCGCCACTATGTGTATCGTGCCCGTGTCCACAAAGCTCTGCCGCATAGACTGGTCAAAAGACGACTTCTCCCCCAAGATAAGTCCGCCCATCAGCAGATTTTCCGGCGCCGGAATGGCAAAATTCATTTTTTCCAAGAATTTTTCTTTAACGGAGAAAAGCGCGCTCTTTACCACATTGCCATTACCTCGTGAAATGATTTCAATTTTCGGATAGCTCATCACATATAAAATCCCGTCTTTGCGCAAATAATTTATATAATCAAATTTTTTGCCCGTATCTGTCATAAAATTCCCGGGTTTCTTTAAAGTGCCCGTGAAACTTATTTCGTCTCCATATTTATAATATTCACCCAAATTTACAGACAACAATATCTTGGTAGAAAGAGGTTGGACATCGGACTCTCTTGATGTCCAACCTCCAGAAGTTATGAGTACTGTTAACTGTTGATTATTCTCTTTTAAACTTGGTTCATCTATAATTTCTCCGGAAAAATTCACCTTCTGCCCCACCTGCAATTCAAAAACATTTGGCGCTGGAACATCCACCGAATGAAATCTAAAAATCCCAAAAGAAAAAGCTAAAATAAAAACTGAAGTCAAAATACCCCACTTATTCTTACTAATTAAACTAAAAAACAAAAGCAGAGCTGTAGCTATAACTGAAAACAGAATAGTAAAATATACATTTATAAAAATAAGAGAACGAAACAATATACCGAACAAAAACCCAAAACAAATTATATAAAAAACTTTATCTCGCATTTAAAATATTTTATTTTTTAAGTTCAACTGGATCATTGTCCGCGAAGCTCGTCGCTATCTCGTCCACTCTGTCATTCCATTTGTTTCCGCTGTGTCCCTTCACGTAAGCCCATTTCGGTTTGAATTCTTCGGTAAGTTTATAGAGTTCTTCCCAAAGTTCACGATTAAGAACCGGCTTCTTGGCAGCATTGCGCCAATTATTTTTTTGCCAATTAAAAATCCACTCCGTAATTCCCAGAATCACATATTTTGAATCAGACACAACTTCCACATTTACGCCATGGCTGATATTTTTCTTAAGATATTTTAGCGCTTCTATCGGCGCAGTGAGCTCCATTTGGTTGTTTGTCGCGTGATTCGTCCTTCCGCCGATTTCAAAAATATCTTTGCCATTGATAATAACCACGCCCCAGCCGGCGGGTCCAGGATTCCCTCTCGCTGCTCCATCGGTATAAATTTTTATCGCATTTTTTTCCATTTCTATACTATATCAACTATTCTTAATCTTAGCTCTTCTCTGCCCCTAAATCTAGATAAATCGAAGGTGGCCAGTAAATTTACATTAATGCCTTCAGATAAAGTTTTCTCAAAAGAATCATGATTGGAGAAAAAGGATATCGCTTTGGCTTTATGGCTGTTTACATCCGAGAAAACGATCTCCAGATGTTCGCCTGAACCATTTTTCCCAAACTTTTTTATCTTTTCTATTTTTACACCCTCAAAAAGAAAAACGGGCTTGGAATTTCCTAATCCAAAAGGCGCCATTTTTTCTATTTCTCGCCAATTCTTCATATTAACCATATCTAGAG
The DNA here is from genome assembly GCA_964638985.1 of uncultured Candidatus Saccharibacteria bacterium. Taxonomy (GTDB): domain Bacteria; phylum Patescibacteriota; class Minisyncoccia; order Phycocordibacterales; family UBA9973; genus UBA9973. Next base: position 2,419 of record CAZXCD010000001.1, read on the forward strand.
TAAATTTTATATCAAAATTTACCCCCACCTGTCCTCCCCCTACATAGGGGGAGGTGCCGAGGGCGGAGGGGGTATTTTTTAAAGTAATAATTTTATGAAATGATGCCGACAGTGCTTCCTCCAAAAAATGAATTTTCTCATTGTGCACAGTAAAACCTCCCGCAAGCTCATGTCCACCAAAATCTATGAATGATTCACGAGTTTCAGTCATGAGCTCTACCACTGATACTGAACCATTGCTCCGACAAGAGCCCTTAATGTAATCATTTTCGTCTTTGCCCCAAACAAAAACAGGTTTATTATACGTATCAGATATCTTGCTTGCGATGAGTCCCAAAATTCCCACTCGCCATTCTGGTTTACCTATCACTATCACCTCCCCATGCTCATAAGTTTCTAACTTCTTATTTACTTCACGCATGATACTCGTCACAATAGTTTTTCTTTCATCATTTATTTTTGATAGATGATCAGCGAGGACACCTGCCTCTATTTCATCCCCTGTGGCAAGGAGTTCAAAAGCTCGCATTGGATCATCCATACGAGAAGCAGCATTCAGCCGTGGAGCTATCATAAAACCAATATCGTCTTCAGATAAATATTTCTGATCTATTTTCATTTTAGCGAGAAGCTTTTGTAAGCCTGGTCGCGGAGATTTTTTTAAAACTTTCATACCAAAATAAACCATGGCTCTGTTTTCGCCTGTAAGTGGGACCATGTCTGAAAGTGTGGCTAGTCCGGCCATGTCAAGCATCCACTTTTCCGCTCCTTCTTTAATTTTAAAATACTCTCCATATTTATTTATAAATCCTTGCGCCAGTTTGAAGGTCACCCCCGCTCCGCATAGCATTTTCTCTGGGTACTCATCTACTTTTGGATTTAAAATCGCGTAAGCGCGAGGCAAATCAAAGGAGGTAAGCCCCGCCGAGGCTGGCCGGGGCAAGTGGTGATCGGTGATTATCGTATCAATGCCATCCACCTTCGCCTGAGCCACTTCCGCCACCGCCGTGATACCAAGATCAATAGTAATCAGCAACTTCACCCCCGTTTTTACAAATTCTTTTATCGCATCAAGATTGAGCCCGTACCCTTCCGAGTTTCTTTGCGGAATATATACTTCATAATTTTTATAATCGGTTAATTTAAACAAATCATTCAAAATTACTGCACCCGGAATACCGTCACAGTCATAATCTGCGTATATGACTATCTTCTCCCCTGCTTCCATAGCCTCAAAGATTCTGATACATGCGCGTTCCATATCCTTCATTAGGAATGGGTCATGAAAATCCCTCTCATAAACAGGGTTTAAAAATATATCTGCTTGAGTTTCATCTACGATTCCCCTCTTTTCCAAAAGCACCCTCAGCAATTCATGGTATTTCTGCATAAGACATATTTTAACACATGTGATAAAATAAATATTATGGAAAATAATAATGATTGTATTTTTTGTAAAATTTCAAAAGGAGAGATCCCTAGCTCAAAAATTTATGAAGACACGGATTTCTTTGCTTTTTTAGATATACAACCAGTTTCAGACGGGCACACTCTTATTATCCCCAAACAACATATAATCTGGATGCAAGAAGCAGACGATGAGACAATCTCTGGAATCTTTAAACTGGCTAAAAAATTGATGCTAGCACTGAAAAGCGGACTTAATTGCGACTATGTACAGGTTTCTATCGTTGGGAAAGATGTTCCCCACCTTCATGTACATTTAATCCCAAGACATCTTGATGACGGTTTCCCTCAATTTGAAACAAAAAAATATAAAGACGGAGGGCAAGAACTAGTTGCGCAAAAAATTATAGAAGCGCTTTAATTCCCGGAAGGGTTCCGTTAGCGAGAAATTCTAGCGTGGCTCCGCCACCGGTGGATACGAATAGATTAGCTTTTGGCTTATGGCTTTTAGGTTTTAGCTTGGATAAAATACTGACGATATCACCGCCCCCAATGATAACTTGGGATTTGGATTTCAAAACTAATTTCAATATTTCTTCGGTAGCCTTCGCACCTCCATCCTCATATTTCCCCAGTGGCCCGTTCCAAAGGATAAATTTGGACTTTTTGATTATTGAGGCGAGGTTTTTTACTGATTCTTTACCAATATCTACAATAGCTTCATTTTTAACAACAAAATCAGTGGGCAAAATCAGTTTTGGACTATTTAAAATCTTTGAAACATCATATTTTTTCTCATCCACTAAAGATTTTCCGATTTTATACCCTTTGGCTTTTAGAAGATAATTAGCGAGCGCCCCGCCGACAAACACATAGTCTGCCAATTTTAGATACTTCTCCAATAAAGGAATTTTGGTAGAAAATTTAGCCCCGCTTAAAACAAACAAAAATGGATGCTTGGGTTTTTGGGAAATATAGGATAAATTTTTTATTTCTTTTTCCAATTGCAACCCGGCAAAGCTCGGCAAATATTTCGGAAGTGAAACTACAGAAGCATGCTCCCGATGAGAAACCGAAAAGGCTTCATTCACATAAATATCTCCCATTTTAGATAGTTTTTTGGCAAAAGTTACATCATTTTTCATTTCTCCTGAGAATTTCCTAATATTATCAAAGAAGGTAACTCTGTTTTTATCTATTTTTGAAATTCTAAAAAAATGCTTCGCTATTGGATCAAGGCTTGCCGTACCGTCTTTACCAAAATGTGTTATCAAAATTATTTTCGCCCCCTTTTTAAGCAAAAAATTAATCGTAGGCAGGGTTGCTTTAATACGAAAATCATCCATTACCTTGCCGTTTTTAACCGGGACGTTAAAATCAACGAGCAAAAGCACAGTTTTTGCTTTGATATTTTTTATTTGTCTAATGCTTCGCATATTTTTATTATATCTGTAAATTTTTTCGCATCCAAAGAAGAATTGCCGGGAAGCAATCCATCTACTCCTCCGTTTTGCAAAAAATCTTTTGCATTTTTTGTATTAACCGAACCGCCATAAATAATTCTTACACCGGACGCATCCTTACCGAATTTATCGGAGAGAACTTTCTTGATAAAAATAGCCATTTCCATAGAGTCGCCGGACGTCGCGTCCTTCCGGTCGGGAGTGCTGGAAATCGCCCAAATCGGCTCATAGGCGATAATAATTTTACCAAAAGAATTTTTAGAAATACCAGACAAACATTCTTCCAACTGTATTTTAACCAAGTTGAAATAACCATGGTCCGGATCGCGAACACCTTCTCCCGCGCACAATATCGGACGAAGTCCCGCCACCAGGGCTGATTTTACTTTCTTGTTGATGTCGTTATTATTTTCACCCATTCCTCGCCTCTCTGAATGACCCAGAATGACATACCTTGCTCCAATATCATAAAGCATTTCCGCCGATACTTCGCCCGTGAAAGCGCCCACTTCTCCATAAAAAGCATTTTGCGCACCCAAAGATATTTTTCTGGCCCCGCCCGTAAGGCTATGGCCGAGGGATATCTTTTTTAATTTTTCCAAATATGGAAACGGTGGACAAATCACAATTTCCGTCGTTTTTGTGGTGGAAATGTTTTTCGCCACATTGGTAAACAATTTTTCGGCTTCTTTCAGGGTAATTGGGTTCATTTTCCAGTTACCTACTATTATTTTCTTCTTCTCCATATGGCAAATTATATCATAATACGTTAAAATATATGTAATGAATTTACGCACTACCGGAAAAGGTTTTACTCTCATTGAAACACTGGTCGGCAGCGCCGTGTTTGTCATCCTGGCGCTCTCCGCTTATAGAGCTTTTGGTGTGCTGATGGACGCAGTTTCTATGTCACAAGCGAAACTGGCCGCCACTACGCTCTCCAACGAACAATTTGAGATTATACGCAACTTGCCTTATGACGATGTGGGTATAGAAAACGGTATTCCGGCGGGAAAAATAAATAGAAACCAGACGATAACGAAAGATAATTATTCTTTTGGTGTTCAAACTACGATAAGAAACACAGACGACCCTTTTGATGGAACGATAGGAGGAAGCCCATCGGACACTTCGCCAGCAGATTATAAATTAGTAGATTTGGATATAACCTGTTCAAACTGCAAGCTTCTTTCCCCTCTCAAATTTACCACCTTGGTGACTCCACACGCGCTTGAAACCGCTTCTTCAAATGGCGCTCTCTTTATCCAAGTTTTTGATACCGCCGGCATCCCCGTGGCGAATGCCTCCGTTCATATAACAAACACCGAAACTAATCCAGACATTATCATAGATGAAATAACCGACAATGCCGGATGGGTAAAAATAGTGGATGTTCCTCCGGGAACAAATGCCTACAATATTACAGCCACCAAGTCGGGATTTACGACAGACCAAACATATCCCCAAGGAGGCGTAGCGGGAGAAAATCCAATAAATGAAGATGCGACTGTCGTTTTGCAACAAGTCACTCAGACCAGCCTTCTAATAGACAAAGTGAGCTCGCTAAGCGTTTCATCCGTAGATGCTTTATGCGCGACACTGCCTAGCGTAAGTTTTTCCCTCACGGGAGAAAAGCTTATTGGCGCTCCCGCAGTGAAGAAATATCCCACTCAAGACTTTTCTACTGATTCTTCCGGAGGAGAAACCGTATCTAATTTGGAATGGGATACTTACCACGTGTTGCTCACCTCTCCTTCTTATGATTTGGCCGGCGCTAGCCTGCTTCCAAGTTTCACTATAAATCCTGATGAAAATAAAAATCTGCAACTAGTGGCTGTTCCCCACGCGGACAAAGCTCTTTTGATCTCAGTGGAAGATTCTCTCGGAGTAGCGATAGATGGAGCGAGCGTACGACTGCAAAAAGATGTGTTTGACCAAACTAAAACCACCAATTCTCTGACCTGTGCCACCCCAGGTCAAGCTTTCTGGAATGGTCTTGGGAGTGGCATTTACACCCTCACAGTTTCCAAGGCCGGGTACACCACTTCTGTCAGTCCAGTAGACATTTCCCTTCCATGGCAGAGTCAAAGTATAATTCTTACGCCACAATTATGAAAAAACAAGAAAAAATCAAAGTGGAAGCTGGGTTTACCTTAGTGGAAACGCTTTTCGGAGTGGCAATTTTTGTTTTGATAATCGGGGCACTAACTTTATTTTCAAAAAGTGTTTGGGTTAACAATTCTTTTATTTCCGCCGGACTCGTTGACACAGACGCGGGCAGGCAAGTTTTAAAAACAATAGTTGCCGAGATACGCACCGCTTCCACTTCCGACACCGGGACATACGTCATAAACCAAGCCGGAGTGTCTTCTTTTACTTTTTATTCCAATGTAGACACTGACACGCTAAAAGAAAAGGTTAGATATTTTCTTTCCGGCACGACCTTACAAAGAGGAGTAATCAAACCGACCGGCAGTCCGCTTTCTTACAATGCCGTCAACGAGACAATTTCTATCTTGTTGGAGAACGTGCAAAGTTCCTCCATCTTTGAATATTTTGACAAAGATTATGATGGAACCACGGCGTCATTATCTTTCCCGATAAACATCCCAAATGTTCGCCTAGTTAAAATAACCATTACAACTGATGCTGACCCGAATCGTCCGCCTGCTCCTATGGTATTTTCTACCCAAGTTTCAATCAGAAACTTGAAGGATAATTTATGACCCATACAAATCCCTACACCAGGTGTCAGGAATTGCAGACACCTGGTGTAGGGGCAAATAATATGAAATATAAAAACATAAAAGAAAAAAACGGAATGATTATCGTGCAGACGATGGTCTTCGCCGCGATTGTTGTGATAATGATAGGCGCGCTCTCTAGCTGGGCCGCCACCACAGTGACATCTGGCAGAATAGCTTTCAATCGCGAGCAAGCCTTTCAGTCGGCAGAAGCGGGCATAGACTATTACAGATGGCACTTGGCGCATGCTCCAACAGATTACCAAGACGGCGCGGGAACGCCGGGGCCGTATATCCACCCGGTGAAAGACAGGAATGGCGATACTGTCGGACAATTTTCACTTGATATAACCCCACCCCTTTTGGGTTCAACCAAAGTAAAGATAAAATCCACCGGTTCTTCATCGCTTGATTCATCATATCTGCGAAAGATAGAAACAGAAGTGGCGAAGCCCTCTATTGCCAAATATTCTGTAGCGGGAAACAACGCTATGCGTTTCGGCGCGGGTACGGAAATTTTCGGACCGGTACATGTCAACGGTGGAATACGTTTTGACGGATTGGCGCACAACATCGTCACTAGCGGAGCGACGACCTACACGGATGTGGACAGCGACGCCTGCACCGGAAGTAATTCTTATGGAGTGCATACTTGTCTATCTCCCCAAGACCCGACGTCTCCGACCGCGCTCCCCCTTCGTCCGGATGTCTTTGAAGCTGGAAGGCTCACCAGTCAACCAACTATCAACTTTTCCGGCTTTACTACCGATTTGGCCATCTTGAAATCAAATGCCGAAACGAATGGATTTTATCTGGATGCGGCGGGAAGCGGTTTTGTCGGGTATCATATTGTTTTGAAGACAGACGACACTTTTGATTTATATAAAATAAATTCTTGGGCCAGTGTAAGTGGAAATAATTGTTCTTCATCCCCAAGCGGAACCTCAAGCTGGAGCGTCGGAACCCAAACTCTACAAGGCAATTATAGTTTCCCTTTAAACGGAATAATTTTTATAGAAGACCATATCGTGGTTGACGGACAGATAGACGGAGCGCGTCTCACCATTACAGCTGCCGACCTACCCGTACCCTCGGACACCACCAAATACAAAAATATAATCATAAACAATGACATCTTGTACACTTCTTATGCTGGCGCCGACTCTATCGGACTCATCGGGCAGGCCGGAGTGTTGGTCGGGATGATCAGCGAAGATGATTTGAAAATAGACGGAGCGCTCATCGCCCAAAATAATAAAGTGGGAAGACTTTATTACGGCGGAGTAAGCTGCCCTTATAGAAATCGCAACATTATTTCTCTCTATGGAATGATAGCTTCTTACGCGCGATACGGATTTGCTTTTACGGACAGCACGGGCTACGCTATCCGCAGTATAACCTACGATGCAAATCTGCTTTACGCTCCCCCTCCGAACTTCCCTCTCACTTCCGACCAGTACGTCATCCTCTCTTGGCAAGAAGTAAAAAATTAAATTTATTCTATACTACCCAAAATGGAATAAAGAGGTGAAATCATAGAGATAGCGAAGAAACCAACCGCCGCTCCGATGACAATCATCAGCAATGGTTCAATAATAGTGGAAAGATTTTTCGTCTTGTTTTCAACTCCCTCTTCGTAAAAAAGAGCGATTTGGAGCAACATATCCGACAATTTTCCGGTCTCTTCTCCGACCTCTATCATCTCTGACATCATCACCGGATAAAGTTTCAGATTCGCCGCGAAAGCTTGGGAAAACGGAGCGCCTTTCTCCACCAACACTCTTGCCTCGTTTAAAACTTTTTTATAATAAATATTTTGCACCACGTCTTCGGTAATCTCAACCGCCCGCGTGATAGAAACCCCGGAAGACAAGAGTGAGGACATCGTGCGCGCGGTTCGCGCCGTATTGAGCTCTCTAGCCAGGGTACCAATCAAAGGGAACCGCACCACCACAAAATCAATATATTTCGCCATAAATTTGGCTCGGAAAAGGTAAGTCAGCCCGACGCCCATCCCGATAACAATCATAAAAGTTAAAATCAAATTATTGGAAAAGAAGTTTCCAATAAAAACAAGAATACGAGTAGAGAGAGGCAAAACCACGCCGAGTTCCTTGAAGGTGCCAGATAGAGTCGGCACCACAAAAGCGAACATCAGCACTCCGATGACAACCATCGCCGACATAATGACGCCCGGATAGATGAGCGCTCCGCGGATTTTCTTGGTCAGAGAGTAAGCTTTCTCTAAGTTCAACCCTATATCAGAGAGCGCTCCAGCTAAATTTCCCGACTCCTCTCCGGCGCGCGCCATAGATACAAAAAGTTTAGAAAAAACATTCGGGAATTTAGCAAAACCGGAAGAAAGCGTTCCACCCCCGTTTATATCCGCCGAGATAGAGGTGAGAATTTTATTCAGAGCGGGATTTTTGGTTTGTTTTTGTAAAACCAATAAAGCGCGATAAAGAGATAGCCCGGCCCTGAGCATTCCGCTTAAATTTTTCGTTAAAATAATCTGTTCGGCTACGCTTACTGTTGAAAATTTTCCTAAAAATGTGTTAAATTTCCCAGATAAACTGGCGCCTTGTTCGGAGATAGACACAGGCAACAATCCGCGAGACTTCAAATCCCGAGAAAGAGCGTAGCGGTCCACGGCATCCATGACACCTTCCACTATTCCCCCCTCTTTTGATTTTGCGCTGTATGAAAAAAGCATAAATTTCTAGAGATAGTGCCTTAGACTCTATCTAGAGTCTAAGGCACTATCTCTTACTCCGACACGACACGAAACACTTCTTCCAGAGTGGTCACCCCAAGCACAGCTTGGAAAACTCCGTCTTCAATCATAGTCATCATTCCTTCTTTCTTCGCTTGGACCTCTATCTCGTCCTGAGAAGCTCCTTTGATAATCATTTCTTTTATCGTCGGAGTCACCTTCAACACCTCGTGCATACCGATACGGCCGGAATACCCGTCTTCAAATTCACTGCTCTTTACCGGCTTGTAAAAAGGAATCTTGTCCCAAGTGTCTTTCGCCCCCACGATATTTTCTTCCTTTAGAAAACCTAGCACCCTATCCAAGTCAACTATTTTTTCAAGATTTTTTATCTCGGCGGATGACAAAAAATATTTTTCCTTATCCGGAGTGAGTCTGCGCACCAATCTCTGCGCAATAATTGTTTTGACGGTGGCAGTTATCAAAAACGGCTCCACTCCCATATCTATCAATCTTGGAATAGCTCCAGAAGCGGAGTTCGTGTGGATGGTGGACAGCACCAAGTGCCCCGTAAGTGAAGCATTCACTCCCAGCCCAGCCGTCTCTCCGTCACGAATCTCCCCCACCATCACGATGTCCGGGTCTTGACGTAAAAGAGAACGAAGCCCATTGGCAAAAGTCAGGCCAATTTCCGGCTTCACTTGCGTCTGATTGACTCTCGGCATCTGATATTCAATAGGGTCTTCCACGGTAGAGATGTTTACTTCCGGTCTGTTTAAAATATCAAGCATCGTATAGAGCGTGGTTGTCTTACCACTCCCAGTCGGGCCTGTAGCGAGTACCATTCCCGTTTTTTGTTTCAAAGAATTGTGTATTCTCTCCAGCCCTTCACCGTGGAAACCGAGCGTTTCCAGAGAAAATCCGTGCGCATTTTCTTTCAAGATTCTGATGACCGTTTTCTCTCCGAAGAAAGTAGGCAACGTGGAAACACGAAAAGAAATTTTCTCCCCATTTTGTTCTATTTTAAATCTGCCGTCTTGAGGTAATCTTTTTTCATCCAGTTTCAGGTTGGACAGCACTTTGATGCGCGCGGTTATGCCCAAACCCGCATTTTTATCCAGGACCATCGCGTCGTGCAGGATGCCGTCTATGCGGTAACGCACCGTTAGCTCTTTCTCTCCCGGTTCAATATGGATATCGGATGCATTTTGCAAAATGGCGTGGAAGATAAGAGAGTCCACAATCTTCACCACTGGCAAGTCTTCCGCCATTTCTTTCAATTCGGATTCTGACTTTTCTCCGAGCTTCTTGCCATCTTCTGAAGGAGAGACATTGAGCGACAGAGATTCTTTCTGAATGATGTCTTGAAACTCGGCTTCCAAGCTCTGTCTGTACTGCACGAGCACAAATCTGATGGAAGAAGTATCTGTCAGCCTAGGTAAAATTTTTAACCCGGAACGCTTCTTGATGAAATCAATTACCGGCAAGTCATCCACATCCAGCATCGCCACTTCCAAAGAATCCTCATTTTTTTTATAAGCGACAATATTGTAGTTGCGCGCTATAGGTTCTGGGATGAGAGACAGCACGGAAAAATCTATTTTCTGATTGTTTAAACTGATGAATGGTATACCCAAGACGAAAGCTTCCATTCGTTTCAAGTCTGTTTCGGAAATTTTTCCATCAGAGAGTAAAATGTCTCCAATCTTTTGTTTTGTTTTTTTTGCTTTTTCCTCCGCTTCTTCAAATTGTGAAGACTTCACCAGCCCGGAATCTAAAATAAATTTTTTCAACTGTTCTTCGTTTATTTGCATGGCTAGTTTTAATTATAGCAAAAAAATCCCCCAATATAAATACTGGCGGGATTTTTTTGCTTGACGTATTAATCTTCTATAATCACCGGTTTCTTTTTCTGCTCTACGCAATATGCCGGAGCCCCTCCATCTTGACCGAGACAAGTCCAGGTCCAAGAACTTATGCCGTTTACATTGACCGTGCTTGGTGTCGGAGAGGCACATTCATAATGTTTGGCCGGAGCTCCACAAGAACCGGCGATTGGACTGCCAGCCGGAGGAGCGGTAACTGTGAGATCACCATCTTTTATCACATCAGTGCGTGAACAATATGGATAGGTCGGCGCACTGTTATTTATAACACAACCATTTTCGAAGGTGCCAGGAGCAAAACCGGCGGTACAGTTGAAGTTCGCCCTGGTGCCCACGAATCCATTCCAAGAACAAGAACCGGAACCAACATTTGGGAAAATAGAATCAGAAATAACTCCATAGTCACAGGAAACAGTGTACGCGCCTCCATACGAGACTGAGGTTGGGCTTACACTTCCACTAAAGCTTGGAGTTGGGGTACAGGTAGGAGCCGAGACTGCGCATTTACTCCCATCCCAAGAAGTACCTGTGGCGCAAGTGGCTGTAGCAACGACACCCGAACCGCTTGGAGAAGTTGGAACAAGCGATTGTGCGTTATTGTAAAGATAAAATGTTCTACTGGAAGGAGAAGTAAAGGTATATGTTTTAGTACCCGAATACGAACCACCTATTGTAGGAGTGCTTAGGACCATGGAAGTCATCCCAACAGAAGTTATCTCTGAAGGAATTGCTTCCGTATTAGTTATGCCCCAATTCAAAGTAGAATTACAACTGCTTAAACCTGAAGCGATCGTACAGTTCGTAGCAGTGAGAGTTCCCGACATAGTCGCTACGGTGGTAACCGTTATATTTGTCCAGGGACTACAATTATTGTTTTCGTCACCTTCTGTGATAACTCCACCACCTGCACTGGAAGTTTTATCAGCACAAACTCTGATTGATTTATGCCCTACACCGGTGAAAGCAAAAGAATCCGTGGCAGAAGCAGACCCGCCATTTTCAGCAAGAGCGGACATAGTACTGGATGGACGGTCATAAATCGTAGCCCCTGCTTCATCCCACCAAGGAGAAGATAACTGAAAGAAATAAGGAAAGGAAGCACCGGTAGAAGCTGTCCCTTGATTTGTAATTGCTGAAGTGTATGTTCGTGTAACGTTAACGGCAACGTCAGTGGTTGGGGTAGGGGCAGAAGCAGTGAGATCAGATAATGCGACGACGGCACATGTTATTGATTTCGGGCTTGCTCCCGTCAATACGTCTGCCCCACCGGCAGAATCAACTGCATAAACATTTAAAGTGTGTGCTATTCCATCTTTCAATGATGCCGGTGTAGATATTTGAAATCCATGATTGCCAGTTATTCCAAAAGATGTATTGACATCACCACGAAGCACATTCGTAGGATAAGTACCCACAAGGACATTGCCTTCTTTGTAAACTTTAACATTTATAGAAGTTGATGAAACATCTGGATCATATGCCCAACCCTGTAAATCAGTACAAGAAGCAACATCAAAGTATCCAGTAGGAGGAGTATTGGATGAAACAACTGTCACATTCGTCCACGAACTGCAGTTATTGCTTTCATTTGATTCGGCAATGACTCCGGTTGATTGCGGAGGCAGATCGGCGCATGCTCTGACTGAATATGTTCCGACAGTCGCGAAAGTGTGCGAAGGAGAAGTGATTGCACGAGTTGCTCCACTTACTAGAGCAGTAGTGGTGGCAGATGCCAGAGAAGTAATTGTTCCTCCTCCGTTTGCCGCGCTCGCTACTTGGAAAAAGTTAGCAAACGAAGCCCCGGTAGACGCGCTACCAGTGTTTGAAATATTTGAGGAAAATGTGAGAGCAGTATTCACGGTAGCGGAAGACGGGGTAGGAGCGGAAGCTACCAAATCTGGCATCGGGTTCACTACAGTCACACATTCAATTTCACTCCACTCAGTTCCGGCGACACAATAAGGAGTGACTGAAGCGCTGGTAAGTTGTACCCCATCGTTGTAAAGATAGAAGACTGATGGATTTCCATTGTTATATGGAATGGTGAATGTATAAGAACTGTTATTTGCGCTTGGCCCAGGACTTGGAGTTCCCGTCGCGCTTGTGACAGCAGAAACAGCTACCGGGCTAGTGGTAGTCCAGGTTAGAAGTTTAGTACAACTATTCCCCCCCGCTACAATCATACAAGTAGAGGAAGATGGAGTAAGAGTACCAGACATTGTAACTGCCGGAGTTATATCAACCGTACAGCTTGCAGTTTGTGATCCGCTTGTAACCGTTGCAGTTTTGGTTCCTGAGTTTGACCAGGCTGGCCAAACTTCAATTCCTGTCGTTGGATTCCCCGCCGTTTCGGTTGTACTATATGTCCAGCTGTATGTTCCATCTCCGCCAGTCGCTCGAAACTTTGCCCCAGCATTCGGATAAATAGGTTCCGCTTGGTTTGAATCGTGAGTGCAGGAGAGGGTGGGAATAAGGGAGAAAGAAAAATTTATAGTGCAATTATCCCTTATTTTACCAGTAGTATAAATTTTATCATTTAGATCAGTAGGGGTAGAAGTATTATCCGAAAAAGTTCCATCAAAACAATTACCAAAAATTGTAACATTCGAATCAACAGAATATTCAGGATTTGGATCTAAAACAAAATTTGTAGTGGAATCATAAACTAAACCTGTTTTTGAAGTTGGAGGGACAACAATACCACCAGCACCAGCTGTCGCAGTAACACCGTAAGAAGCAGGAACTAAATTAAATGTAGCAGTACAAATTTTGTCAGCGCTCATTGTGACCGAACCATCGGTACAATCCGCATCTCCACTCCACCCTGCAAACGTAGAACCTGCTGTTGGTGTAGGTGTTAATGTGATAGACGTTCCGGAACTATATGGATAAGAACAAGTAGCTCCACAATTAATTCCAATTGGACTAGAAGTTACTGTTCCTGTCCCAGTTCCTGCTTCAGAGACAGAAAGAGTAAAGAGAGCAGTAACTGTTACAGAAAACGACCCTGTGCAAGGACTACCAAATGCTGTCTCACCTGTAATTGAATACGTTCCCGGAGATCCATAATCATGAGGAAAATTACTATTACTCCCACTCGGATAAGTATAGAAAAAAAGAGTGTCTGTTCCATCCCCCCAAAAAACGTCAATTGGACTTCCGTTGGGATCTTTAGTCCCATCAAAACCCTGAACACTTGTGACAACATGCAAATTGTTTTTACTGATAAAACTAATATCACATGAAGTATTTACAGGTAATGCAGAAACTGAAGTAGGTTTTAAAAAAGAACCACCCACTAGTATTAAAACAGCTAAAACAAAAAATTGTAAAAATTTGTATTTCATCCCATACGAAATAAAAGTTTATTTTTTCACTTCTATTTATAATTAATTATAATAAAATATTTTTCTTCCCGTGAAAACATATAAAATGAATTTCGTACGGGACATGTCTTGTCTATAAATTATACTATAAAAGAATTATATATGTGTGGATAACTATTTTTTTAAAAAATTCAGCCCCGCCGAGTCATCTAAGACTCGCACGGGGCTGGGATAGAACCTTCGGTTCGATTTCTACCGTTCCCGCGAGGCCGCGGATTCGGTGGAAGAAATGTACACGTGCATGGTCGAGCACTCGACGACGGGGTTGCCCGAACAAACAGAAAGAACCACATCCCCCTCCAGACCAACCGAGGACGGGATGAAACGACCTCCCTCGGTGGGAACCAAGATGTTCCCCACAGTGTTAGGAGCTACGACCACCGGATCCGTTGTGAAGACCCCCGTAAGGAAGATACTCCCCCCAGAAGATTCCACCTTTTCAAGGGGTCCTGTTAGAGGGTCCGGCAACATCAGGACAGGCACCTTGTGGGTGACGATGGTTTCTTTGCCATCCACAAGAATGACAACCCTGAATGTGTAAAGCCCCTCCGTCCAGTCGGATGGAAAAACCCCAAACCAGAGTTGTCCCCACCAGTTCTCTCCCTGGGGATTAAATACGGCGGGATACCCAAGAGAGATGACCGTTCCATCGGGTTTGATGATCGTTCGAGTCGCCTGAACCTCAGAATAGATGGGAGAGCCCACCACTCGGTAGGTCGCGTAGTATACCCTGCCCGAGTTAGTGGGGCCCATCCACTGGACCTGGATCGCAGCATTAAGGCTGTTGGTTTCGGCGGGTGAAACCTTGTCCCGACTCGGTGCCGGCACGAACTCCGGCAACCCCCTGAACTCCATGGGGGTGATTTCCGACATCACCGAAGCACGCGCTTCGGGGTCGAGGTTGAAGATCGGCTGGCTGTCCTGCGCGAGAGCCGTGGAGGACACCAGTACGACGAATGTGATGACGAGAACGAGGAGACGTGAGAGACGCATGGTGTCCTCCTTCTGACCTCATCCTTTTGGGGGACGAGGTCGGTTATCAGTGAAGTCACGACACCGCTAACATAAGCGTTGTCAGAGAACGACTCTTTTCCTATGTATACCACAAAAAGTATAAAAAAGCAAATTGCAAGGGCACTTATCCACTTTTTCTATTTACGAAATATATACCCCAAAAAGTCAAAAAGACTGCCAATTTGTATATTCATCAATTGTCTTTTTTATAGTCTCTTTTACTTCATCCCAAGAAATTGATTTCAAATATACAGGCTCGGGATCTAAATCAGCATCAGAAAAATAAATTAAACTTTTTAAAATATGAAGTATATTATAATTATATTCTTTATATTTTTCATTAAAAAACCCAAAAATATCTTCCAAGGAATATTTTTTTAAAAGTACAAATAAATCCACAAAATCTTTTTTACTACCTCTACCAGAAATTGCAAGTATTTTCATCGCGGCAATGTCTCGTTCATCTGCAAGATATACACCTTCATATTCTTTTTTAGGAAAAAGAAGCTCGTAAGGATATTTAAAACTTAATGTTTCTTGGTGCATTTCATTAAACAATATTATAAATATGAAACCAAAAATTCAAAGACTTTTTATCAAGCTCACTTCTTTCTCTTTTTATAACTTCTTTTATTTCATCCACAGAATAAATACTGTTAAGCCAAGAATAATCAGCAATAGTACCAAACTTCAAAATACGTTCTATTATATAGCGTTTATGTTTTAATAAATCAATATTGTCTATATCTGTATCCCAAAATAAACTTTTTTTTGTAAGTGGAGACATGAGTATATTATAACATATTTGGATTAATTTTAAAACAGGATTAATGGCTTATACTTCTAGTTTCTTCCTCGCCTTCCTCCAATCCTCTTTCAGTAAACCGTAAATATTGGTGAATAGCCAAGAGTCATTCCGGGATAAGGGGGTCAGGTACTCTTTTTAGGTCTCCAGGGTAATCGAACCGATTTATTAAAAATTTAAAAGTTTTTTATTTCTGTCCAGTTGCCTCTAGAATTTTATGCCAGTGCTTATGACCTATATCATTGTCATAAAAGCTAAATACTCTCAATTTAATATTTTTAAACCCCTGTTCCATTAACAACTTTTTTAAATAAACTTGCGACAGATCAGACTTACTGTTTTTGTCAGATTTATCAAAAGTATGAATAAAAAACCATCCTTCATTTTTTAAATTATTAAAAATTGTTTGAATGAGTTGTTTTCTGTTTTTCAATTTATGCAAAACATAATTTGAATAAACTAAATCAAACGGTTTCTTTTTTGACTCATAATTTTTTTCTAAGTCAACACCATTCTTTATATCAACACCTTCACACTTCCACCCTATCTGTTTTAAACAGGCTACGTCAAAAAATTCTCCCGCCCCTAAATCTAAAGCCTTGCCTGGTTTTTTAAACTTTTCATCTATAAATTTTTTTAAATAAATATTCATGTTTAAATTGTATAACAAAAAATGCAATAAAAAAAGAAAACCGCCCTCCTAACGGTTTTCGTTGAAAAGCGGTCTAGTTGTTGAAAGAAAGGAGACGTTGTTACAGCCAGCAATGAGGATCCTCCCCCAAAAAATCGCCGTTCTGGATCAAGGCGCGAGCCCGGCATCCACCGCATTGATATTTGAGGTGGCAGGCACCACACTTGCCCTTGAGGTTCATCTCCAGCATGTTCTTGACGATGGAGCTGTTACGGTAACGTTCGTTCATCTCTTCGATTGAACGAGGGAAAACTTCCATCATTGGGACATCAAGCAGAGCACATGGAGTCATGATGCCATCAGAGTTGACATTGAAGGTAATGGCCGCTGCACCACAGCCATCAAAGACTAACTCCTCGCCCTACCTAGGTCGTTTTTCCCGCGAAGCAGACACTTCAAGGGATCATTCGTGGTCACGTTGAGGTCTGGGAACAGCCCTTTGAGCCGATAAACCTCTCTTATGAATTCCAGTTTCTGTTCACGAGTCATCCAGAGATCTTCGCGCTCAATAGCTCTTCCTGCCGGGTGAATAGCAGAGAAACTGACTCGCTTACACCCGATGTTCTTCGCAAAGACCACCATGTCTTCCATCTCGTTGATCTGAGACGATTGGATGGTAGACCTCATTGAAGCAACAACGTTCGGCAAGTTACTTTTTGCGACTCGACGGAGAGCATTGACTGCCCCAGAGAAGGCTCCCTTGTGGGCACGGAACTTGTCGTGTTTTTCTGGATCCAAGTTGTCCAAGCTCACCGAGAGTACGAAACGCTGGAAAGAGAGTTCCCCGATAAGTGAAAGATGCTCGTCGGAGAGGAAGGATCCGTTGGTTGTGAGAGTGATAAACTCACCCCCACTTTTACGAACCTGCCTCAAGACTTCGGAGAAATCGCGATGTAAAAGTGGTTCACCTCCAGACAGGATAATCTCCTTGCAAACTGTGCAAAGTTCGACTTTGCACAGTTAAAAATTTCAATATATAATCAAATATATGCCAAAAATAAAAAACCATGCGCCAGAAGAGTACTACCATATTTACAACAGAGGAATGCAAAAACAACCAATTTTTGAAACAGACAAAGATCGCTTGCGTTTCTTGTTTCTCTTGTTTGTTTTTCAAGGTAAAAATTCTATAAAAAATATCAACAGAGAAATTAAACAAAATGTGCAAAGTTCGACTTTGCACATTTTGCCTGAACTGGAAAAAGAAATTCTCAAAGAGAGAACAGTAGAACTAGTAAGTTTTTGTTTAATGCCAAATCATTTTCATCTGCAAATTTTAGAAAAAACAGAGGGAGGAATTCCTAAATATATGCAAAGAGTTTTAACTGCTTATACAAAGTATTTCAACGTAAGACACCAAAAAAGTGGACATCTGTTGCAAGGTTCATATAAAAGCGTACTAATGGAAGATGATCTACAGCTCATGCATACTTCCGCATATATTCACAAAAATCCTAATGAACTTATCCAATGGAAAAACAAATATGAAAAATATCCATGGTCAAGTATTCAAGATTATCTTTTTGAAAATCGTTTTGGTAAATTACTTTCTACCAACATTATTTTAGACCGCTATAAAAATGACAAAACTGACTCATATAGAAATTTTGTTAAAACAAGCTCAGCAAAAGAAGAATTGTTGTAATATCAAGTTGAAATAACAAACTGTGCAAAGTCAAACTTTGCACAGTTTGCAAAAAACACGGATTGTGCTATGCTTCTTTTATTGGAGTCCTGTCGCAACAGGGCTTTATTTTTTTAAAAACTTAATAAAACAACATGTT
>CAZXCD010000001.1:20321-48270 GCA_964638985.1 uncultured Candidatus Saccharibacteria bacterium
TAATGATTTGTTTATAAATTAACGAAGGAAGTAAATATAAATTTACAACCCCAGTGAAATACTCAAGCATAGCTTGAGCTTCCTGCAAAGCAGGAATTTCACAGGGTAATGATTTTTATAGTCATTACATTCCTTAAAAATCAGTATGTTAGACATAAAAACATTCAAGTCTGCATTGGAGCAGTTGGAAGAAGAAAGGAAAATTCCAAAAGAAAAAATACTGGAAGCCATTGAGCAAGCGATGGCGGCGGCTTACAAGAAAGACTACGGCAAGAAAGGACAAATTATCCGTTCTAAATTTGATAT
The DNA here is from genome assembly GCA_964638985.1 of uncultured Candidatus Saccharibacteria bacterium. Lineage (GTDB taxonomy): Bacteria > Patescibacteriota > Minisyncoccia > Phycocordibacterales > UBA9973 > UBA9973. The sequence goes on from CAZXCD010000001.1 coordinate 20,628, forward strand.
GGAAAATGGCAAGACAGATTTCTTTCAGGTGAAAATTGTCGTGGACGAGAGCATCGCCATTTTAGACGATGACAAAAAACACGAAGGAGAATATTCCATAAAAGAAGAAGGCGAAGAACGCGTACACTTCAATGAAGAGCATCACATCCTCTTGGACGATGCTAAAAAAATAAAGAAGGGGGTGGAATTAAACGACGAAATAATTTTCCCGCTGGAAGCCAAGGATGACTATGGACGCATCGCCGCTCAGACAGCCAAACAAGTAATAATTCAAAAGATTCGCGAAGCAGAACGCACTTCTATCATAGATGAATACGGCACCAAAGAGGGAGAAGTCATCTCCGGTGTAGTGCAAAAAGTAGAACGAGGCAATGTCTATGTGGACTTCAACAGAGCCACAGGCATCTTGCCAGTTGAAGAACAAATCCCCGGAGAACGTTGGGACAGAGGGCAGAGAGTCCGCGCTTATTTATACAGTGTAGAAGACACACCAAGAGGCATCAACCTCCGTCTTTCTCGCACTCATCCAAAGTTTATAGAGAAACTTTTCTCTGCTGAAGCTCCTGAGATAGAAAGTGGTGTCGTAGAAATAAAATCAGTTGCTCGTGAAGCGGGGGCACGTTCTAAAATAGCAGTGTTCTCAAACGATGAACACATAGATGCTGTCGGCTCTTGTGTCGGACAAAAAGGTACTCGTGTAAATACTATTACGAGTGAGCTCTCGGGAGAAAAAATTGATATCATCCCTTGGTCAGAGAATCCAACCCAATTTGTTTCCAATGCTCTCTCTCCGGCGAAAGTTATCTCTATTGAAGTTGATGAAAAAGAACATAAAGCGACAGTAGAAGTAGGAAACGATCAGCTTTCACTAGCTATCGGCAAGGGCGGACAAAATGTACGCCTTGCAGCCAAGCTCACGGGGTGGAGAATAGATATAAAAGGTGATGGACTTCCAGTGCAAGTAGAAAAAGAAACTGAAACTATAGTAGAACTAGATAAACAAGGCAACCAAAGCGAGAGACAAAGTACCGAGTAATTTTACAAGCACATGTAGAGATGGGCCCGCAGTATCCTTGAATGGGTCACCCACGGTGTCCCCAGTAACTGCAGCCTTGTGGGCATCACTACCCTTTCCTCCCAAGTTGCCCATTTCAATATATTTTTTAGCATTATCCCATGCTCCTCCGGCATTGTTCATAAAAGTAGCAAGCAAGATACCAGCGATAGTACCTATCATGATAAATCCAGCCAATGCTTCCGCTTTCATAAATACTCCCACGAGAATTGGAACAATGACAGCCAATAATCCAGGAAGAATCATTTCTGTCAAAGCTGCTTTAGTGGTGATATCCACGCAAGCGGCATAGTCTGGCTTGCTAGCTCCTGTCATCAATCCTGGATCAGCTTTAAACTGACGGCGAACTTCTTCGACGATTTTTCCAGCAGCTTTACCGACGGCTCTCATAGTTATTCCAGAGAAGAAAAAGATCAACATTGCCCCCATGAGAGATGCAACGAAAACTTCTACTTTTGCCAAGTCAACAATTTTTATTCCAGCCTCTGTCAAGAATGCAGAAAAGAGCAAGAATGCTGCCAATGCGGCACTACCCATGGCATATCCTTTAGTCAAAGCTTTAGTAGTGTTTCCTGCAGCGTCTAGCTTGTCTGTCCTTCTTCTTACTTCTTCTGAAGCTCCAGACATTTCTACTATTCCCCCTGCGTTGTCTGTAATTGGTCCAAATGTATCCATTGCCAAAATGTACGCAGCAGTGGAAAGCATCCCCATGGTAGCCACAGCCGTACCATAGATTCCTCCGTGTTCAAAACCAGTCATTGCTCCCAATTTAAATGAGGCAAGCAATGCAGCTGAAATAGTTACAACAGTAGCAGCGGTACATTCAAAACCGACAGAAAGTCCCGCAATGATATTTGTCGCATGTCCTGTGAGAGAAGCATTTGCAATATCTCGAACGGGTCTGTATTTATATTCTGTATAATATTGAGTAACAAAAACGAAAACGATACTTGCTACGATACCCACCAATCCAGCAAAAAAGAAAAGAACGTTGTGCAACATGTTCATCGTCACAAAATAGAAAGCAACAGTAGCAAGTGCACAAGTCACAAAATATCCTTTATTTAAGGCTTTTAATGGCTCATCCTCCTCATTTGCCTTTGCAGACAAAACTCCGATAACTGCAGCCAATAATCCAAACCCCCTGATAACCAATGGAAAAATAATTCCGTTAATTCCCAAGTATGGGAAAAGGGCAACTCCCAAAATCATTGCTCCGATGTTTTCTGCAGCAGTCGATTCAAAAAGGTCTGCTCCTCTACCAGCACAATCTCCGACATTGTCTCCGACGAGGTCTGCCACAACTGCTGGATTTCTAGCATCATCCTCCGGAATTCCTGCTTCAACTTTTCCCACAAGGTCTGCTCCGACATCAGCTGCTTTCGTATAAATTCCACCTCCAAGCTGTGCAAACAAAGCGACAAGGCTGGCTCCGAATCCGAAACCGACGAGCAATGCAGGTATCTCTACAGCTGTGTAACCCAAAATTCCATAAATATAATAAAGTCCGGTAATACCCACCAAGCTCATCGCCACTATGGTAATACCAGAAACTGCCCCGGCTCGAAGCGCGATGGTAAGTGCTTTAGCGAGGCTTGTTTGAGCAGCAGAAGCTGTCCGAATGTTTGATCGGACAGAAATCCACATACCGACAAGACCAGAAAAACCTGAAAGAAAAGCTCCCAAAAGAAAAGCGAGGCTGACTTGAAGGCCTTCTACCATTTTTCCACTAAAAGCATAAACGCCAAAAAGAACCAAGGCCAATACGACAGCCATTATCCCAATTGTTTTATACTGTCTTTTCAAAAATGCATTTGCTCCTTTTTTGATAGCTTCATAAATTTCTTGCATTTTGGCCGTACCCATATCATTTTTCTTAATCCAAAAAACTAGGTAAACAGCAAAAAACAAAGAAAGAACAGAGATAATAAACGAAATTAATAACATAAATTTTAAAAATAAATCCACGCCTATGGCGGGACAAGCTAATAATAACTAAAAAATTATAGATTTTCGACTTTCTATAATGTCAATAATCAACTGACTGTAAAATGACTATATCCAATATGGGAGCAAAAAGCAACCAAATATGTAATTTATGCACTCCCCCAACGTCGTATATAGTGTATAATAGATAAGTGTCGAATTTATTTATTATAATTTTATTAATTATTAGTTAAAAGAAATATTTATATGAAAAAATACTTAAGTTTATTAATTGTTTTTTTAATGGTTTTCGTTTTAGGGAACCAAATGGCGCAAGCGAAGGATGGCGAGGATGATTCATCTGATGATATAAAAATTGAAACATCTGCTAATGTAGAAATAGAAACATCCGACGAAGACAATGATGATGATAATGATGGGGTACTGGATATAAAAGATCTAAAAGAATTAGATCACGACAATGACGGTCTTCCTGACGATGAAGACAATGATGATGATGAAGATGGAATCCTTGATGTAGGTGATTTAAAACTATTCGACCACGACAATGACGGCCTTGATGATTCAAAAGACAAGGATGATGACAATGATAAAATTCTTGATATAAATGATTCAAAACCGTTTGATCGTGATAATGATGGCCAACATGACGACGCAAATAAAGAGACTCAAACTAAAAGAGAAGAAATCAAGAAACAAATAGAAGCTATCCGAGAAGAAGCGAAAACAAAAATGGAAGCTCTTCGAGAAAGTATAAAAAATGAAAAAGATGAAGTGAAAGCAAAAATAAAAGAAGTAAGAGTAGTGGGCAGAGAAAAAGCATTAGAAAGATTTGATAATGCAATAAGCAGAATCAGCGAACTAAAAGACAAAATTAATGCTCTAATAGCTAAATTTGAATTAAAGGGAGTAGTGACAGTGGATGCAAAAGCTTTTGTAGCGACAGCAGAGATAAAATTAAATGATGCAAAAAAGAAAATCGTAGAAATTAATGTTTTGCTTGCAGCGTCAATCAATGAGCTTACCCTAGAAAATAAAACAAAGTTAAGAACACTAGCGCAAGAGACACAGACTCTTATCATAGAGGCTCATAGTGCATTGAAGGAGGCAGTAAAATCATTAAAGACTGAAATAAAGATAAAAATGGAAGCTGACGCAAACATTGAGTAAACCTATGGATCCCGTTAGAAATTTACAAAACGGGGTAAAATTATAAAAATAACAACAATCAACTATCTTTATTTATCTTTGAGATATGGTACGGATAGGATGATTTCTAACGGGATGGAACCAGACAAAAAATCAAACGGAGCATTAATCGGTTTAATAATAATAATTTTTCTTCTTGTAGTCGGTGGAATTTATGTCTGGCAATCCAACAAGGATGCCTTGCAGAAAACTCCGACTCCTGTCGTCACCGAAGAAGACTCAACTGAATTAAATACCTTGGAAGCTAGTCTGGAGACGACAGACACCAATATCGGTGCAAACGTAAATGAAGTAGAATAAAAAAGCGATACAAGAAAATCCCCGCTCCGACTATGGTCGGAGCGGGGATTTTTGACAAAAAACGCAAATAAATATAGACTAAAAATTATGAAAATAACAGTTAAAAAATTACCAAAAAGCGAGGTGGAAATTGAAGGAGAGCTGGAAAGCGAAGTATTTGAAGGCTATTTCAAACAAGCCTTAAAAAAGCTCGGAGAAAGGGTGAAGCTGGATGGTTTCCGAGAAGGGAAAGTTCCCGAAAGTGTTTTGTTGGCTAATATTCCCGAAATGCAAATCCTGGAAGAGATGGCGCAACTCGCCCTAAACGAGCACTACCCGAAAATATTGGAAGACGAAAAAGTTGATGCCATCAGCCGACCAGAAATCTCCATCATCAAACTTGCCCGCAACAATCCTCTCGGATTTAAAATCAAAACCGCTGTTCTCCCAGAAATTAAATTGCCTGACTATAAAGATATTGCTAAAAAAATAATTTCCCTCGGCCATAGCCCTACGGGCGAGGCAAAAATTGATATTGAAGTCACAGAGGAAGATCTGGAGAACACGATAATGGATATCAGAAAGTCTCGCGCGCCCAAGGTGCATATGGCAACCTCACCCCAACCCTCTCCTGAAAAAGGAGAGGGAGCCCCTTCTCCTCTCCAGGAGAAGGCGGGGGATGAGGTAAAGCTGGAATTACCAGAATTCAATGATGAATTCGTGCGAGCATTAGGACCCTTTAAGGACGTAGCTGATTTTAAGGATAAACTAAAGGCTAATATCAAACTGGAAAAGGAAAATCAACAAAAAGAAAAAACTCGCCTGAAAATTATTGAAAAAATTATTGATGATAGCAAGATGGATATTCCTGAAATCTTAGTCAACATTGAATTGGATAAAATTTTATACAAAATGGAGTCAGACATCACCCAGATGGGGTTGAAGTTTGAAGATTACCTGAAACATCTAAATAAAAGTGTAGATGATTTAAGAAAAGAATTTAAAGGAGATGCAGAGAAAAAAGCCAAGCTCGCCCTCATTTTAAACGAAATAGCAAAAATAGAAAAAATAGTTGCAGATGAAGAGCAAGTCGCAAAAGAAGTAGCCGCAATTTTGGAACACTACAAAGACGCCGACCCAGAACGTGCCCGCATCCACGCCGAAAACGTCCTCACCAACGAAAAAATTTTCCAGTTTTTAGAGAGTCAATAAGTTACGAGCGAAGAATTAAGTCCTGAAGTGGAAGAGAAGGGAGAAGCCAGCAATGAAAAATAAAACATTTTCCATGCCCTTGGTTCCGATGGTTGTGGAAAAATCCCAGTTTGGCGAAAGAGCTTATGATATATATTCTCGTCTTTTACGTGAACGTATTATATTCCTGGCTGGACCGATAGATGACCACACCGCAAACATCGTCATTGCCCAGCTCCTCTTCCTTGAATCCGAAGATGCAAAAAAAGATATTTACCTTTATGTAAACTCTCCCGGAGGCTCCGTCCCCTCCACGATGGCAATCGTAGACACGATGAACCACGTCCGCCCGGATATTTCCACTTTCTGCGTAGGGCTCGCTGCTTCGGGCGCAGCTATCATTTTGTCTGCCGGCAAGAAGGGCAAAAGATTTATATTGCCAAATGCAGAAGTTATGATTCATCAGCCTCTAGGGGGCGTAGAAGGTCAAGCTACAGACATTGCCATCACCGCGAAGCACATTTTAAAGACGCGAGACAATTTAAATAAATTATTGGCAAAAAACACAGGTAAATCGCTTCCGCAAGTTGAAAAGGATGTGGAGAGAGACTTCTTTATGGATGCGGATGAGGCGAAAAAGTACGGCATCGTTGACGAAATAGTCACCAAGTCAAAAAACTCCCCTTCTAAATAAAGAAAACCCTCCCGGGTGGACAAAGAAACAACTTTCTGTTATACTTTTAGTGTTGAATTTTAAAAATTTATTTCACTTAATTTAAGTTGGTTCACAGGAATATTCCATATATTATGAAGTTTATGAGTGAAAAGTTCCCACGCCTAGGCGGGGTAAATCAAATCTTTACTAAGATGTTTGCCGGGGGTGGATTAAAATCCTAAATATAATGGCTTGTTCTTGTAAGCTGATACAAGCTTATGAGTATAATAATAATTCTAATCGGAGTCGGGGTACTCCTTTTGGGCATTGGGATAGGGTATTACCTGCGCCTCTTGGTTGCGCTCGGTAAAAGAAGGTCAATAGAGATAGATATCAAGCAGATGCTTATCGGCGCGAAAGAAGAAGCGCAGAAAATCACGGACGAAGCCAAGAAGAAGTCTGAAGAACAGCTTACGAATCTAAAAGAAGAGGAGAAGAAAAAAGATCAAGAGTTTAGAGAAACAGAAAAAAGGCTCATCAAGAAAGATGAGTTCTTGGACGCGCGCCAGGTTGAAGTCAACAAGGAAGCGGAAGAAATCAAACTCCGAGTGGAAGAAGTAAAGAAAGTTCAAGAAAAAATCTTAAAGATAGAAGCGGATAAAATACTGGAATTGGAAAGAACGGCAAAGTTATCGGAAGAAGAAGCCAAAAATGAACTTCTTCGAGACGTGGAGAAAAAATATGAAGAAGATATCTTGGTCAAAATACAAAAACTGGAAAACAGCAATGAAGAGAAGCTGGACAGACGAGCGAAAGACATTTTGGCCACTTCCATCCAACGTCTGGCTTCCAGCACCGCATCGGAATTGATGACGACAGTGGTTTCCATCCCGAACAACGAAATAAAAGGAAAGATCATAGGTAAGGAAGGCAGAAACATCCGCGCCTTTGAACGCGCAGCTGGAGTAGAGCTCATCGTGGACGACACCCCCGGTTCAATAGTCATTTCCTCTTTTGACCCTATCAGAAGACAAGTGGCTCGCCTGGCGCTTGAGAACTTGATTTTGGACGGACGCATCCAGCCGGCCAAGATTGAAGAGCTGGTAGAAAAAGCAAAGGAAGAAATAAATAAAATAATTAAAGAAAAAGGAGAACAAGCCGTGTACGAATGCGGAATATTCAACTTTGACCCGCGCATAGTAGCTATTCTCGGACGATTGTATTTCCGCACAAGTTATGGACAGAACGTCCTTCAACACTCCGTAGAGATGGCGCACATCGCTGGGATGATTGCCGAAGAATTGGGAGCGGACGTAGCTGTGGCGAAAGCCGGAGCTTTGGTACATGACATCGGTAAGGCGCTTGATCATGAAGTACAGGGTACACACGTTGAGATAGGTATGCGCATCCTGCAGAAATTCGGCGCGGATGAAAAGATAATTACCGCTATGAAGAGCCACCACGAAGACTATCCTTACGAAACAGTGGAGTCCATCATCGTGCAGACAGCAGACGCCATCTCCGGCGGACGCCCTGGAGCAAGACGAGATTCAGTAGAGAACTACTTGAAGAGACTCCAGGAGCTTGAAGCATTGGTAAACGCCTTCCCTTCCGTGGAGAAATCCTATGCCCTGCAAGCTGGACGTGAAATCCGCATATTCGTCACCCCAGAGAAGATTTCCGATGCCGAAGCCAAGCTTATGGCCCGCGATATCGCCATCAAAATAGAGCAAGAACTCAAATATCCTGGAGAAATCAAGGTTACTTTGATTCGTGAAACTCGAATTACTGAATACGCAAGATAACTTGCCTTAAAAAACCCTTGATATATAATGATACCAGAGTACAAGGGTAGTAATTATAAGGGTTAAATGGTCGATATGAATCCCGTACGAAATCGCGAACGCGGTTTGTGTGGGAAAAACATTATCATTTTTAATTTAAAAATAGAATAGCTAATTAATTATAGGTATAATTGGTTCGCGTTCTATTTCGTAACGGGATGAATAAACAAGCATTAGCTGAATGGGTACATGGAAAATTAGGCGGTACGAAAGTACAAGCTGAAGAAATCGTAGACGGAATGTTTGATGCTATAATCCAAACTTTGAAAAAGGGAGGAGAAGTTTCAATCGCCGGCTTCGGAATCTTTTCCGTAAAGGCTCGCGCAGCCCGCATGGCTCGCAATCCAAAGACCGGAGAGCAAGTCAAAGTAGCTGCCAAGAAAGTTCCAAAGTTCCGAGCTGCAAAAGGTTTGAAAGATATGGTTGCTTAAATTCTTTTCGCGCGAAAAGAATGAGACCACAAAAAAACGCCCTTCTAGGGCGTTTTTTTGTGGTTTGCTCATAATTTGCATTTCTGATATAATACAAGTAGGCATTTGTGAGGAGTTCGCTTCTCTCGCGGTTAAAATAAACTGCAGCCAAATGCCATCAAAGTATCTGCCGAAAGGCGGATTTTTTGATTTTTAGTCGGTCTCAGGTTGTCCATTATACATAATTCTTTCTCCGTTTTTGTCAGTTCCCCAAAAAGGAATAATGCTGAGAAAAAACTTCTCTCCTCCTTCTATTTGTTTGACAATTACCTTTACTCGAACTTTTGAACCATGAGATTCTAAAACAGAAATGAATTCATAATAAGTAGCGAGTTTTAAAACCTGTTGCCACGTTCCATCTTTTTTCTTAACTCTTTCAAATTTTTGTGTGGGACATATACCCTGTAGAGTTTTAGAATTTTTTATAACTTCTGGTGCTAATCGTAAATGTCTAAAACGAGAAAATTGATCAGGTGTAAATTCCATAACCAACATTAAATATTTAATACTTTCTTATCACCGCTTTCACAACTGCGTTAATGTTGAGAGAATGCTCGGGGTAGATTGGCTTGTAGTTTTTATTTGCCGGCTCTAGCCACGCCTTCTCTCCTTTTTTCCTGAAATATTTCATTGTGAACTCTCCATCCACTTCGGCAATAACTATCTGCATATCTTTAGCTGTTGTCGCCTTCTCCACGAGCACCATATCCCCGGGCTCTATGTGCGCGTCTATCATAGAGTCTCCATCAACTTCTAGCATATAAGTAAGCGGTTTATTTTTTATCAGAAGGTCATCCAGATTTACTGTATCTGCGAGCTCTTCCTCCACTGTCGCTGGAAATCCGGCTGTAACAAACCCGAGCATCGGCACACTGTTAATATTTTCTGCAAATGTTTCAGAAGGAATCAATCTGCCTAAGTGGTCCTTGGCCACTATCCCCGCCTCTATTAATTTTTCCACAACCTTAAATACAGCATTCTTGGATTTGAAGCCGAAAAGTTTCATCATCTCGGAATACGTGGGCATTCTTTTGTTTTGAGAGTAGAAGGATTCCAGTTTTGTTTGGTAAGAATTACGCATAACTATTGCCTTTTAAAATATCTTTCCGAAAAAATAAATTGGTGAATCTATTCATAAAACCCCTCCTCGTGTGATAACGAACCTTTTTCAAGAGTAGTTTGTGCTCTCTCGCCTCTTTCACATAATTCCTCCCTTCTAAAATCTTCAAGTCAATTTTCCTGTTGACTCTCTGGATTTCTCTTTCTAACATTTTTAAATATTGCGCTTGTGACATAAATTTATATTTATTTGTTTTTAATTTACCCCCTCCGCCTTCGGCACCTCCCCCTACATAGGGGGAGGCTGGGTGGGGGTACTTGCGACTTTACTTAGTATAGGTGAACGCTCGTTCACTGTCAACCAGCCCCCTGTGGATAAGTCCAAAGCCTTAAAAGGGCGTATATAATATAATGAATTCATGAGTGAAAAAACACCTATGGGGAAAAAAGAAGAAATGGATTGGGATAAAGATCCAAAATATGAAAAAATAACAGTGGAACTTCTACAACATGTTTTAAAAGATGTCCTTACTCTCCCGCCGAAACTCACAGATGTTAAAGACGAAGAAATTGAGGAGACTGACACTCAGGAAGATGCCTTGGAGCTGTTAGGATTTACGATAGAGGATGCAAAAACAATTATTGAAATAGGGCAGTTAAATGATATAAAAGCCATTCTGCAATATTACAAAAAACACAAACGGGAAGGAATGGATGAACTTCTTATAGAAAAAGAAATTGAAAAAATACAAAAAGGTTGGAAAAAAATAAAAGGACACCTAAAATCAGGAACCTGGGGAAATTCAGCATTAGCTGAATTTATACTTCATCCATCTTCCGATAAAAAACCAAACTAAATTTTTTAATCAAACTCCAAAAACAACGGCAAGTGGTCCGAGACTTCTTCTTGGAGCACTTTAAAGTTTTTTACTTCAACTTCCGGAGAAACTAAAATATAATCCGCGAATCTTGTCGGCTTTGTATAAAGAGAACTCCTGGTTGAAGTTATTTTATATTCTTGAATCAAATTCCTATTGCCCTCACTTAGTATTTCCATACTTTTAGTATCTGGATTTGAATTAAAATCTCCGCATAAAATTTTAGCTCCATTTGATTCATTAAAAATTTTTCTTACTTTTTCTGATTGTTCAATCCGTTTGTCAGTATCTATTTTACCTTTTGCAACCCACATCCCATGAAAATTTAAAATGGCAAAAGTTTTTCCCAAATCTTCAAACTCCATACGTTGTAAATCTCTACCCATAGAAAAATAATCCTCATGTTTTTCGTCTGTCATTGTATTTAATTCAGGGAATACAACAATATGCTCAATTTTTTTAACAACAAAACTTTTTTTTATAAAAATTGCCAAACCTCCAACATCATTCTCCTGCGCAACTGCATGGTACCCATTAAAATTTGGAAGAGCGTTTTGAATATCAAAAAAGAGGTTGGGTCGAACTTTCCCCAATGAGGGCCTAATGGCTGCTAAACTAGGAAAAACTTCCTGGAAGCAAAAGACATCTGTCTCAACAGCATATTTTTTAATAAACTCAATTAATGGTTCATACAAAACTCCACCCCAAGTATTTAATGTAATCAATTTCATATAAATTTATTATAGCAAATTTCAGGAATTCACTTTCCTGACCTTCGGGGATACTCAGGGCCGAAAGTTACTACGTAACTTTCGGCCTATACTGTATCGCCTCTAGGATGTGATTTTCTTCCACGTTTGCGGAATTTTCTAGGTCTGCGATCGTGCGAGCGATTTTGATGACACGGTGATAGGCGCGAGCGGAGAGGGAGAGGCGCTCGGCGCTGTCGTCTAGCATATCTCGCACCTTCCCGCCCAAAGGCACCATCATCCCCAGGTCCTTCACGCTCATTTCGCTGTTGGTGGTAATATTTCTGCCTATTTCTTTTTGAAATTTTTTAAATCTATCTTTTTGCATTTCTCTTGCTCGCAGCACTCTACTTTTGATACTCTCGCTTTTTTCGCCCGTCCCCTCCCCACCCAATTTCTTATAATCCACATTGCCTACAGAAACCCATAAATCAATACGGTCCACGATAGGCCCGGAGAGCTTCCTTTTATACCTATCTAGGTCGGAAGGTTTGCAAATACAGGCTTTCTGCTTGTTACCAGCATTTCCACAAGGACAAGGATTCATCGCCGCCACTAAAATAAAATTGGAAGGAAATTGAGCCGTGCCTTTGGCGCGAGAAATAGAAACAAGGTTGTCTTCAAGCGGTTGACGCAAGGATTCCACCACCCTCTTTTCAAACTCTGGAAACTCATCCAAGAATAAAACTCCTCGGTGCGCGAGCGTTACTTCTCCGGGCTTCGGGTACGTGCCCCCGCCGATGATAGAGACATAAGATGAAGTGTGGTGCGGAGAGCGAAACGGCGGAGAACAAACGAGTTCTCCTCGTGTGCTTCCGGCCACCGAATGAATACCGGTAATTTCTAAAACTTCTTCAATATCCAAATCCGGTAGAAGTTGAGAAAATGCCCGAGCGAGCATCGTTTTGCCCGTACCTGGCGGACCATACATCGCGATGTTGTGTCCGCCAGCCGCCGCTATCTCTAGTCCCCTTTTGGCGCCTTCTTGTCCACGAATGTCGGAAAAGTCCGCGCCCCTCATTTCTTTTTTATAAATAATTTTCGTTTGTGGCTGAGCAGGAATTTTATTCCTCTCCCCCTGCGAAGGGGGAGATGTCCGATTTTTATCGGACAGAGGGGGTCTTCTACTTTCATCAATATGTTCCACCACTTCTTTTAGACTATTCGCTCCGAAAACAGTAACCCCTTCTATGAGCGCCGCCTCAACCGCATTTTCTTTCGGCAAGTATATTTCTTCAAATCCGAGCCTCTTCGCTTCTTGCACGAGTGGCAACGCCCCGCGAATCCTACGAAGGGTTCCATCCAGGCCAAGTTCGCCCAAGAAAATCTTTTTCTCTGAATTGAATTTGATGTCTCCCGCCGCGAGCATATAGGAGATGGCGATAGCTAGGTCAAAGAACGGCCCTTCTTTTTTCAAATCCGCGGGTGAGAGAGAAACAATTATTTTTTGATTTTTAGCTTTAGGAGACTGAAAGCCGGAGTTCTTGATGGCTCCGCTTACCCTGTCTTTGGACTCATCCACAGCTTTGTCAGGCAGACCCACGACGCTGAAAGCATGCAGACCACGCGATAGGTCCACTTCAATAGTCACAATAGCGCCAGAAAGCAAATTGACCTGCGCCGAATAGACTTTAGCGAAGCTCATAAGGGGATGGTTTAGCTTTCCAAATGTTTTTTACAAGTTCTAGCCGCGGGATTTACCTCCAAGCGTGTCATCTCTATATCTTTTTTACAAACTTCGCATTTTCCGAAAGACTCTCTGTTTAATCCTTTCAGCGCTTTCAAAATATTATTCAATCGGATTTCTAGAGCTTTCATCATTGAGCTCCTCGCTTCATAGTCTTCAAAGCGGTCCGCCTTGTCGTTCTCGTCCGCCTCGGGAAAATCTTGTTCTTCGGGGATAGTTTCCCATTCACCGGTCTCCTCGCTCAACTTACCCATACCTTTCATTTGTTCAAGCAAGGTATCTCTCTCTGTTTCCAGTTTTTCTTTTATTTTTTTCTTGTCCAACATGGTTGATTTATGAGGAGCAATGCGACTATATAAATCGCCACCCCGTGAAATAACATTTGCGTTCTATGCTAATAATTTACTTTATCTCTACCTTTATATTATAACTCATCAATCTTCTTTTACCTATTTTGGCAAATGTTCTTTTGTACTCAAAAGATTTCATGGGGTAAAGAAAATCATATTCGCTTCACTCATTGATTTTGAATTATCATATCATGCCCATTTTTTGTAGCAATAGCAGATTATACCCTATTTTATAAAGGGATTCCTCGTATTAAAAATTATTGCTTTAGTATTCATAGAATTTAAAATAATTTAGCTAAAATATAATCTGCAGTTTCTTCTGGACTTTGATCTGTATTATCAATAATTATTCCAAAAGATGGATTTTGTATCCCAATATCATAATGGTGTTTAATTCTTTCTCTTTCCTTGTTATTTAATTCTCTGTCTCCCCTGTTTGTAAGAATTTTATCTAATTTGGGAGCAAGAGTAAAAAAGTAAGTCTTAATGTTAATATCTTTTAATTCACTTACAACATAATCATAATTATTTTGAGATAATGGATATGGAACAACCACATTTAATCCTTTCTTTGTAAAATTCTTAATTACAGAAACTGCATTTTCTAAATTGATTGATATAGCTTGATCAATGGGCATCCAATCAATCATTTCTCTTAGTGAATCTATCTCTACCACTGCTGTATTAGAAAGTTTCTTTGCTAGTATTTTGGCAACCGTGCTTTTACCTGCATTTATTGAACCATTTAGAAAAATTATCATAACAATGATTTATTTTTATTACAAACTTATCTTTATAAATGTCTTTTTCCCAATTTTTAAAACTAATGGTTCCATAACCTTTATTTTTGAATCATTAATTTTACTACCATCATCTAAATTTTTAATTGCTCCCTCTTCAAAAAGTCGGCGTGCATCAGTTTTTGATTTGACTAAACTATGTTCAACCAAAACATCAACAAGTATCACACCTTTATTTACCTTTATTGTTTGTATAACATCTGGAATCTTTTTATCGCTGAAAGTTTTTTCCCAATTTGACTGTGCTAAGTTTGCAAATTCATTATTATGATACATGACAACAATTTGATGAGCAAGTTTCATTTTTATATCGCGTGGATTTGTTCCATTTTTCAGACTCTCTTCATAGTTATTAATTATTTTTAAATCAATTCTTGTAAGTAAAATAAAATATTTAATAATAAATTCATCTTTCAGAGACATAATTTTGCCAAACATATCATCTGGGGTATCAAATAAATTAACACTATTACCAAAACTGGAACTCATCTTTCTGCCATCCAATCCTTCAATTATTGGATTAGTCACGATGTCCTGTGGTTCTTGTTTATATAATCTTTGCATATCTCTTCCAGTTAAAAGATTAAAACGTTGATCAGTCCCACCAATTTCGACATCAGCCCTAACTTTTACGGAATCATATCCTTGCATTAAAGGATAAAAAACTTCGCGTAAAGCTACTCTTTTCCCTTCAGTCATTCGACGGTCAATATTTTCACGTGAAGAAAATTCATTAAGAGAAAAGGCGTCAGCTTGACGACCTATTTCTAAGTAACCAAGACCGCCAAGCCACTCACTATTACGATAAATTTCAGCAGTGTTAATATCAATTATCTTAGCTGCTTGTTCTATGTATGTTTTTAAGTTTTCGTTTACTGTATCTTCTGACAAAATTGGTCGTTCACTATCTTTATCTGATGCATCCCCTATTAAACCAGTAAAATCACCAATTATGAATATAATTTTATGTCCAAGTTTTTGAAAATCTCTTAATTTAAGTAATGGAATTGATCTACCAAGATGTATATTGGGGCTTGTTGGGTCAATGCCAAGTTTGATACGTAGTTGTTTACCACTTTTTAATTTATTTTCAAGATGAGCTTTATCTATAACTTCTTCAACACCCCTAGATAATAATTCTTCAATTTTATTAAATTTTGATAATTTATGTTCCATAACTTATAACTCTTGTTTTTCTCTTTGCTCAAGTAAACTTTTAGACGCCTCTTTTGAAAAATGAATACTTAAATAGGCATTCAAGATTTTCTTTCTGATTTCTGTAAGATTCATATCGTGATATTGATTATCAACAACAATCCCTTCTTCCCCACAGATTTGAATCAGCGCATCTTTGTCTGTCACAACCTTAATTTTGCTTTTAAATTTATAAAAATTTTCAACAGATTGAACTGTGATACCCTCTGGTCTATTTATAAAAGTTTCGTTGAATAGCATGTTGTTATATTTAGTAGTTATCTTTCAAAACAAATAAAAGGAATCAGCATTTCTTCTTCAGATAGACCTCCATGGTGACTAATATGTTTTATAGTAAACTGTTCTTCTTTATTATTCCACCATATGAGATTTTTTTTATCAGGGATAATTACAATATCACCAACCCTCTCATTGAGGAGCGAGAGGTTTAATTTATTTTGCCAAAATCCTATATTGATTAGATCATTGGTTTTATATACCTTGGCAATATTTTTTAATTTTAAGGTAAGATTTTCATAGCACCAGTCAAGGTATTCCGGTTTTACATACAAAAACATATCTCTACAGCCTCCCGCGGGAATAAGAGGTTTATTAAACTTATTTCTAAGTAACTTATCCTCCAGATCCGGCATTAATTTGTTTAAATAAGTAGTTTTTTCCGGATTTATTTTTATTTGACCATGATCAGCCGTAAGGATAACAAGAGTTTTATTTTTTTCTGTTAACTGCTCAAAACAATTGGCTACTTTTGCAATAAAACTAGTCGCTTCGTCTACAGACTCCCGAGACAAGGGTCCCTTTTTGTGCCCAATTGAATCAATTTTATCAAAATAAAATAAATTATATGATTTATTTTTTTCTTTATTAATTCCGTTTATTAAGGTATTTAAACCATCTTCAATGTTTTCATACCAAATGCCGTTTGATCCTTTGAGTAAGGTATCATTATATATTGAGGGATTAAATGCTTGTGGAGTAAATACAGAAGACACAATATTGTTTCTGTTCAATTTTTCATAAAATGTTGAAAATGGAAATATTTTTTTTGGATCAGCGCCTTCATTTAGCAGAGAATTTCTGTTCTTATCTGTGGCCAATGAAAATAAAAGTGGGCAAATTATCGCGCCAACATTTTTATCATGATAAAACCACTCGTAAATTCCTGTTTCTTCTACTGACATACCTGTATGTATAGATGTCAGCTCGGCGGCGGTCGTTGACGGAAATTGAGCTGTCATTTGTGAAATCACACTATTTTTTAATAGCTCTGTCGGTAATAAATTATCATTATATAACTTGTCAAATAATGACCAGCCAAAACTGTCAATTACAAACAACACCACATTTTTGTATTCATTTTTTAATCCCCCAAATACATCTCTGGGTAATTTAGAATTTGTTTTCCCGATTAATAAATCTTCAATACCATCACATATATTCGAAAAACAATAGCTCTCCGAGAGAGGTTTTACAAAGCTATCCCTATTAAATTTTGCCTTCTCTATTTCATTAAACGATTTTTTATTAAACATAAGAATTATAATACCAAAAATTTCCAAAAATGACTATTGCGTGGTATAATTACCCCATGAATTGGGTTTTTATTGCTTTGACCGCAAAACTAAATATGTCTACATAAACATCATGACAGAAATTGGCGATTACAAAAATATAATATCGGATAGAAATCTCTTCAACCAAACTGTCTATACTCCATTATCCGAGGCGATAAAACTACTTAATGAACGCCAAAAGGACCCCGAGCTCGTGGCGAGAGTCAGCAAGTTGTTAAACAACAACATCCCAAATATTTTCAAGGAAAATAAATGCGGAATTATGGCAAGGCAGCTAGCCACCCCCAACCACGAAAATAGAACGTTTATTTCTCTGGCAAAGGAAAACGGATTGCACCCCGTTTTCCTTGAATATTTTGACGACAAATTCACCTCCAACAACAAATACAAACATTCTTTGGGACAATTGCGCATACAAGACAAGACTGATAAAAACGGAAATAAGGTTGTGGAGAATATCACTGTCATTGATTTCAATAAGTCTAATGGAAAAAAATTAAAGAATATAAAAACCTTATGGGGAGAATCTTTAGTAGATTTTCACAAAAGGCTTTTTGATTTATATAATCTAAAAGATTTTTCTTTTTTTGAAGAGACAAATTGGTACAAAAAGGGCAACGAGGGGCCGATAGAATTTTATACAAACTTTTTCTTGCTGGTTACCTGTTTTGGAATTTTGTTTGAGAATTTTTTATTGCTGGAAGATGATGTTGAGGGTAAATTTACAAAAGATGTGGTTCTACCGGCTTTAAAAAGGACCATCCACTTGACAGGAGTAAAGCCATTGATTGTCCCGGTCGAAGCAGTGGATCTTGAAACTGACGATTTTTGGTATTATCATTTACCGATAGTTAAAAAAGCAATCAAAAGTATATGATCTGGTTTTTTATTGCGCTCATTGGTCCGTTTCTTTACGCTCTGACGAACCACATAGATAAAATTCTCCTGGAGAAATATTTCAAGGAGAGCGGGGTGGGCACACTTATCCTTTTTTCTTCTCTTCTTTCCATCATCGCTTTGCCATTTTTCTTTCTGGTGGACCCCACGATATTCAACGTTGACGGCAAAAGTATTTTTACCTTGGCAATAGTGGGAATTTTAAATGTGATGGTCTTGTGGTGCTATTTGTTGGCCCTTAAAAACGAAGAGGCGTCCGTGGCTGTCGTATTTTATCAATTAGTACCGGTATTCGGAGGGATCTTGGGTTACTTTGTCCTCGGCGAAATTTTGACCCGGATACAGCTCATCGCGGTAGCATTGATAATCCTGGGCACGACAATTATTGCTTTTGAAATAGATTCGGAAAATAAATTTAAGCTCCGCCGACAAACCATTATTCCGATGTTGGCTGCCGCCTTTTTCTGGGCGCTGGAGTCGGTCATTTTTAAAGCGGTCGCGCTTGAAGAAAACCTCTGGCGGTCGCTTTTCTGGGAACATTTGATGCTCACCTTGGTAGGGATACTGATTTTCGTATTTGTACGCTCTTACCGCGCGAACTTTCTATCGGCCATCAGAAACAATTCAAGGGCTATCTTGTCGCTCAACGTCGGGAATGAATCCATCTATATACTTGGGAATATCGCGACCGCGTTTGCCTATATGCTTGCTCCGGTCGGGCTTGTGCTCCTCACGGAATCATTTCAGCCTATTTTCGTCCTAGCTATCGGCATATTCTTAACCATCTTTTTCCCAAAGATAACAACGGAAAAAATTCATGCCAAACATCTTTGGCAAAAGATTATCGCCATCTGCATAACCGGGATAGGAACGTATTTGCTCTTTATTTAATGGGGAATGCACACCCCTAACTTCACGCAGTGTTGAATTTCTGTTATACTGCACACAACATTATGAAACACCTTCGCGAAAATATTCTTTCTTATATTCTCGTACCGCTCATCATCATAATCGGCATAATTTCTTATAATCGCTTTATCGTCAATCAGGACTACCTGGTCGGATACGAGGGCGAATGCGACCCCGCGACAGCTCAATGCTTTATAGGTTGCGAAGATGACGCCTGCACGGAAGAATACTTTTATACTAAAATGATAAAATACGCGCCTGATTTGTATCAAGAATGCGGTAGTGACATAACCGATTGCGAAGCTGCCAGTATGTGCCTCCCAAGCGATCGAGTGTGCTCTATTACTTATAACGACACCAATATATGATTTGTTACTTATTCCCCGAACCCACATATTTCCTATATTCCCCCGACGTACCCGGATTGTTGTACTACGCACACATTCCGGCCGCGGTAATCGCTCTTCTTTTTAGTTTTTACGCTTTCTGGAACGACAGACAATTTCTACTCAATAGAATCTTGCTTGTAATTTCCGTTCTTTTCTCGCTTTGGACAATAATAAATCTCGTTACGTGGACGAATATTCATAGTGAGTTTATTTTATTTGTCTGGTCTTTCTTCGGTTTGATTTTCAGTTTGATTTCAATATCCTGCATATACTTCATATATGTGTTTCTGGAAAAAAGGGACATCCCGACCAAAGTTAAAATCATTTTCTTGGCTCTTCTTTCCCCCATTCTTCTTCTGACTCCGACTTCTTTAAACTTGAGCGGTTTCAACATAACCGACTGCGATGCGTTCGGATTTGAACACCTTCCTTTTGAATCTTATTACACTCTGCTTGGCATCCTGGCGATGATTTGGATTTTTGTGTTGCTTGTCCGACGATACAGAGTCGCTCCGCCGGATTTCCGAAAACAAATATTGCTTATCGGAGCGGGAATAGAATTATTTTTATTTGCTTTTTTTGTGATGGTATTCTTGGCTTCTTACCTCACGGGCATAGAAGTATTTTCAGATTCAGATCTTGAATTATACGGGCTGTTCGGGATGGTAATATTTATGGTCTACATCAGTATCCTGATGGTTCGTTTTAAAACTTTTAATATAAAACTTATCGCCACTCAAGCGTTAGTTTGGGGCCTCGTGATACTTATCGGCTCGCAATTTTTCTTTATTCAGGTTCCTATCAATATGGTTCTAAACGCCTTCACGTTTGTGGCTTCCATAATTCTAGGCTATTTCTTAATCCGCAGTGTTAAAAAAGAAATACAACAAAAAGAAGAATTGCTGAAACTCACCATCAGCCTCCGCAGTCTCTTGAAACAGCGCGAGAGTTTGGTGCATCTTATCACCCACAAGGTTAAAGGCTCATTTACCCGCACGAAATTCATTTTCGCCGGCATTTTAGACGGCACCTTCGGTGAGATTTCGCCCGAAGTGAAAAAGATAGCTGAGCAAGGTTTGGAATTTGATAATGGCGGGATAGAGACGGTTGACTTGGTATTAAATGCCGCCAATCTGCAGAACGGCATCATTAAATATGATATGAAAAACATTGATTTGAAAGAAATCGTCCTAAAAACAATCAACGACAAGAAACTAGCCATTGAAGCGAAAGGGCTCAAGGTGGAAACTGAAATAAATGACGGGGGTTACAACATAATGGGAGACTCTTTCTGGTTAAGTGAGTTGGTAAATAATTTGATTGAAAATTCCATCAGATATACGAAGGAAGGAAAGATAATTGTGGGTCTTGATAAAAAGGACCATAAAATTATTTTCTCTGTGAAAGACACCGGAGTGGGTATAACCGAAGAGGATAAAAAGAATTTGTTCACCGAAGGAGGACGAGGCAAGGATTCCGTTAAGGTGAATGTAGATAGCACCGGTTATGGTCTCTATACGGTAAAGCTAATAGTAGATGCGCATAAAGGCACCGTCTCCGCGCAGTCCGAAGGCGAAAACAAAGGTTCCCAATTCTACGTGGAGCTACCGATGGCGTAGAACTACCTTTCAGTGTTTTTCAACCACACCAGAGTATCATAACCATGAAATACTCTGTCTTCGTCCTCTATCCCTAGTTTTTTTAGAAAATCAAACAGCTCATTCTGCACTTTTTCACCAGCTTCATCTGACATTTTTTCCACTTCTATAAAGAAACCAAGTCCCTCTACTTCATCAAGGCAGATTTCGTAATCACCATATTTCCCCTTTTGTCTTTTTTTATGGACTTCAACTGTTTTCTCGTAATCAAGTAACTCAATAATCTCTTCCAGGGTATTTTTATCAGTTACTTCAATTTCTTTTTCAATACAATCAAGATCGTTACTTCTGTTCTTCTTGAGAGTAAAAACTATCCGCCCTTTTTGTTCTCTGATGCGCAAAACTGAAGTGCCGTGGCTGTGGTCCTTCGGGTTAATCCCCTTCTTGTTGTAAATACAGTCATCCTGAACAACCGGCTCGTTTAGAACACACCCGAGTTCTTTAAGTTTAGACACTAAAACATCTTTATTTTTTACTTTTGCTTTTACTTCTATCTCCATGTCCATAAATTTTTTTATTAAGCTCCTATTTTCCACACGCCTTTCTCTAAAAATGCTTCAATCGTTTGGCGATTTGCTTTATTAATAAGATTTGAATGAGAAAGTTTGCTTTTTTTTGCATATTCTCTGAGGGTAATAATCTTTTTCTCCTCCAAATAGGCCAAGCGTTTATGATAACTATTTGTAAGCGCTTTGCCAACAATTTCTTCCATAACCACAGTCACACCTTTTTCATCAAATTCTTTAAAAGCTTCATAATATTTTTTTCTATCAATAAATTTTATATTTACCGGAACAAAACCTTCTCGTATCAGTAAATAGTTATTGAGAACACGCCCAATACGGCCATTACCATCTATAAATGGATGAGTATACTCAAAAACAAGGTGTAATTTTGCGATACGCTTGATAATATTTTCATAACTGCTGGCATTATAATCTCCAAGCATTTTTTCTAATCTTTCTAGAATTTCTTTCGGAGCTGGGGCAATATGATTTCCAACTCGAACATATTCATTATCTTTTCTAAATCTCCCGGCAACATCATCACGAATATTTGAGATAAGCATTTTATGAAGTGACAACATAACCTCTAGCGTCAGTTCTTGTTCTTTAGATTTTTTTTCTATATACGACACCACTCGCGCTAAATTTTTAGCTTCGAAAATTTCTCGTTCAGTAATAAATCGATCAAGATCAATAGCAAGAAGTATCTTTTCTGTTTCTTCAAGCGTAAGTGTGCTATTTTCTATGGCATTTGAATTGTATACTTGCTCAGCAACTTCTGTCTCGCTGATAAGTTTGATAAGTGCTTCTTTTCCTGCCAACACCTTATAGTATCTTTCTCGAAGTAAATTAATTTTGTTAAACAAAGTAGCTATTTTTGCCATCTTATAAGTATATTCATTTTCACGGTTTTGTCAAGATAAACGTGAAAAACTACTAAAAAACATATATTTTCACGGTTTTGGGATGTCTTTTATTGTTTCTTCTCCGAGGAAGCTAGACGGAGGATAATTTCGTGCGTGGCGAGTTCCGAGCTGGTGATAATCACGGAATTTTCATCCGCAAAGATATACATCAGGACTATTCCCCCGTCTTTGTTGTGCAAGATGCGCGCATTTTTATTTTCTATGACGCCGTCTTCAAAATCTTTTGTGAAAAGATAGTTCGTCTCGGCGGACAAATCAATCCCAGCAAATTTATGCAAATCCGCCAGCATTTTTTCTTCCCAGACTCTAAGCTGGCTGAAAATATCAGCCGTGGAACGAGTCTTTAGTAAAATGAAAAAATCCCCGCCTGCTCCCTCTGGAGGGCGGGCAGGCCCAGCGGTTGGCGAGCTTGATTTCAGCCCGGTCAGCATTGAGCCCATTAAGAAATTATCATCCACGAAAAGTTTGTCTTCCCCAGGGACGAAATTACCCTTGATGATAGTGATGAACCTTCGGAGTCCGATGATTTGCTTGTTTTCTGTGAGATAAATTCCCTTTATTCCTCCTATTTTCACCTCAGTATCGTTAACCTGACTCAAGATAGTCTCTACCACTTCGTCTTTATTGAGCCCTAAGATTTCTACAAACTCGCTTTTGTCATTAAAGATAAGCGGGATAAATTGTTTTTGCACCGCGACTGTGTTGATATCCTCTTTCTTGAAGAGAAAATAAGATAAAATTAGCAACGCTAAAAATATCAGCACGAAACCGATAAGCATAAAGAGTCTATTTTTCTTTGATTCCGGTGATAGATTTTTTTTCTCTTGCTCGTGTTCTTCTTCCCCGTGAATTATTTTTTTAACCAAACCTTCTTTGTCACTCTCAAGAACACTCGCCATATCCTCGGCATAGGTCTTTACGAATTTATTACTTTCTTCGCTCGCAGTGGATTTTATTTTATTTTCCTCCATTGTTTTTGAAAAAGTCTTTATCCGCTTCTTTAATAGAGAGCCCGATGCGTCCTCGTTCAGGGTCAATATTTATGACTTTCACCGGCACAATCATTCCTTCCTTTATTATATCCGAAACACGCTCAACGCGAAATGGGGCGATCTCGGAGATATGCACCATGCCATCGGTAAACGGATTCAAGGCCACGAACGCACCAAAGTCGGCAATCTTCACAATTTCCCCCTTCAACACTTCACCCACTTTAAATTCGTGCGTCATTTCTTCCACAATAGTTTTTGCTTTTTCCGCTGAACCGTCCTTCCCAGTCAAGTATACTGTACCATCATCTTCAATGGTTATCTCAGCGCCGGACTTTTCTTTGATTTCCTTAATCGTCTTTCCTCCTCCACCTATCACTAACCCGATTTTTTCCGGATTAATTTTTATTATCAATATTTTCGGAGCGTTCACAGAAATATTAGCGCGAGGTTTTTCAATCTCTTTTTCAATTCTATCTATAATAGTGACTCTGGCAATCTTCCCTTGGATCATCGCTTCGCCCAATATTTTTATCGGCACGCCCTCCACCTTCACATCTAGTTGAATAGCGGTGACTCCTTCTCTAGTTCCCGCGATTTTGAAATCCATATCGCCATGATGGTCTTCCGGTCCTTGAATGTCGGTCAGGACTTTATATTTATTATCATTCTCATACATCAGTCCCATCGCGATACCGGCGACCGGAGCTTTGATGGGCACTCCCCCGTCCATAAGCGCGAGAGTTCCCGCGCAGATGGAAGCTTGAGAAGTTGAACCGTTGGAAGCCATTGATTCGGAAACGATTCTCATCGTGTATGGAAATTCCGCCACGCTCGGCAACACCATCGCGAGCGCTTTCTCGGCGAGAGCTCCGTGTCCTACTTCTCGGCGATTGGTCATACCGAATCTTCCGACTTCTCCGGATGAGTACGGCGGGAAGTTGTAGTGATGCATAAATCTTTTTTCCACCTTCAATTGTAAACCATCCACCAAATTTCTTTCCTCCGGACCACCGAGAGTCAACACCGAGAGCACGTGCGTCCCTCCGCGATAGAAAATTCCGGAACCGTGAAGTTGGCTGGAAAGTCCTCCCGCTTGAGCATAAAGATCGCGGAGTTCATCCATTTTTCTGCCATCAGCGCGCTTGTCTTCTTCTATCGCTTTTTTGTGCAAAATTTCATTCTCCGTATCATCAAACAAATTATCTTCCGGGGCAAATTCTTTTCTGTCCGGATAGTTGTCTTTCACCATTTGATTCCATTTGGTGTGGAGCGCGTCAATCTCCGCCTTCCCCGGACCTTCAAAGATTGCCTTATCCATTTTAGGCAAGATTTTTTCATTAAATAATTTTACAGATTCTTCCAAAAACGCTTCTTTTTCAATTATCCTTTTGTCCTTGCCTATTTCTTTGGCAATTTTTTTCTGGAAATCTTCCAGCTTGGCTATTTCTGCGCTTGCGACTTTAAGCGCTTCTTCTAATTCCGACTCCTTTGCTTGGCGAGCGGAAGCCTCAATCATATTAATGTGCCCGTTCTTTCCGCAGACAGTCATATCAAATTTGTATTGCGTTTCTTCGTTTACCCGTAGAGATTGCGCAGGGTTAATTTTCAAATCTTCACTGTCATATTTCCCGATACGCACACAGCCGACGGGCCCGTTCCAGGGAATGTTGGAAACGAGCAAAGCTAGAGACGCCGCATTGACGGCCAAGATTGTCGGGTCATTGTCGTCCACCGAGAGAACTGTCACGATCACTTGCACCGCGTGGCGCATAGATTGGTCAAAAAGAGGACGAAGAGTGCGGTCTATTACTCTGCTTGCCAATACCGCTTCTTCCGAAGGTTTGCCTTCTCTCCTGACAAAACGTGAGCCCAGAATTTTCCCGGCCGCGTAAAATTTTTCCACATAGTCAACCGTTAAATTGAAAAATCCGAGCCCAGCTTGACTGTCCTTGGACATACAAGCTGTGGCAAGGACGATGGTCTCCCCGTATTTTAATATTACCGAACCGTGCGCTTGCTCCGCCAAATCACTAAAAATGGCGGTTAATGTTTTACCTCCAATCTCCACACTATATTCTTTCTTTTGCATGTGATTTTACAAAATCATGCCGCGCAACGACAATTAGAGCGCGACGCTCCTCTTCAGACTAAAGTATTGTTCTTGATTAACGTAAATCAGAACAAAACTGCATGTCTGAAGACGAACGGATTAACTTATAAAATAATAAACTACCAGTTTATCCTAGCACTTTGTAGTAAAAATGCAAAAATTTATTTGAAAATTATTTTGCGCCCAATAGATATTTTCTAGGGTTGAGAGAAAGGTCCACAAAATCATCCACTGCTTCACGCAGTTTTCCCGAAGTTGATTTGCCAAAGGAAACGACTTCCACTTGCACTCCGATAGTCTGTAAATATTCCACAAGCGGAATAAAGTCCCCGTCTCCGGAAATTATTACTACCGAATCCAGACGCGGAGACATTTTAATAGCATCAACTGCGAGGCCCACATCCCAGTCCGCCTTTTTGGCGCCACCGGCAAATATTTGCAAATCTTTCGTTTTGGTTTCAATACCGAGCTTGGAAAGCGCTTCAAAGAAATTCTTTTCATCCCCCGCTTCTGTGGTGATGACATAAGCGACCGCGCGCACGAGCTTCCTGCCCGCCACCGCATCTTTCAAAACCGCGCCGAAATTCACCCGCGACTGATATAAGTTGCGAGCCGAATGGTATAAATTTTGAGTATCAATAAAAACCCCAACCCTTTGTTCTTTATGTTTTATGACTGTCATATATATATTATAGCACCCCCTCGCCTTTCAGGCACTCCCCCTTCACAGGGGGAGGAAAATTTCCCCTCCCTGCGAAGGGAGGGGTTGGGGAGGGTGACTTACGCGAGTTCCATTTTTTTCACTAGAGCGGCGTAGCGAGACTTGTCTTTGCGTTCCAAATATTTCAAATGAGTACGTCGGTCAGCCACCATCTTGATGAGACCTCGGCGGGAATGATTATCTTTCTTGTGTTTCTTTAAATGCTTGGCTAGAGCGTCAATTTGGGTGGATAAAACAGCCACTTGGACTTCCGGAGAACCCGTGTCTTTGTCGTGGATTTGGTGTTTCTTTATAACTGCTTGTTTTTTCTTGGTTGCTAACATACTTAATATATTAGCATAAACTGAGTAAAAACGCAACCCATTACCGTGTCGCCAAATATTTGGTACAATTGGGTTATATGGCAACAGAGATAGATAAACTCAAACGCGAATTCTTGGAATATCTAGAAATAGAGAAGGGGCGGGCTATCCGGACAGTGGAAAATTATGAGCATTACCTCACCTCTTTTTTTGAATTTGGTAAAATAAAAAGTCCAAGTGATATAACTGACGCCTCGGTGCGAGAATTCCGCCTCTGGTTAAACAGGCAAATCACGGGGAATAACAGACAAAACGGCAACACTGTTTCCAAAAAAACTCAAAATTATTATATGATAGCCTTGCGAGTTTTCTTAAAATATTTAACCAAAAGAGAAATAAAATCTATGCCGAGAGACCAGATAGAATTGGCTAAGACCCCCGAACGAACGCTTGATCTGATTTCACCCGAAGAATTATCTAGACTTTTGAATTCCCCTAGTAGCAACACCTTGAAAGATCTCCGAGATAAAGCCATCTTGGAATTGCTCTTCTCCACGGGCCTGCGTGTCTCTGAACTCTGCTCCCTCACAAACGATTTTGATTTTAAAAGAGATGAAATTTCAATCCGCGGGAAAGGAGGTAAGGTACGAGTAGTATTTATATCCGAAGAAGCGAAAAAGGCGGTGAAAAAATATCTGGACGCGCGCAAAGATATGAGCGATGCCCTCTTTGTGCAGGTCGGCGATGAAAAAGAAGAAAGCCAAGCCCTCACCCGCCGGTCAATAGAAAGAATTGTAAAACAACACGCGATCAAAGCCGGCATTACCAAGAAAGTCACCCCTCACGTTATCAGACATTCCTTTGCCACCGACTTACTAAACAATGGCGCCGACATAAGGTCAGTGCAAGTGATGCTCGGACATGCGAACATTGGCACTACGCAGATTTATACTCACGTGACCGACAAGCATTTGCGTGATATACATAAAAAATTCCATAATAAATCATAATATGAATATAATTTCTTGGAATACAAACGGGTTGCGGGCAACGGTGAAACAGGGATTTTTCACTCCCCTATTTCAACAATACAAACCGGATATTTTATGTCTGCAAGAAACAAAAGCCGAACCGGAACAGTTGCCGGAAGAGGTGCGCAATGTCCCCGGATATTTTTCTTATTTCTCGCATCCTAAAGAAAAAAGGGGGTATTCTGGAGTGGCAATTTACATAAATAAAGAGTTACCCGAC
>CAZXCD010000001.1:48280-50596 GCA_964638985.1 uncultured Candidatus Saccharibacteria bacterium
TGTACGAGATGTTCCCGGTTATCATTCTTATTTTTCTCATCCGAAAATTAAAAAGGGCTACAGCGGAGTCGCTATTTATACCAAGGAAAAACCAAAAGAAGTTTTTTATGGCATGGGCGCCCTCCTCGGCGGGCAAGTAAAAAAATTAGATGATGAGGGAAGGCTTTTGGGTGTAAAATTAAAAAATTATACGGTAATAAATTGTTATTTCCCCAACGGCGGGCAAGGACCGGAAAGATTAAAATACAAATTGGAATTTTACGATGCGTTCTTAAAGTTCATCCTAAAACTTCGCAAAAACGGCGAAAATGTGATTTTTTGCGGAGATGTAAATACCGCTCACGAAGCGATAGATCTCGCTCGTCCGAAAGAAAACGAAGAAAACACCGGGTTCTTGCCGATAGAACGCGCTTGGCTGGATAAAGTGGTAAAAAACAATTTTGTAGACATCTGGAGAAATTTAAATCCAAACAAAAAAGATATTTACACTTACTGGGATCAGAAGACTCGCGCTCGAGATCGCAATGTCGGTTGGCGCATTGATTATTTCTTTATGGATAAAAAAATCTTGCCCCTCGGCCATAGCCCTACGGGCGAGGCGAAAATCAAAGACGCCGGAATGCTTAATGATTATTATGGCTCAGACCATTGCCCAATCTTTCTAGAAATTGATTAGTCTGGGTTTAATATTCTGCCCAAACCATTTTTTTGTCAGCTCTCCTACGCTTTTGGTCATATCTGTCACTAAAATTTTAGCTGTCTTGTTTTTTGTAAGTTTTTTGGTTATCTCTTGGTGTCTTTCCAAATAATTTTTCAGTTTCTTTGGAACTATTTCGTCCTGGGAAATAAGTTTTATATTTTTTCCCAAAACTTTAATCTGATTTTTAATCTCATGTTTAAAGATGGGATAATGCGTACAACCGAGAACTACTGCATCTAATTTTTTATTTAAAAAAGGTTGCAGATATTCTTTGATAAAAGGTAAGGCATTCTTTGTCTCCCCTTCTTCAGCCAGGGGCACCAACATCGGCGCGGAATTTTGAAAAATTCTTGCCCGTCCTTTGGCGGGTTTGCTTTCCCGTAATTTTTTTATCTCAACAGGAAAAGTATTTGAATCTACGGTACCGCGAGTTCCCAATATCCCGATTCTCTTAAATTTAGTGCATTCTTCTGCCGCAGGAATCAAAACTCCGAGAATCTTCCTTTCCTCTCCCCCTGCGAAGGGGGAGATGCCAGAGGCAGAGGGGGTGTATTCTTTCTGCAATCTTCTTAAAGCTCTAGCAGAAGCAGTATTGCAAGCAACGATGACAATAGCGCAATTTTCTTTACGGAAAAGATAGTCCACACTCTCTCGGGTAAATTCAAAAACGGCTTCGTGCGAACGATTGCCGTACGGCACCCTTTTCGTGTCGCCCAGATATACATAGTCGTATTCCGGCATCGCCTTTCTTATGGCCTTCGCGATGATAAGCCCCCCCAGCCCTGAATCAAAAATCCCGATTTTCATAGTTTTATAATAGCATGTTATACTATGGACATGAATCCCGAACGAAATCGCGGACGCATAAAATAAACAAAATTATGAAATTAATAAATATTATAAATTATAAAAAGGACAACGAAGCGTAAGCGTACGCGTACGCGTCCTATTTCGTACGGGATGAACCACACAAGATTAGACCAACTATCCGATGGCATTTTCGCGATAGTTATGACAATTCTCGTTTTTGAAATTAAAGTGCCAGTTGTTTGGGGCCCAATAGACAATATGAATCTTTGGTTTGAAGTCAAAAGTTTACTGCCCGTCTTTTCAAGCTACTTGCTCAGCTTTGCTCTTCTCTTCACTTATTGGAGAGCGCACCATTTCTTTGTTTCCATTTATGCGAAAAACGTGGACCATATGCTCACCAACATCAACGCCGTGTTCTTTATGTTGATAAGTTTGGTGCCTTTTTCTGCCGGCTTCCTCGGCGAATACAGTAAAAATGAATTGGCGGTAATCATCTTCGGTGTGCACACAATCTTGATAGGTCTTACCTTATATTGGATGCGCAGATATGTGCTATATTCTCCACATATTCAAAATCCAGAAATCACCAAAAGAGAAATTCGTGGCAGTACCGTGCGTACTCTTGCCCCTGTCGTTTTCGCGATAATAGCCATTCCGCTCGCCTTTTACAGCATAAAACTCGCTCTTATGATGTTCACTCTGGCGGTAATTTTCAACCTTTCTTCCTACAGCACCCGCCTCTTTGAAAGTTTTATAAAAACAATCCACCACGCCCTTTTCGGCGAAGACACCCAAGGCCACTTCGC
>CAZXCD010000002.1:0-278 GCA_964638985.1 uncultured Candidatus Saccharibacteria bacterium
TTTTTAGTCCTTCAACTTTTATATCAATAGTATCAATTTTTTCTTCCGCTTTAGAAAAGCTTCTATTTATTGATTCAAGAAGTTCTGCGTTTGTTATTTTTTTTTCTTTTTTCTTAATCATATATTTATTTTTATTCCTCCACTTTTTAACATTCATGCCTTATAGTATATCATGGCTCAAAAAATAAATGCAAATTATGGAGTTACTGGTGCGGGTGTTGATTCTACAGAACCACCTCCCCCCGCCTCGGCGGGCGAGCCTTCGGGTACTCCTCCTT
>CAZXCD010000002.1:378-43488 GCA_964638985.1 uncultured Candidatus Saccharibacteria bacterium
CTGAAGGAGGAGAATCAGCGGGATCAGCTGGAGCTGGGTCTACGGGGGCCGGTTCAACAGGGGCAGGTTCACCACCTCCCCCCGCCTCGGCGGGCGAGCCTTCGGGTACTCCTCCTTCTGAAGGAGGAGAATCAGCGGGATCAGCTGGAGCTGGGTCTACGGGGGCCGGTTCTACGGGTGCTGGATTTGAACCACCACCACCCCCGCTTCCTGCGGGTACTCCTCCTACACTAGGAGGAGAGGCGAGCAATGCATCAAGTTGAGATTTTGTGATACAGGTCTTCGCTCCTGTGTCATCCGAGACGCACAAGGACTTCGTTTCTATTTCTCCGACGAAAATTTTAGCGATACCGTTCGTGGCATCCGCGAGCCAGGTGGTGAGCTTGGAGAGAAGGCGGGAGAAGAAAGAACCACCTCCCTCGCTTTCTGCGAGTACTCCTCCTTCCAAAGGAGGAGAGGAAACATCAAGCGATAATACATCTTCCAAGTTCAAATTCATTTCCTTTATGGCATTGATGGTTGCGGCGAGGATGGTCGTGGTGTTGACCTGTCTGTATCCCGAAGGATTTATATTGACCGCCTCCGGGATGGCTGACTCAATATTCTGAGCGATGAAGCCGGAATAATTTATTCCTCCGTCATAAAGTCCGGAATTTTCTCTCCAAGAATATGTTTCTGGATTGATTTGCATAATGCTTGCCAAGCCTGCGGTAAATTCTCCGTGGAGATCTTTTAATCTTTCATCAGAGGTACAGCTCATGGTACCGCTTCCGTTGGTCTGAATGCCTCCGCAAGAAACCAAGCTCACAGCGCTGACCACTCCAGCATTGGTGACGTTGAATTGTGTCACCCCTCCCACCTGTGCGTCAATTAAGTACTGTGCTCCCGAACCCACAGATGTTTCTGTCCTGTTTATTAGAAGGTCGGTATTGGCGGCAGTAGAAGCAACTTGGTTGTAAATTGGAGCGATTTTTAACGCGCCATTTGTTCCAGATACTTGAGAATGTGTACCACCTCCAAGAGTTACCGCAAACCTACTGGCTGTTGAATAACTGTAACTATTTAGAGTGAATGTGGTATTCGTGTTGTAAGGACCTATCGAGTCAGTGTTTATTAACCCTGTAGCCCATAAGTTTCCAGTATTTATTAATCCTGGTGTTGTTATATTTCCCGCCTTACTTACCTTAAACAAATTCGTCGTCCCAGCTGCTCCGCCTAAAATCTGCATAGCCAAAGAAGCAGAATTGGAAGCAGTATCAGTAATAACAAACTTCAATCCCGTAGGTGCTCCTGTCGTATTCCAAGTCTGAGCAAGATTAAGAAGAGAGCCAGCGAGAGAACCAGAACCTGCAAGGTAAGTATCATTCATCACGAGAGAACCCGTGGTAGTTTCTATCGCTCTATAATCTGCCGCAGCGGTAAGATTTGAGCTTATGTAAAGCCCACGAGTTATTCCATTAGCTCCACCAGTTTGATTAATTGTTCCACCTATATTCAAATTTGTGTAAGTTCCCGTTCCACTTGTAGGAGCAAAGGTTCGTGCAAAAATAGTGTTGGTATAATTACCTGTAGTGTTAGTTAAATTATCTCCAGAGAATCCTACTCCTATATCTCCAGCTGTTATAGAATAGCTAAAAAATCCAAGCCCTTTACCTGTTGGGTCAGGACCAGTATATGCTGCAGCAAGAAATGGAAATATCACTGGAGCTTGTGTAGTATTAGTTCCAAATCTCAAAGCATATTTTGTTCTGATTCCTCCATCTGTCCAACTCGTCCCAGTAACTACATCGAGAGGGTAGGAGGGTGCCGCCGTCCCTATCCCGACGAGACCTGTCCCTAAAATTGTCATCGCTTCGGTAGCTCCATTGTTGCCTACTAGGAAGTGCATATCAGCACCGGTTGCTCCGATACCTGTGGTTGTTTTGAAAGTTAAATCTTGGGTTGTTGAAGAGCCTCCGATTAATAGAGGGCTGGTTAAAGAGTGTGTGCCTAAGTCTAGGTCTGTGGTAGCTCCTGTGTATGGGATGTAACCCGAAGCAGAAGCGTAATAGCTTCCGTCTTGTCCGTCTAAAAGATCTGCATTTAAATTTGAAACGAGCCCAGTGTTTGAAGTGGTCAAAGTGTTTGCTCCGAGGACGAGATTTCCACCCATGGTGAATCCAGCAACTGTCCCAGTGAATGTCGGACTAGTGAACATTGTAGCCTTGCTTTCGTTTGTGACATTGCCTAGACTCACATCACTAGCAGTGACGGTAACATCGGAAGATAAAGCATGGCCGTTTACCATTCTGGTATCTGGAACAGCAGTAAATCCTAAAGCATTTTGTTTATTATTAAAAATATCCCAATCCGTATCTGAAAGTGCACCTGTGGTGGAGGTGGAAGACAAATCCAAACTCAATACTTGAGTCGCAAGAGAGAGGCCGTTGGCCGATACGCCCAAAGAGATGGGGTCGTGACTGCCTGCAACGAGCCCTTCTATTTTGTCATAGAGAGCATTTTTGGATGGAGCATGTGTGGTATCTGTATCCCAGCCTGCCCCATAAACTGTGTCACTTATATTTAAAGAGGTAAGGGGAGCGCGGACATCACAGTCCACGTCAGTCGGCAGACATTCTGGATTTAAGGTGTCTCCCGGCTCGTAAAAAGTGCCATTCCAGACGGCAAAAACAGTCGGAGCAAAGAAGGAAAGTACCACAATGACCGCGAATATTATTATTGTTTTTTTATTTAATAAAAAAGGCATATTCTCATAGAGATACCATATATATTATACAACAAAAGTATGAGCTAATGTATGCAAAATGGGGATAAGTCTACCCCCTCCGTCATTCTGACACCTCCCCCTACGTAGGGGGAGGCTGGGAAGGGGTATTTCTATTTCTGAATCTTACTAATTAGAATCTCCAAGAGTTTTTTCACACTATTTTGGGCTTCTGCTTCCGTCGAGCTACCGGTAAAGTTTTGCCATTCTTCCATCACTTCTTTGTCTTTCAGGTCGCGTACGGCATTTTCCAAAGAAAGCCGTGTTTCAAAGTCCACTTCCTTGTCCGCTTGCAATACTTTCTTCACGAACATAGAAGCGAAATTGACTACTTTTGTATTTACCTCCGCTTTATCTCTTATGGAATAGGCTGAGTTTAATTCTCGGTTCAGGAGAAAATAATTAAGCGCGAAAAATACATTGCCGATGATAAGCGCCCCGATAACTATTATGAGAACAATGCGTTTTTTACTTTCCATCATTTTTATTTAAAAACTTTGATAATTTCTCCCGTAAGGTATTACGATAGAAATTATACATTAATAATAATAAAACAACAATCAAAAGAACTGTTTGAAAATCAATTTTCTCCATCCACTTCGTGCTGGAACCGAGTTCTATGTTCTGGTGGATACCGCTTCCTTCCGCTACTACGAACACTTTCCCTCTGTAGGTGAGATAGCCCGGCGCCTCTACTTCAAAATAATAAGAACCTTCCGGCACCAGGAATGAATAAGTACCCCGGACATCCGTCACTTGAGGGTTTTCTTGTTGATAATCTTTCGCAGGCCAGAGTTCGTATTTCTTGGTAGTAGTATTTAAGTAATAAAGGGACACGATGGCGGACGGAATGCGAGTTTCTTTGCCGCCATTTTTCTCAAAGACGTATCCCTCCGGGTCAATGACCGTGGTCATCCTCATCTGGCGAGTGCCCAATACCGGATCTATGTAGTTGATGACGGTGATGATTTCGTATTCTCCCGGCACGATGGGGGAGACGACGTCCGCGGTGTATATGCCGTCATGGTCCGGGTCAATGTATTCAAATGAGGAGAGAACTAATTTGTTTTCTACCTCACCCCCCGCCTTCCCCTGGAAAGGGGAAGGGGCTTGCTCAACAAAATTGTTCATAGAAAAAAGCGCGGAAGCGGTGAGAGAAGAACGAGGAATGCTGTTTTGAGAAATCTTCGGGGTGGGAGCTTTGAATACGAAATACCCCGTCACGCTACTAGCCTTGCTGATAGGCTTGACTACTAAGCGTAATGTCTGGCCGGGTAGAGTGGACATCTGCTGGGAGACTTCGCCCCTTTCTCCTACAGACAAAGCGACGTTTAGATCAACGAGCTCTTGATTGGCGCGGGCGAAGACGAATTCCGCCGGAAGATTTTTCTTGGCGGAAGGGGAGAACTTCGCGATAGGCAAGCCTTTTATCAAAGCTATTTTACCCACACCCACGTTGTTCATCATTTGTCCGTCTAAATTGGAAAGCCCCGGAATGTTGATAGATACTCCATTCAACTTATCAATCTCGGACAAGTTTTCCAGTCCGACGGTGGTAATCGTTTTATCTAAAATGTTTGCCAATCCTGGAATATTCAAAGACACACCAGTCAACTTGCCCAAGTCGCTCAGCCTCTCTATTCCTACGCTTTTCAAAGTTTTATCCAATTCTGGAAATTTACTTGCGAGGATGCGGATATCATAAGGCAATGGAGCAAAGACGAAAGAACTGATGGCTTTTGCGGGTAAGATATTCCACAAAGCACTGAGGGCTTTCGGCGCGACTTTTGGAATTTCCGCTAAAGTTTCCGTGGAAGGCTTTTCTCCTCCAAATAAATAAGAAAGAAAATCAGAGGCGTAATTGACTACGTTTGAAAGGTTGTCAAAGATGTCAAAGGGAGGAAGCGCAACAAAAGGAGGTGGCGTGAAAGGGGGAGGAGTAACGGGTGGAGGGTTGCGGGGAGCGGAGCCACTGGAACCGCCGGAACTTCGCATACTAGCCGGTCTCCAATCTGTTTTTATTTTGAAATCGGCCGAGGCGCAAGAATTTCCTGTCGCGCAATTGAAATTGATTTGACTGCTGTCGGATTTAAGAGTCGCATAACCTAGCAATTCTCCACTTGTGTTTATCGTCACTCCTGTAAAATCAATCCAGCCCAGATTGGAACTCCAAGCGTAACCCGAGAGTACGCCCGCGCCGTCGTTTTTGACCCCTGAAGTCGTCGGGGCCAAATTTATCCAGCCGAACTGACTACTCCAAGCGTTCCCGGTAATTTCGGTATCGGTAATTTGAACATTGCAATTATCACAGCCAAAATTTATCCAGCCGATGTTTTCTCCCCAAGCGTATTTGTATGCTCCATCAATGACCCCGTCGGTTTCGGAAGCAAGGGCGGAAGATGCCCTCGGTCGTAGCCCTACGGGTGAGACGAAAAAAACCAAAGAAAATAGAATTCCCAAAAAAAGCGCTTTTTTCCCTAAAAATGTATCTAACATAAAGATTTTAAGCATATATATTATATCAATAATAGCGTTGCAATAAAAGAAATTATGTGGATAATTAGCTATGTATGCCGTCGTAGCTTAGTGGTAAAGCACGTCATTGGTAATGACGAGACCACGGGTTCGATCCCCTTCGACGGCTCCAAGTATTTGCCGAAGTAGCTCAGCTTGCCCCGCCTGAGTTAGGCGGGGTGAAGTAGAGCAAAAAAATAAGCCGATATAGTTCAGTGGCAGAACACTACTTTCGTAAAGTAGGGACATGGGTTCGATTCCCATTCTCGGCTCCAAAAAAATTATGGAAAAAGATACGAACGAAATAGAAAATGAAATAGAAAAGCTTGAAGAGGAGATGCAGGCCCCTAACTTTTGGAACGATAAAAATAAAGCGCAGAATGTTTTAAAAGAACTAGCAGATTTAAAAAATAAAAAAGAAGGAACGAATAAATACGACAGGGGTAATGCTATTGTGACAATCATTTCCGGCGCTGGCGGGGAAGATGCGGAAGACTTCGGCGCGATGCTCTTCTCTATGTATGTGAAATATGCGGACAAAATGGGCTTCAACGTTTTTTTAATTCACGAAAACAAAAATAACAGCGGGGGATACAGAAATGTTTCTTTTGAGATAACAGACCCCACCCTACACCCTCCCCTTCGCAGGGGAGGGCACGGGGAGAGGTTAGGCCCGTATGGCATGCTCAAAAAAGAATCCGGGGTGCACAGGCTCGTGCGCATTTCTCCATTTGATGCGAAAAAACTGCGTCACACGTCCTTCGCGCTCGTGGAAGTTTTGCCTAAATTTTCAAAACTAGAAGAAAAAGATTTTGTAATTCCACCAGCAGATTTGAAGATAGAATTTTCCCGTTCGGGCGGTCCCGGAGGGCAGAATGTGAATAAAAGAGAAACGGCAGTAAGGATAGTCCACATACCCTCGGGCATAGCGGTGCATTCTTCCGAAGAACGGTCGCAAGAGAATAATCGCGAACGGGCGATGGCTATTTTGCGAGCAAAAATTTTCAAAAAAGCGGAAGAAGAGAAGAAAAGTGTGGAAGAAATATTCAAACAAAAGTCTACGGAGATAGAATGGGGAAATCAAATTCGTTCGTACGTGCTCCATCCGTACAAAATGGTAAAAGATCATAGGACTGATGCCGAGACATCGGATGTGGATGGAGTGCTGGATGGGAATCTAGACTTGTTCATAGAGGCGGAGAAAGATTTATTTACCTAGGGTTCCCCTCGGGGATGGGGGTTCGAGAAATTCGGGAAGTTCTGCGCTAAAATCATCCACAATATTATTATAATTACAGATATTTTTTTCTCTGATAGGGAATGGTTTTGCGTTTATTATTTTATAATTTTTAGATAAATATTCTTGCAGGCTGGAGTATGGATATTCAGCAATAAATTTTTTAAGTTGAGTCAAAAAGCTTTTTGGCTGTGTTTTCCACTTAGATTTTTTTAATTTTGCAGGGTTTAGGTGTATGTATGCGTAAATATATTTAAGGTATACATCTTCATCTATATGTTGCGATTTAAAAACCCCTTGAAAAAGAGTTCCAACTCGATCAGTTTTTTTATTAAAGTACATTGAATACCCAGTCTGAAGCTTAAGCATAAATTTTGAAATACCTCCGTTCACAAGGGGAGTCAGTAGTAGATGAAAATGATTTGGCATTAAGCAATATGCACCAATTGCGACCAATGGTTCACCCCGATCTTTTTGGAATATTTCTTCTATTGAGTTAATTACTCCATAGTCTCTGAAGTGCAGTGGTTGATTGCTATTTGCGATATAAAGCAACATCAAGAATCTCTTGTAATCGGTAGAGTTCTGAAAAATAATCCTTTTTTCAACTCCTCGATTATATGCATGATAGAATTCTCCAATTTCAAATTTTATTTTTCTTTCCATATATTTTAGTAGTATAGCACATTCTCTGCCTAGGGGAACCCTAGGGGAGTTGTGTCTTGAAGTTTTTTTTGTGAAGTTATATAATTATTGAGATTAAACCTATGATAAAAATAAATCAAAAAGGTTTTACCTTAATAGAGCTTTTGGTTGTGGTGGCAATTATCGGACTTTTAGCGTCCATTGTTTTTTCCTCACTCAATTCTGCGCGAAAAAAGGCGCGTGATGCCAGAACCCTGGAGGACGTGCGTCAGATTACTCTTGCTCTCAACATGGCTCGTGATGCAAGTCCTACTAATAGTTGGCCCGGAATTGCAAACTGGCAATGTCTTAAGTCAAGCGGAACTTGTTGGAGGGGTAGCTATTCTGGAAACAGTACCATTGGAAATGCCTTGGCTCCATATATGCCGACAATTCCTAAAACACAAAATTCTTCCTCTGCAAATTATGCTTATGATTCATATTTGTATTTACCGTATTGGGTGGGCCCAACCGGCGGTCCTGCGGGAGCCTATCTTATCTACGCTCTAGAAGGGGGAGCCTTTGCCAATAAATGCAACGGATATTATGCCGGACAGATGGATACGGGTTATTGGTATTGTTATTCTTGGATTGGGAATTAAAAATTTTCAAAAGATATGGATAAATTTATTTTTATGTTATAATTAAGAACGTGATCCCGAACAGAACTTATTATGTTTTATACTTACGTGTTAAAAAGTAAGAAAAGTGGTAAGTTTTATACAGGGTACACAAATGACTTGCGGAAGCGCTTTAAGGAACACTCCGAGGGTAAGTCTTTATATACAAAAGGACGAGGCCCCTTTGAAATAGTGTATTATGAAGCGTGTCTAGACGAGGGTGACGCAAGACACCGAGAATTGTATCTAAAATCGGGCAGGGGCAAACTTTATCTCAAGCAACGGTTGAAGCGCTTCCTGTTCTGTACGGGATAATCCCGTACGAAATCGTGGACACATATGACAAAAATATATTTACCAACAAATTTTATTAATAATAAGAATATGCGCGTTCTCTCAGTAGTGTCCGCGTTTATTTCGTAACGGGATGATTTATTTTAATAATGTTTCAAAGAATTATAAGGATGCGGTTGCGCTTGATGGCGTGACTTTTACGGTAGAGCCAGGGGAATTTCTTTCTATTGTTGGTCATTCCGGCGCCGGCAAGACCACTTTGGTAAAAATGATTCTAGCGGATGAATTTCCTTCAGATGGGACTGTCTTTTTTGAGTCTATCAATGTGCATAGATTAAAAAATAAAGAATTGACTGATCTCCGCCGTCGCATCGGGGTGGTTTTCCAGGACTTTAAACTGCTCCCCAATAAAACCGCTTATGAAAACATCGCTTTTGCCATGGAAGCCGTAGGCAAAACCGAAGAAGAGATAGCGAGCGATGTGCCACACGTCCTAGAACTCGTTGATCTGAGCCAAAAATTGCATCATTTTCCTCATCAGATGTCCGGGGGCGAGCAACAGCGCCTGGCCATAGCGCGAGCTATCATCAACCAGCCCGAACTCATCATTGCCGACGAGCCGACAGGGAATCTGGACCCAGTCAATACTTATGAGATAGTTCAAATTTTAAAGAAAATAAACGATATGGGCACGACGGTTATTTTGACCACACACAATCGCGGAGTCATTGAGTCTGTGGATAAGAGAGTTATCACACTGGAAAATGGCAAACTGGTGAGGGATACGAAGCATAGTAAATAGGTGTATAATAAAATTACTTATGGCAATGACCACATTCAGAAGAATAATCAAAGGCGGATTTTTAAACTTTAAAAGAAGCGGAATTATTTCTTGGGCGGCTGTCTTGGTCGTCACCATTACCCTTTCTGTCATCACCACTGTCA
Source organism: uncultured Candidatus Saccharibacteria bacterium (assembly GCA_964638985.1). Lineage (GTDB taxonomy): Bacteria > Patescibacteriota > Minisyncoccia > Phycocordibacterales > UBA9973 > UBA9973. Next base: position 9,437 of record CAZXCD010000002.1, read on the forward strand.
TCCTACTGCAAGCGGTTCTGCATTTTTCACTCAATCAAATCAAAGACAAGGTTGACGTGACCATTTATTTCACTATCGGCGCTTCGGAAGAAAAGATTATGACACTGAAGTCTTCCTTGGAAAAGTTGCCGGAGGTGGCCACTGTCTCTTATACGAGCGCGGAGGAAGCGCTTAGAATTTTCCGTGAACGCCACCAGAACGACTACCCTACGATTCAAGCATTAGATGAGATAGGGGACAACCCTCTCGGAGCGTATATAAATATCAAAGCCAAAGAAGTTTCTCAATACGAAGACATTGCGAATTTTATGAAATCCGACAACTCGCTTACGCCGGGGAGAGAGTCTATCGTAGATAAGGTAAATTACCATCAAAATAAATTGGTGATAGATAGATTGAACAACATCATCGGAGGCGCGCAGAAGCTCGGGTTTATCCTCACTCTGCTCTCGGTAATCATCACCGTGATTGTCACCTTCAATACCATTCGTCTGACTATTTTCATTGCCAAAGAAGAAATCGGAGTGATGCGCTTGGTTGGTGCTTCCAAGATGCATGTACGCGGGCCATTTATGGTGGAGGGGGTGATTTACGGTGTCGTCGCTACGGGGATTACCTTGGTGCTGTTCTTGCCTGTTACCGCTTGGCTCGGACGTAGTATGACGAATTTCCTCGGCATCAATATGTACGACTACTATCTCTCTAGCTTCTTTCAAATTTTTGCAATTCTTCTATTATCAGGTATAATCCTGGGTGTAATTTCCAGTTTACTGGCGATTAGAAAATATTTGAATAAGTAGCATGAGCAAAAAAGAGACAAAATATATTTTCGTGGTGGGGGGCGTCATTTCCGGAGTGGGAAAGGGCATTACCGCCTCCTCCATCGGGCTCATTTTGAAAAATCGCGGTTTTAACGTCACCTCTGTAAAAATAGACCCATATGTAAATGTTGACGCAGGCACTATGAACCCCACCGAACACGGTGAGGTTTTTGTTTTATCCGATGGAGACGAGACAGACCAAGATATGGGCAACTACGAGAGGTTCCTAGACTTGAATTTGACCCGAATAAACTATATGACCACCGGTCGGGTGTATAAAACGGTTATAGAAAAAGAAAGAAATTTAGAATATGGAGGCAGGTGCGTGGAAGTTGTTCCGCATATTCCGATGGAAGTAATAAACCGCATTAAAACAGCCGGACGGAATGCCAAGGCGGATATAGTCATCATAGAGATAGGCGGAACCATCGGAGAATATCAAAACATTTTATTTCTGGAAGCGGCCCGTATGATGAAAATTGAAAGTCCAAAAGATGTCATCTTTGTGATGGTTTCTTATCTGCCGACTCCGGGGAAAGTCGGGGAAATGAAAACCAAGCCGACCCAGTACGCTGTGCGCACTTTGAATTCCTCCGGTATTTCTCCCGATATGCTCGTAGCCAGAGCGGACACAGTGCTAGACGAAAAGAGAAAGGAAAAGCTCTCTATGTTCTGCAATATCTCAACCGACCGCATCATCTCTGCTCCGGATGTGGATAGTATTTATGACATTCCGCTTAATTTTGAAAAAGAAAAACTGTCGGAAAAACTTTGTGATATTTTGAGTTTGTCCAAGAAAAAGCCGGATGCCTCTGCTTGGAATGCTTGGAAGAGTTTCGCCAAACATTCACACAACGGCAAACAGGTGGTAAAAATAGCGATGGTGGGAAAATACTTTGAATCAGGAGACTTTATGCTGTCGGATTCGTATCTTTCCGTGATTGAAGCGCTGAAGTATTCGGCATATTCCCAAAACAGAAAACCGGTAATTTCCTGGCTTAACTCCGTTGACTTTGAACAACATCCGGAAAAACTTAAAGAACTCAAAAAATATGATGGCATAATAGTGCCTGGCGGATTCGGCAAGAGAGGGGTGGAAGGGAATTTAAGCGCTGTGAAGTTCGCCCGGGAAAATAAAATTCCGTATTTCGGACTTTGCTATGGAATGCAGATGATGGTCATAGAATACGCGCGCAATGTACTGCACCTCAAAGATGCGAATACCAGAGAGGTCAATCCAAATTCTAAAAATATGGTGATTGACGTGATGGAATCGCAAAAAGAAGTTTTAAAAAATAATCTATACGGCGGGTCTATGCGCTTGGGAGGTTATAAAGCTATCTTGCGCGAGGGGACTATCGCTCGCAACAGTTATGGCAAGAAGGAGATAGTGGAAAGGCATCGCCATCGTTACGAGGTGAACCCTTCGTTCGTCGGAGACTTGGAGGCGAAAGGTTTGGTTTTCTCCGGGCGTTCACCCGATGGACATTTGATGGAGATAGCCGAACTACCGAAGAGCAAGCACCCGTTTTTCTTGGGTACTCAATTTCATCCGGAATTTTTAGCGCATCCGCTTTCTCCGCACCCACTCTTCTCCGCTTTCATCAAAGCTTGTTTGGGAAAGCAAAGAAAATAAGTAAGCGAGTTGAGCGAGGGTAGTCCTCGCTCACGCCGAGTAATTGTTATAATTTGCTCTATTTACTGGCACCACTATTGAACTAATAGGAAAAGAATTATTGAACTAACAATACAGAGGGTGCCGAGCCACATAAAAGGCGTAATTTGTTCTTTGTATTTAAAATGGCTGATGAAATAAGTTACTGGAAAAGCTATGGTGCCTAAAATGGCTATAGTTGTTATCGGAAGATTAAAAATAAGCCATGAATCAATGAATGTTACCGCAACATTACCCAAAATAAATATTTTTCCATGGGGTTTTTTGACCAAAGAGGAAAAATCTTTAAATGGGTTTTTACCAACCATCCATAACCCAAAAATCCAAATGATAGTCCAGACTATAAGATCAACAACAAAGCGACCGGTAAAAAAAGCAAAAGTGTTCGGTACGTGGAAGCTTGCTAGTTTGTAGAATATAGAAGAAAATCCTGCAAGCACCACCGCCAGAATAGTGAAAATAGTCCCTCGATCAAATACAAAAAATCTATTCTCACTTTTCTTGTATGAGAAGAATATAACACCTAGAACTCCCAGGATAAGGGCGAAAACTGTCCAGCCATTCAATTTTTCATTTAAAAAAATTACTGCACATATACTACTCGATACAAATCCAAGACTGTGAATAACTTGGGTGGTAAAGAATTTTGTTTCAAGTAAGCCAAGTATTGTAAATATACCAACGATAGCGGCAATAATTACCAGAGCAACCCAATAAATGTAAAATAACAGGTCAGTAGGTAGTAAGAATAAACCCGTAAGAAAGAGAAGAGCAATTCCAATGGGATGTCCTATCAAATTAGGAACATGGGCGATAGTAAGCGGTGCAATTCCTTCCTCACCGAGGCGACGTTTGTACATGTTCCAGTATGGAACGGAAGCTTTGGTTAGAATTGTAATAAGGGTAAACATGGAATTAAATTATATTAATACCTGAGCGAGGGTAGTCCTCGCTCAATTTCAATCAATGGTTTATTTAGCTGAAAGACTTTTTCTTGTGTTTTAAAATCTAATTTCATATCTTTTATATATTCTGGGATTTTAGAAAAATCTAGAATTACTGATTCTGGTCTATTTATAGATAAAAAATCTTGATAACTAGAGAATTGATATTTTTTTAGGAATTCTTCTGTTTCTTTTCTGTTTTTTATCCCATTTTCTTTCCATTTTTTATCAATAATTGAAATTGGATTGAGGTGTACATAAGAAAAGATATACACGTACTGCGACTCGTTGCTTATGTGCTCAGATTTAAAGGGGTGTGTGAATAGCGGACCGCTTCGCTCGTATTTTGTGTTGAAATACATTGAATATGCAGTCAAAAGTTTGCCCATAAATTTGCTTATTCCACCTTCACTGCCTTCATATAAAATTAAATGAAAATGATTTGGCATGAGGCAATATCCTAAAATAGAGACAAGAGTTCCTTCTCTTTTTTCCATGAATATGTCTTCTAAACTTTTATTTTTATCGCGGAGAAAGTTTCCCATTGTAAATGGTGCGTCTTGGTTCATAATATACAAAAGAGCCACAAAGCGATTGTAGTCTTTTGTGTTCATGAATATTTTGCGTTTTTCTACTCCACGAGAGTAAACATGATAATGTTCACCAACGGCAAGGGATGTTTTTCTATACATATATTCATTAAATTGAGCGAGGGTAGTCCTCGCTCAATTGCTACGTTTCTGGTTAGTTTGATGGTATTTCTTGGAAAGTGACATTTTTTGGTAGTTCAAATTTCGTCGCATCCACTACCCAATTCTCGCAATTATAGTCGCCGATTTGGTCCGCGTTCCAAGCATACGTTCCATTTACATCAGCACCCTCGTCTGAAGTTTCAGCCTTCGCTTTTATCTTGAAGCCCATACCAGGGGTCAGGGAAGACCAGGAATAAGAATATCCATCGCGAGACATAAACGAAGAGGTCATCGTCTTGCCTTCGGCTACGGTGCTGAATTCTCCTCTCATATTTTTCCCACTGACATACATCGTTCCACTATTTTCAAAATCGCTCATAGACTGTTTGACTTCGCATTTGTAAGCTCCTCCTTGTTTTAAAAATTGGGAGAAAGCCATTTTCTTGCCAGCTGTCTGCTCCTCATTTACATTTCCCAGTTCTTCATTTTCCGCTCCTTTATTACCACCCCAAACAAAATATCCGCCCACAATCACTATCACTACGACAATCAATGCAATTAATTTTTTTGACATATATTTTTATAAGTTACTTTTAATATAAACATTATAGCAGAGATTGTGAAAAAAATTAGTGTATAATATACCGTATGTCTAGCAATCCGGAAAATAGTTATATCAGAAACATAGATAATAGAAACCTGCCTCCCCGCAAGGCGGTAAGCGAAGAACTCGCCAGAAAAGCGGAAGAAGTGATCATTGGTTGTCTGAATGAACAATTAAAAGGGAGAAACATAGAAGTCCGCCCGGCTACCCCCACCGAGGATTCCGGGCACAAAGACGAGGGAGGAAAACAAATAGATGCCGTATTAAACATCGCCGGAAAGGCGGGTATGTGTATCCAAATCACCACCGCTAGAGACCCTGATGTGCAAAGAAAAAAGTTGATGCAACTCAAAGAAAACCCATTCGTAAGGTTGGAAGAAATGAAACGAGAAGAAACTCCGATACCAAAAGTGGTGGTAAGTATAAATCCGGAAGAAGTCACATCTTTTTTAGGGGATTCTTCTTTCTCCAAACATCCTCAAATTTGGGCAAAAATAAAAAGCGACATCACGAACAGTCTTTTGTATGTCTTAAATATAACCAAGAACGAAAAAGAAAAAGCCAAAGCCCAAGAGTTGCTCATTCTCCTCGCGGATAGTGGAAACACTTCGCACTAAGAGTTATGAAAATTTACTAGCTGGGTGTTTGGTGCGAAGTTGGAACTTACTTAGTATATAAAACTGATCAGTTTTATATTAATTAGCTCCTTTTCTTTTCAAATCCATTTTAATAAGTGCATCCTGTCCCAAGTTAGATAAAGAAAGAATTTTTGGTTCAAGTTGATATACGTGTTTAATGACGCTTTTCCAAAAATCCGACTTTAGATCCAAATTTTTTGATTTTCTACGATCTAAAATCATGCACATATAATCCCAATGAGCTGAAAGTATAATACTTAATAAAGCAAGGGATTTTTTAGTTTCAAAACTAGGGGCATATTTTGCATGAAATTTTCCACGCCCATTTGACCACTTTCCCTCTGTTCCATATAACTGTGCTCCCCATACACTTGCATGCATGGTTTTACTAAGAATTTGTAATCCTTGTTTAATAGATTTAACACCCCGTTTTTTTAAATCTCTATCTATTGCCCCTTCATTAAATTGGCTACTAAAATTAGGATCTTCTTGATAAGATGTTTGACTTTCTTTAATAAAAATTGGAATTAGGTCTGGATTATAATGTAAATAAAAAAACATATTCATATCGCTCAATATATTTCTTAGTAAACCGAAGGAACTTCCATAAAGCCCACGTTCTGTGAGTAAAAAGATACTTTCTAAATTCTGTATGGATCTGCTGAGTAAAAATAACGTGGCCTCGTTAAAATCTTTATCATAACCTTTCAATACTTCTTCAATAAGTTGGTCTTTGACTCTTAGCAACTCCTGTAAAGATTCCGAGTGTATTTTATAAAAAGGTGAAAATGTTTTGCGTGTTTTTGCAATTATATCTAAATAATTTTTGTCAAAAAATAATTCGTTCATACTACTGCTGGGAGACTTGGATTCGAACCAAGATTCATTGCTCCAGAGGCAATTGGCCTACCATTAGCCGATCTCCCAATATTAATATTTTCTAAATTCAATTAAATCAATGAACTCCGATATTTCCCTTTTTCTTGATAATTGAATCTTGTCTTTACTTTGATGTGGATGAAATCCCAACTTTGCAACGAGTTTGGATACATTCTTCAACATTGACGTGTTCCTGTTGGCAAACAGCATTTTATATGTGTAGGTGGGCTTGTGAACAGAGTATGACCCTTCTGCTTCATATAATCCTCTAAGATACCTCACTATATACTTTTTATCGGAAATAATCCAGCCAGGTATTGATATTTTAAGATCACGACGAGGGCTAAAAGGTATTCCCAATCTATCGCTAACGTGTTTCTGATATATACGGATTCTCGTACAATTTTCACCAGAATGTGTGGTTATGGTTGGTTTTTTATCAAATATTTTTTCTACCAAAACAGAATATCGGTTGATAAAATTCGGATTATTAGAGTTTGAAAATATTGATAATTCCTCTGTTCTCGGATAGGCTCTAATATGTCCATCACCCAATATCACCCCAATAAGTTCAGCAAGATTACCGTCCTTTTTTAAAGGTGGATATTTTGACTTAATTTTTCCACTTGTTTTCATCCTATCACGCCATCGTTTGAAGTTATCAATTTTTCTAAGCTTCATTGTATTTGAAATTTTGTTTACAGAAATATCAGTATATTTAGTTTTTCCCTTGTTCCAACTACTTTGCATTCATTTAGTATAACATATTTTCCTACCATTAGACGATTAATTTAAACAATAGTACAAAATCGCGTTTTTATCAAATTATTAATTAGTTTGGTATAATAAAAATATGAAAGAATTATTAGAAATATATAAATTAGATGGTACTTTTCTTGGTACCCAGGATAGAATAGATTTCAAAAATGAAGTTCAAAAAGAATTCGAAGAAAAAGGTGTAGTTTCTAAGAAAGTAAAAACTATACGTGTATTACTAATGAATTCTCTCGGCAGAATATATCTCCAAAAAAGAAGTGAACTGAAAGAAGAAAATTCTAATCTATATGATAAAACTGTGGGAGGTCATGTAACAGCTGGAAATACTTTTGACTTAACTGCTGTTAAAGAATGTGCGGAGGAATTAGGCTTCCCTGCAACAGTTCTTTCTGAAAAAGAATTTGAGCAAGCCATAAAATCAATTGATTTAATGATAGTTGGCGTATTAAAAAAAGTTGATCATATTGATAATTTTAATTCAATAAGAATTTTAAAAGATGGAAATAATTTTACTCAACCATCTATTTGTGACATTTATGTCGGATACTATGATGGAGCAATTAGATTTGCTGATGGTGAAAGTTCGGGAGTAGAAACATTTTCCATAAGTCAATTAAAAAATGAGCTTGTAAATAGCCCAAATAAATTTACAGAAGATTTAAAATTCATGGTGGAAAAGTATTCAAATTTATTACTTCCCATCAAGTAGTGCGGTTCTAACTTCACACCAAACTCCAACCAATATTATGAAAATTCGTTTACTGACAAAAAAAGATATAGAAAAAGCTAGAAACATAGTCAAGCAAAATTATGGCTTAAAAGATTCAGTTTCTGCGAAAAAAGAAATGCAAGACATGTTTGTAAAGGGTCCCATGAGGCCTAAGTATCTTGTTGCAGAAGATAAAGGTCTGATAGTAGGATTCGCAGGATTTAGTCAATCGTGGATTGACTACTCGACTTACCATATATTTTGGGTAAATGTATTGCCCCAAAGGCAAAGACAAGGAATTGGTAAAAATTTGGTGGGAGAAGTTATAAAACAAATAAAAAAAGATAAAAAAGCCAAACTCATTATTCTAATGTCTACTTCTCCTAAATATTATGAAAAACATTTTAAGTTCAAAGGTATTGATTCTTATAAGGGTAAAAGCCACATCCATTACATCATGTCTTTGTCTTTATATAAAAAATAGGTTCCAACTTCGCGCCAAACTTCAAGCTAGTATATAATGTATTCATATGTTTCTATCTTCAGAAAAAATTAAAGAAGCAGTGCGTTTGGGAGAATTAATAATTACTCCGTATTCTGATGTAAAAGTTAAACCCGCAAGTTATACTTTTACTTTAGATAAAGCTATAAAAGATTTATCTACTGGCGAAGAAATAAGCATACCTTTGGAAGGTTTTATATTAAAACCAGGGGCTTTTGTTATCGGAAAAACCGTTGAAACAATAAACTTAAGGAATAAATATATTTTAATACTCGGGAACAGAAGTTCTTTGGCCCAACAAGGCATAGATGTTTTACAAAGCTCGACAATTGCGGAACCCGATACAAACGGGCAGCTTACTCTAGAGATAAATAATAATGGACCCAAGACAGTTTATTTAATGCCCGGTATGGGAATTGCTAAAGGAATCTTCAGTGAGATTAATTGATATTATTTGTCAGTAAATAAGTTTCAACTTCGCACCAGATTTTAATACTGATGAATGAAATGAAGAAGTATGTCCGGCAAATAAGTTTGATATAATAAAAATATGTCAAAACAGAATTGGAACGTACAACATTTTAAATATGCCAAGGCTGATTGGATTGACAAACCAACCCTCTTTGCTCAATATGCTATTAAGCTTTTTCCTACAAAAGGAAGAATTATTGATGTAGGGTGCGGACAAGGGCAGGACGCTAGATATTTTTCTGAGCACGGCCATGATGTGGTTGGTATAGATTTTTCTGAAGAAGGTATAAATTTTGCCAAAGAAAAAAGTAAATCTTTAAATATAGATTTCCAAGTCGTAGATATTTCAGAACCGTTACCTTTTCAAGATGTTTCTTTTGATGTGGTTTACTCACACCTAGCGGTTCATTATTTTGATAAAGAAAAAACAAAATTAATTTTTCAAGAATTATCCCGTATTTTAAAAAGGGGCGGAATTTTAGCAATCTTTGTTAATTCAATACATGACCCAGAATATAAAACTGGAACAAGAATAGAAGAAGACTATTTTGCTATTGGAAACATGCAGAAACGTTACTTTAGTAAAAAATCGTTACAAAGTTACATAAGAGGTTTTGAAACCCTGGTTTTGGACGAAAAAGGAGAAACATATAAAGATAGGGCTGTCGGGGTCTCAAATCTAGCCCAATTTATTGGCAGAAAGCTTTAAACAGATTCTAGTGTCGTACCAAACGCCCAGCAAATTCTGGTATAATAAATTTATGACTAAACGCATAGATTTGGTTAAAAAATTTCATAAAAAATTCAAGGTTCCAGTGCTTAAAAAGCCTTCTTTGATTCCGAAAGACAGGTCAAACCTCAGATATGAATTGATGAAAGAAGAAGTAGGGGAATACTTGCTTGGCGCCAAGAATGGCGACTTGGAAAACATTGCGAAAGAATTGGTGGATATCTTGTATGCCGTTTATGGCACGATTCTGGAGCACGGACTGCAAGATAAAATAGATGAAGTCTTCAAAGAAGTGCACCGTTCGCATATGAGCAAGGATTATCATAAATATAAAATGATAAAAGGCAAAAAATACTTTAAGCCAAATGTGAAGAAGGTTTTAGAAAGGTAACCAAGGTATAATGTAGAATTTAGATGTCAGATTATCAACAATTTTTGCTTGACTTTTTTACAAGTTTTGTATATACTATATTGCATGACTAAATATATGCAAAAAATCAAAGAGCTACGAAACAATGGTGGCTTGAGCCAAGAGCAAGTTGCAAAAGCTATCGGTGTTTCGCGTCCAACTTACACCTCTATTGAATCTGGCAAGCAAGAACTCAGTTTGGACGAAGCGAAAAAACTCGCCACACTTTTCGGTATTGGGGTTGATGAGTTATCCTCCGGCAATATTTCCAATCTACAAAAATATAAACAAATGATAATTACGTTTCTCCGCATGAACGTATCTAGTGATGGAAAAATTCCAAAAACAAAACTCGCAAAATTACTTTACTTGGCTGATTTTGCCTGGTTTTACGAACATCTGGAGAGTATGAGTGGAATGCAGTATAGAAAAATCGCTTATGGTCCTGTTCCGGATGTGTTTTTCCGCGCCTTGGACGAGCTTGAATCTGATGGAAAAATTAATATTGATCATAAAAATGAAAATGGCAAAGAATGTTTCTTGGTGAGCGAATTAGCAAGCAATAAAAATGAGAAAATTCAAACTATTTCGGTTGAGGAAAAATCTCTGATGAAAAAAATTGCGGGAAAATGGAAAAATAAAAAAACACAAGAAATTGTGAACTTTACACACAACCAATTACCTTATTCTTTGTGTAGAGAAAACGAGCTTATTCCCTACGAACTTATTACTCAAGAAGATCCGGGGTTGGTATATTAATTTATGGAGACTAATTACTCTGTAAGAATTGAAGTATTTGCGGAAAAGCACTTCATAAAAAGTTTTGAGAAAAAATATAAGAAACATTGGGATGTTACTTTGCGCGCTATTATTGCAGGGCTTGAGCGTATTGATAATCTTTTGCTTACCGATAGAGCGGAGACGATAGTTGATGCTGATGCCATAAAAATAGTAAAAACTAAATTCAGAATAGTAAATTCAAAAGAATCGGCAAAAACATCAGGCAACAGGTGTATCGTGGCGTGGCATAAAAAGGATAAATTTGTATCAATACTGCTTGTGTATGGCAAAACAGATATAAAGAGCAGTAACAAAGAAACAGGGGAGTGGAAGAAAATTATAAAGGATAATTATCCCGAATATAAAATTTAATGACGCTGATAAATAAACTTGATATAATAAAGGTATGAAAAATCACACCCAGGGTAAAAGGTCTGTCATGGCTGCTCTTTTGGGAAATACTTTTGTAACAGTAATGAAAGCGATAGTCTTTTTTATGACGGGCTCGGCAAGTATGTTTGCCGAATCAGTGCATAGTCTCGCGGACACCCTTAATCAATCTTTGTTGCTGGTGGGAATAAAAAGATCTAAAAAACCGGCTGACCATATCCGGGGTTATGGGTATGGAATTGAAAGATTCTTTTGGTCCCTCGTCTCTGCCTGTGGAATACTTTTTATTGGTTCCGGGGTTACTGTTTACCATTCTATAGATTCTTTAACCCACCATGGAGAGGGGGTTCAGACCTTTAATTTGGTGAGTATTGTTGTTTTGATTTTGGCATTGGTGATAGAAGGATTTACTTTAATGGTGGCGCTCAAAGAATTAAAGAAAAATGAAAAATTTTCAAAAGAAATTTTCAAAGAAGGGGACCCTGTACTGCTAGCGATAATATATGAAGACAGTGTGGCGGTGCTCGGGGTGGTCATCGCGCTTTTTGCCCAAGGAATAACTTACCTTACCGGAAATGTGGTTTATGACGCGGTCGGTGGAATAATAGTCGGTTTAGTGCTGGGGTTTTTAGCAATTTTACTGATTATAAAAAATCATCAATATATCATAGGTAAGCCACTTGATATGGAAGTAACGGAAAAAATAATAGAAACACTAGAGAAAGACCCCTGCATAGAACATGTCGTGGAGTTTAAATCTGTGGCAGTTGATATCGGTAAATATAAAATATTTACCACGGTGGAATGGAATGGCTCTCCACTTTATGAAGAAATATATGAGGCCGGAGATCTAAAAGAAGAATTTGACAACATAAAGGATGATTTTAAAGAATTTACAAAGCTGATGTTGAAAACCACAGATCGCATTCCCAGGCTTATCGGTAACCATATAGACACGATAGAAAAGGAAATAGTGGAAAGATTTCCCCAAGTAGTCTATGTGGATATAGAGATAAATTAATGTAATAAATTTATTCTAAGAACGTCTATATAATTATGAAAAACATTTATAAAATAATCAAAAGTTTCAAATTCCTTATAAATAGCGATTAGGGTTAAAGAAAGGTTTTTGGTAGTATAATAAAAATATGATAAAAGCCATCGCTTTTGATTATGGGGGAGTAATTGAAGTGACAGAATGGGATGTAATACAAAAAATAGCCAATAGTTTAGGGGTTACCAAGGAAGATTGGTTTAAGGTGTATTATTCTTTTGGTTATTTGTGGAATATTAACGGAGACAACGGGGGAGAAGTGCACACCGCTGTGGCAAAAAAACTTAATGCATCAGAAGCGCAAATATCCCAAATGCAAAAATTAAGAGAAGAAGACAGAAAAACTAGAAAAATAAATTTGGAACTCATCAAAATAATAAAAGACTTAAAAAACAAAAACTACAAGGTATGCATATTGAGCAATAATTCTATCGCATTAAGACAAAAACTGATAGATAAAAACCTTATAGATTTGTTTGACGAAATCGTTATCTCCGGGGAGGTCGGATATCAGAAGCCTCAACCTGAAATTTTTGAAATTTTGCTTAAGAATCTTGAAATATCCAGCAACGAGCTGGTCTTTATAGATGATTCAAAACAATCCCTACTGGGGGCGGAGAATATAGGGTATATTCCACTCTTGTTCACTAATAATGAAAAATTGAAAAAGGACCTGTCAGAGATATTGTAATTTGATATAATAAATATATGAAAGAAAGATTTAAATATATCGGTTCGTCTTATTTAATTCTAGTCAAAGAGGGCAATATTTTACTTTTAAAAAGAGCAAACACGGGTTTTATGGATGGATATTATGGCCTTCCGGCTGGTCACTTGGATGGAAACGAGACGGCCAGGGAAGGAGGTTCAAGAGAAATAAGAGAAGAAATCGGGATAGATATCAATCCGCTTGATTTTAAAGTTGTCCACGTGATGCACCGAAAGGCGGAAAATGATGAACGTATTGATTTCTTCATGACTACAGACAAATATACGGGGGAGATAAAAAATTGCGAACCGCAAAAATGCGAAGAACTCAAATGGCTTCCGTTGAATAATCTTCCTCAAAACACGATTCCTTACATCCGTCTTGCCATAGAAAATTATCAGAATGGAATTTTTTATTCAGAATTTGGGTGGAAATGATATTTTGGGAAACTAAAGTGAAACCCTTTACGTTTAAGGTTTTTGGGGTATAATTCCATTATGGGCGGAAAATTTTGTCCGGGGGATTATCGTGCTATCATTTCAATTGAAACTGCGAAGAAAAACATCACCGACAGTTTTCCTAATTTTAAGATTAACTCAATAGAATATTTGGGCGAGGGGATAAATAACACTACTTTTATTGCTAACAATGAATATGTTTTTCGTTTTGTAAAACACGAAGAAGCAGATGAATTTATTGAAAACGAAATAGCCATATTACCCCTAATTACAGAAAAGGTTGAATTAAAAATTCCTGAATTTCAATACAAAGGAACACAAAAAGAAAATAATTATAAAATAGTTGCTTATAAAATGATAAAAGGTGTTTCTTTAGATGAAGAAATCATTTCAAATAATATTGAAACTAAAAAACAAGCCATAATTCAAATTGGATTTTTTTTACAACAACTTCATTCTATTGATCCAAATGAGGCGGAAAAAGCTGGATTAAAACATAGAAATGTTTATCAGTACTATCTGAGTCAGAGAGAAGACGCAAGAGAACATCTGTATCCAGTGATCGAAAATATTTATCCGCAGAATGCGGTGAAAGAAGTAAGCCTTGCTTCCTTCTTTTAGTGTCTGGGTTGGGCCTTCACTTCTACCAAAGGAATTTGTGGATTATGTTAAAGAAATTGGTCTGCAGGATCATTTAAAAACTTTCAAACTTGCCAAGGCTTACACCGGAAAGGAGAGCATATTTAACTAAAAAACATCACTTACACATTTACGCTATCGCGCATATGTGTAAATTTAGTTGTATTTTGCAGTAGAATGAAAATTAGTTTAAATTTGGTATAATTAACATATGAAAAAAGTTTTATTGTTGCCGGGATGGATGACGGCGCTCAGGCTGTACAAAAATGATGTTGATGATTTTGACGTGTACTTCGGAGGTTTGGATGAAAAATCTTTCTCGGCTGATTATGTTGTCGGTCTGAGCTTGGGGGCAATTATTGCTCTCTATAATATAGAAAAAATAAAAGGCAAAGTTATTTTAGTTAATCCACCTCTCCCAAAGAGGAGCCTTTTTAGATGGCTTATAAAATGGGTGAAATATATGGTGGAGGAAGGCTTATTTTTAAAAAGGCAAAAGCTCACAATTAACCCAATCCGATATACCAAAGCACTTATTACTTGCATTAAACTTCTCAGTGTAGACTTTTCAAACATTTTAGATAATGTTCCTAAAGACAAAATAACGGTAATCCGCGGTAAGGATGACAGATTTTTCTGCGATGAGCTTGCTGTTAATTTTCTGAAATCCAAAAATATCAAAGTCGTGGAAGTCAAAGGAGGACACAATTGGAGCGAGGAAATAGAAGAAACAATGAATAATTTAATAATTTAAATTTGGTATACTCAATTTATGTCAAAATCATACATTCAACATGAGGGAAGAGTGATAAATACGGATAAAAAATTTACCCACGTGATGGCAATTACGCTTGACCCACGGGTAAATTATCGAGAAGGAACACTTCGTTGTATTACTAGCAGAGAGGGAGATATTGCCATAAAGGGTTCTGTTGATCGCAGTGAGTTGCATAAAATAAAGGGAGATTCTTTAGAACATTTTGAAATTGGTGAGCGTCTAATAATAAAAAATGAAAAAGAAATTATAGATAGTCTTATTCCAGAGGGTTGGGATTTTATTGGTTTGGAAGACCCAGATATTTGGATAGACCCAGTAACTGATTTGATGCATCTGTATTTCACAATTCCAATAAGACCACCGAAAAAATTACATGACAGTGGAGAAAAAGTAAAAGTACATTTAGGGCATGCGGTGGGTAAAGATTTGGGTTCACTAGAAATGACAATGCTAGTACTTATGGATACAGTGCAATTAAGCGCAAAGGAAGTTTCTATAGCGCCAGTAAATAAAAAAGGTTTTCGCTACAATCTTATTGAATCCAGAGATCGCCAAACTGATATAACATATTCTGTTGTTAAAGTAGCTATTGCAGAAGATATGGGTAAGCCATGGAAGTATGGAGATACAGTGTTTCATCCCGCGGAACATAATATTTCATGGATTGCTGGCCATGCCTCACCCGGACCACTTTTTTCAAAAAGTTTTATTGACGTCGGAGAAGGAAAATTATTGGGGATAATAAATGGTTGTGAAGCTAACCAAAAGATTGAAGAAGGGATTAAGTACGGTACATTTTC
Source organism: uncultured Candidatus Saccharibacteria bacterium (assembly GCA_964638985.1). Lineage (GTDB taxonomy): Bacteria > Patescibacteriota > Minisyncoccia > Phycocordibacterales > UBA9973 > UBA9973. Next base: position 24,896 of record CAZXCD010000002.1, read on the forward strand.
AATAGGTCTTTTTATTTACGATTATGAAAATGGAAAAATAGACTGGGTATCAGAAAATCCTTTTATAGAAGACAGTGAGGCGGGGAGAAGCGGTAAAAGAGCAATCACTTTTGCCAGTCAGTTTGTAGAAACAGGACAGGGTGAAGGAATTTTATATGCTCACGTAGATGATTCATTCGTACGAGCATATACATTAAAAGCCGAGGATTTGAAAACATTATTGCCCGATGAATGAGTTTTTAGTGTTATAATATTCATATGAAAAAACCATTTGTATATGCCCTGGCGGCAGCAGTATATATAGTACTTATAGTTTCTGTTATCAATATTATTATCTCCTTCTTGCCTCAAGAAGACGGAAACGGGGCGCTTGTCCCAATGATGATGATGCTCTCCCTGTTCGTATTGTCGGCGGCGGTGATGGGCTTCATTTTCCTATCCGAACCTTTCCGCCTCTATATGGAAGACCGCAAACAGGAAGGAGTGGCTTTCTTTGTAAGAATCGTCGGCTTTTTCGCTTGTTTTGTGGTTCTTTTCCTGGTTTTACTTTTCCTTCTGTAAAATCTATAATATTTATTGGTTTGTATTATTAATTATTTAATATTTTTATGAAGAACTTTTTAAAGTATGGAGTAATTGTCTTGATGTTGATTTTGCCGATAATTTCCTTCTCTGCGGAATTTAAGGGAGGGGAACAAGTTTCTACAGGCAAAAGTGAAAACATAGTAAATGATTTATATATGGCAGGTGGCAGTGTGATCTCCGCAGGGAATATAAAAGGAGACCTCATCACCGCAGGAGGAAACATCATCATCAGTGGAGATATTGAGGAGGACTTGATTGTCGGAGGAGGCAACATAAATATTTTGTCAAACATCGGCGACGACGTGCGCGCGGGCGGAGGGACTGTCATTCTGGCCGGGGAAGTGAAGGGGGATGTGCTCTTGGGTGGCGGACAAATAACCATTAGTGGCTCGGGCGTGGGAGGAGATGTGGCGATAGCCGGGGGCGTCGTCAACATAGATGCGCCGGTAGCTGGAGATGCTTTTATCGCGGGTGGTAATATTTATATTAATTCACTTATAAAAGGAGATGTAAAAATTGAAGCAGAAAAGATAACCTTGGGAAGTAACGCTGTGATATCTGGTAATTTAACTTATAAATCAAAAACGGAAATAATAAAAGAAGAAGGAGCGGTTGTGAAAGGAGTAGTGGAATTTACACCAATAACCAAGGATATAGTTTCTACCAAACTGTTCGTTGCAGCAATCTTTTCCGCTATCTTGTTGTGGAAATTCTTGACACTCTTAGTGTGCGCGCTTGTCGTTGGATTGGCTCTTAAACGTTTCAACAGAGAGATTGTGGCTTTAGCAACCAGACGTCCGCTCTACGAGCTCGGCAGAGGAGTCTTGGTAATGATAGCCGTGCCCGTTGTTTCCATCATCCTGTTTATGACTTTAGTGGGGATTCCGTTTGGAATACTTGGAATGCTTGGCTTTGTGATTACTATGATATTTGCCTGGATTCTGATGCCCATCGTCGTCGGAAGTGTCGTCTACCGTTATTTCTCAAAAAAGGAATTGGAAGTATCATGGAAGACTATTCTTCTCGGAGTACTTTTGGTTACAATTTTAGGTGTCATCCCATTCATCGGATGGCTGATACAGGCGATCTTGATGTTCATCACCCTGGGGTCTGTCATCGCGCTCAAAATGCAGATAGTTAAAGAGTGGAGATAAGAAAAAACCATTTTTGACCATCTATATCTATGACGGGTACACCCATTTGTCCGCTTTTTGCTATCAATATGAAAGAAAAGTGCCTCTTCGGTTGTATTAATGGTATGAGGTCGATTTGGTATTAAAAATTAACTAAATAATTAAAACAAAAAAGATGATTATGGGATTTGAAACACACCAAAAGAAGGAAGCAAGGCTTCCTTCTTTTGGTGGTTTTTCTGTCGTGCAGTTGTTGTAACTATTGCGTGGTGTTTATATCAACTACTCGGATTGTCTTCTCTGAAGAAGTTTTATATCCTGCTTCATTTTGGACGGTGAAGGTAGCTGTATAAGTTCCCGATTTGTCGTAAACGTGGCTAAGTGTCGCGCTTTGGACAAATGGTTCCGATGCGACTTTTAATGCTGTCGCAGCCTCAGCGTCGTCTTCCCAATTGACCGAGTATGAAAGTGAGCCATTCTTGGGGTCGTAAGCTTTAACGGTGATTGTTGCATTTTCCCCGGATACCACTATGGAAGGACCTTCCAGTCCGGTGATAACAGGAGTCACTTCATCAGGAAGCGCCGGAGTGGTGAATGATGTTTCAGATGACTTGGTCATCCCATCGCCATTTGAAGACGCCACAACCACATAATATTTCGTATTCGGTTCCAGTCTGGACAGATTTATCTTGTGATTCAAGATTTTAGCCGGACGGAAAATCATTGGCAATTTAGATGTATCCAACGGTGAAGTGGTTCCATACCATACCGAGCTGGTAGCGCGAGTGTCGGTAGTCCAGCTTATGGTAGCTTGACGAGGCTTTAAAGATTTCGCTGTCAGGTCGTTGATAACCGGTCCATCTTCAGAATCCACGTCTTCATCTTCAACATGAACAGTGACGCTAGATGTCGCTTTCAGTCCGCTCTCATTGCTTACGGTGAATTTTATTTTATATTCTCCTTTCTCATCGTAAGCGTGCTCAAAGGTGCTCGTCTGGACGAAAGTGGTTTCCGCCACTCTACTTAATGTCTTAGAAGTGCTGTCTCCCCAATCAACGTCGTAGCTAAGTGACTTGTTTTGAGGGTCCGAAGCCTTCACTGTCCAGGTGCCGGTTTCTCCGACTTCAAGGACAGTAGGGGCGGTAATACCAGAAATGACAGGTGTAGGTCTAGTTACTCTTGTTTGGGTGGATGCGTTCGCGCGGTACCCAAAGAAATTAAAGAATCTACTCCAAGCGGGCTTGTAGTCTCGGTTGTCCTTATTCTTCTCATAATTTTTTGCAAAACCGACGGATGGAACAGAAGCCAAAACAACAGCCATCAATACGAATAAACCCGCGATAAGTGATTTTAAGTTTTTATTTATTTTTTTCATAGTAATTTATATAATATTAAGTTTATAATATTCATTGAGCATAAAAATATGCTCAATGTGCGACTCGACACTAGGGTAGACGGGCTAGAAGAGCATTTCCTTACATAGACACAAGCACTTTTATGTTGTATTTTATATTCAGGGGTTAAGTAAGAAATTGATTATATGTACGTCATACAATATGGAAACAGAAATTACAAGCAAATTTGAAAAAATATATAGTTCCGAATCGGATGCAATATTTCGATTCTGTCTGGTGCGAGTGTCAAACCGTGAGCAGGCGCTTGATATAACTCAAGAAACCTTCCTGCGGTTGTGGCAGAGTTTGTCCTTGGGGAAAGACATTTTAAACGAGAGGGCTTTTCTTTTTACCGTATCCCATCGTCTCATTATTGACTGGTACCGCAAGAAGAAGAGTGTCTCTCTGGAGGGCATCATGCATAAAGAATCGGAAGAAGAGGAAGAATTCGGATATGATATAGTGGACGAGAAAACCAAGGATGGTCTTATACAGGGGGCAGAGGGCAGATATCTAATAAATAAGATTGGCGAGCTCTCAGAAACATACCGACATCCGATATATCTGCATTTCGTGGAAGGCTTGTCTCCGAAAGAGATTGGCGACATCCTAGAAATTTCCGCCAACGCCGCTTCCGTCAGAGTAAACAGAGGATTGATTGAATTACGGGAAAAAACAGGATATTATGATGGCGAAAATAAAGAGGATAATTAAAATCAATATGAAAGATGAAAAATTAAAAGAAGGCATAAAAGAAATCAGGGAAATAAAAATGACCGCTATAGAGAAAGAGCGCATATTTGAAAGTGTCATCAATTCTCTGGTTTTACAACAACAACCCATAAAAAGTCCGTGGACGGTTTTCTCTTTCATTTCCGTGATGCACAGGAGCCGTTTAGTGTATTATGGGTTCGTATTTAGTCTAGCGGTGGTCATGGGGGGTGGAGCTGTCTTTGCTTCGGGAAACAGCTTGCCGGGAAATGTTTTCTATCCGCTCAAGGTCAGCGTGGTTGAGCCGATACATTCCGCTCTCACTTTCTCTCCGCAAGCCAAGGCGGAATACGAGAGTCACCTCGCTACCAAGCGTCTAGTGGAAGCGGAAACTTTAAAAAATCAAGGCAAACTTGATAAAGCAAAAGAAGAAAAGCTCAGTTTGCTTTTAGAAGATCACGCCAAGGCTTTCAATAAAGCGATTGGAGATATCAATAACGATAATGATGATGACGATACCGTTACAAATTTTCAAGCGGGTCTAAATGCGCATGCCAGGGTTCTGGAGTTTATGAACGCGCGAGACGATAAAGCCGAAAAACAAGAAAAAAATAATAAAATTTCGGAAACAGCTCGCGCGAGCGCGAACAAAATTAAAGATACATTAAAAGAGCGAGAAGATAACAATGAAGACAAAAAAGAAAATAAAAATGAAGAGAGGAAAAAACATGTCAGAGAAATGATTGATTTAACCGCGAAAGAGCTTGACGGACATACCTCCGCCAACGTGTCTCCAATCAGACAAACAATCATAGATAATACACACAAAACTCTGGAAGAGGCGAACCAGTATTTAAAAGAAGCCGATGAAGAGGACGAAAAAGGAGATTCAAAAAAGGCGTATTTCAAACTGCTGGATTCCGAAAGTTCCGCCAAAGAGGCCGGCATTTTCCTGAAATCAGGGCTGGAATTTAAAGAATATAAATACGAAAGAAGGGATAGAGAGGAAGAAAAGGACAGAGAGGAAGAGGAGGACTAGATTTAAGTGAAAATATGGTACATTAAGACGCTTGACTTTTGTCCGACACTTGTAATATAATAGTGGTATCACTATGGAAAAGACCCTTATGTAGATACGTCTACATCGGGGGCTTTTTCTTTTTAGATTCTATTTGAGAATTTATGATAGAGCTTATGGGTGTCAAACATCGGGTGTTTGACAGAGAAAAAGACTAATTTGAAGTGATTACATATATGCGCGATAGCGTAAATATGTTTTACAAACAATGTGAGCTTTATACTCTTATATACATATATAAATACGTATTAATGTTGTATTTTGATAAAAGTCTCACTACCGAGTATAATGCATTTATGAGTTTCGCTATCAAAACGACAACCAAACCTGAAGAAGCGGCCAGCTTTGTGGCTCTTTCTGTTCTAGGTCAACTAAAGGCAGGGAAGCGTGTTTTGCTATTTTTGACGGGAGGCTCGTCTATCGCTGTCGGGGTGAAGGTGGCAGAGATATTAAGAGAAAGTGAAGACAAAGAGCTGGTTAAAAATTTAACCATTACCCTGACCGATGAGAGGTATGGGCCGGTGGACCACTTCAATTCAAATTATTTTCAACTGATGGAAAAAGGTTTCAGTCTCCCGCAGGCGAAAGTAATTCCGATTTTAATTGATGATGATCGTAATATCACAACAGAAAAATTTAATACGATTCTTAATCAGGAGTTCATGGCGGTGGATTATAAAATAGGCCTGTTTGGTATTGGTGTAGATGGGCATACTGCTGGTATTTTACCAGAGAGTGAGGCTGTGAATTCGGGAGACTTAGCTTATAGTTATGATACTCCTGTGTTTTCTAGGATTACCATAACACCAAAAGCAATAGAGAAACTAGATGAAGCAATAGTCTGGGCGCAGGGTGAGGACAAATGGAAAATAATAAAAGATTTAAATGAAAATATTGATATTGTAAAACAGCCGGCACAGATTTTGAAAAAAGTTCCATTATTAACAATATTTACCGATTACTTGAAGGAATGAATCCCGAACGAAGTTTATGTTATATGTTCTTCACGGGGAAAAGAATTTTGATTATTATTTAACTTAAGTAAAGGCAAAAAATACCTTTTACTTCGTACGGGATGAAAATAGCTATCGCGGGTTTGGGGAAAATGGGAGCGCAGATTGCGAGAAAATTACACGAAGATGGGTATGCTGTCATCGCGCACAATAGAAGCAGTGGACTTGTGAATGAAATGAAATCTTTGGGTATGATGCCCGCTTATACTAAGGAGGAGGTTATAAATTTATTTAATAATGAGCGAGTAATTATTTGGTTAATGGTGCCTTCCGATGTGGTAGACCAGGAATTGAATATTTGGCTCAAACTCGTACCGAAAGGAAGTATTTTGATAGATGGGGGCAATTCTGATTTTCGTCTCACGAAGACACGAGCGGAATTGGTTTCAAAAAGCGGGTCAACCCTGATGGATGTGGGGACAAGCGGAGGCATTTGGGGATACAAAAACGGTTTTTGTATGATGGCGGGTGGGGACAAAGAAACTTTTAAAACAATTGAGCCAATATTAAAGACACTTGCAAAGCCAACTGGCGCGTATCATCATTTTGGGGAAAGTGGTTCTGGTCACTTTGTTAAAATGACGCACAACGCTATAGAATACGGCATGATGGAATCCCTAGCAGAGGGCTATAGAATGTTGAAAGAAGGACCCTATAAAAATCTTGACCTGGCTGCTGCCGGGGAAGTCTGGCAACACCACAGCGTGATTACTTCGTGGTTGAATGAGCTTACCCGTGATGCTTTGAAAGAAAACCCGGAACTCTCTGGGGTGGAAGGGTTTGTGGCTGAGTCTGGAGAAGCGCGTTGGGCGCTCGAGATGGCGAAAAGTTTAAATATAGAGACCCCAGCCATAACGGCTGCTTTCAATGTCAGGCTGGAATCACAAAAAGGCAAAGTCAATTTCGCCACGAAACTTTTAGCAGCGATGCGCAACGCTTTCGGTGGACACCCCATATCTCCAAAAGCGAGCTACGGGGCAGGTAAGATAAATAAATAATAAGCAATGAACAACAAACCAACATACATAATTTTTGGCGCATCGGGGGATTTATCAAAACGTTATTTGATGCCGGCTGTTAAAAATTTACAAGAGACGGGGGAGGTGGATATGGTGGTGCCTGTTTCTCGTAAAGATTATGGCAATTTAAAAAATTTAATAAAAGAAAATGAGGCGAAAATATTTCATCTGGCCATTCCGCCTGAGGCGGTGTCGGATGTCGTCAAAATAATCAGCGACAACTTCGGCAAAGATAATATAAAGATAATGCTGGAAAAACCCTTCGGGAAGGATTTAAAGTCCGCGCAAAGTTTGATACAGCACATTGATAAATATTTTTCCGAGGAGCAAATCTATAGAGTGGACCACTATCTGGCCAAAGAGTCCTTGCAAAAGGTAATCACCGAAAAATGGGACAGAAACAACATATCCGGTATTGAAATAACCGCGATTGAAAAAATAGACATAGAAGGGAGAGTGAATTTTTATGAGCAAACCGGAGCGTTGAAGGACTTCGTGCAGAGCCATCTCGTTGAAATGGTTTCTGTGGTGCTCGCGGGAAGCTTTGACATTGCTCTCCGGGAAGAAGCGCTCCGAAATTTAAAAATTATCTGTGATATTAGCAAGCATGAATGCGTAAAGCGGGGCCAATATGAAGGATATCGCGATGAAGTCGGCAACAAGGACAGCATGACGGAAACGTTCGTCTCAATCAACTTGGCATCAATAGAACCGGCGTGGCGTGGAGTATCTATAGTTCTTTCTACGGGCAAAGCTTTTGATAAAAAACTAACGCAAATAAAAATCAAATATAAAAATGGCGAGGAAAAGATTTTTAATATAGAACATGAACCAAAAGCTTATGAGCGCGTCATCAGGGCTACTATAACGGGGGAACATGATTTATTTATTTCCAGTAGCGAAGTGCTTGAAAGCTGGAGGATCCTTGAGGCCATCCAAAAGACCTGGGAACAATCCAAAGACGACTTGATAATTTACAAGAAGGGAAGCGCGGCAGAAGAGATTCTGGGCAGGTAATATCACGTTGCAATAAGAAGCCTTTTCCTCTATACCCCCACACCTATTTGTATTTTGAAAAAAATAGGTGTTGGGGTATACTTGCTCTTGCATGAGCAAAAAAAAGTGGTCTTTTTTAATACTGGCTGTCTCTCTATCAATTTTATTTTTCAACTTTTCTCCGTTGTTGAGCCGGGTGGTGCGTTACAATAAAAACGACCAAATCGCGGAAGTCATTCAAATAAAAAATAAACCTATTGCGCCAGTAATCAAACCACTGGATACTGTCGCTTATGATAAAAAATTAAACGAGATAGCCAACAACCCGGTCCCCCCGGGTCCGACCACGAAAATTGTAAAAGACCCGAAAACCGGAGTAGAAACGACCATAACTATTCCTCCCAAACCGACCCCGCCCAATATCTGGCCCGTCAAAACTGTTTACCCCAATGCCGGAGCTATTTTACCTTTTAATCGCATCATCGCTTACTATGGCAATCTGTATTCAACCAAAATGGGAGTGCTTGGAGAATATAAAGAAGAAGAAATGCTGGCAAGATTAAAAAAAGAAGTGGATAAATGGAATATTGCCGACCCAAATACACCTGTCATTCCCGCCCTTCATTATATCGCTGTGGTGGCACAGGGTAGCGCTGGAGCTGATGGAAAATACAGAGCTCGTATGCCATCTACTGAAATAGATAAAGTGCTAAAAATAGCTGCGAAAATAAACGCAATTGTTTTCTTGGATATTCAGCTCGGTTTTTCTAAAGTGGAGATAGAGGTTCCTTTATTGGAAAAGTATTTAAAAATGCCTCAGGTTCATTTAGGTATAGATCCAGAATTTTCAATGAAAGGGGATATTCGTCCGGGTAAAGTGGTGGGGACTTTAGACGCCGTGGATATAAATTTTGCTTCAAATTATCTGGCGAATATTGTGAAAGAAAATAAACTTACACCAAAGGTTTTGATTATTCATCGTTATACACAAAAAATGGTTACCAATTACAAACTGATTAATACTTTGTCCGAAGTACAGATGGTGATGCATATGGATGGCTGGGGAGGGGAAGCGAAGAAGATAAATACGTATCAGCAATTCGTCTATAAAGAACCTGTGCAGTTTACTGGTTTTAAATTGTTTTACAAAAATGACATTTTAGAAAAAGGTACAGTATTAATGACACCCGAAAGTCTCTTGAAATTAACCCCCCAGCCGGTCTATATACAGTATCAGTAAGATTTTCCAAAAGACGGTCTTTTGGGTATAATAGTTTTATGGGATACAGAAAGGCACCGCTTGTGCGGGGTGAGTTTTATCATATCTATAATCGTGGTAATAGCCGACAGCAGATATTTTTCAATGACGACGATTATCGTCATTTTGTTAAACTGCTCTATCTTTGCAATTCAGTTAAAAAAATTAATTTTCGTGAAGACATAGTTGAGAAAAAAATTGATGCTTGGGATTTTGATAGAGAAGAAACGATAGTTTCAATTGGGGCTTGGGTTTTGATGCCGAACCATTTTCATATTTATATTACTTTCCCAAAAGACGGTCTTTTGGGTGAAAATAATATCTCTGTTTTTATGCGTAAACTTTGTACCGCCTATTCAAAATATATTAATGCAAAATATAAACGCACTGGTTCACTTTTTGAGGGCAGATTTAGGTCTGTTCGCGTGTCTAATGAAGTACAAGCAAAATATCTTTTTTCATATATTCACTTGAATCCGGTAAAATTATTTCAAAAAAGTTGGAAAGAAGAGGGAATACATGATAAAAATAAAGCGATTTCGTTTCTTGATAAATATAGATGGAGTAGTTATCAAGATCATATGCTAGTAAATAGACTAGAAAATAAGATATTAGACAGAGACAATTTTCTTGATTATTTTTCCGATAGAAAAGATTTTCAAAAAGAAATTTTTGAGTGGTTTGAAGGATCTGATGAAGTTTCCCAAAAGACGGTCTTTTGGGAATAATATACAGTATCAGTAGGTGTGATATAATACACACATGGAAACAGGAAACATTGGAGGTTCAATTGAACCCCAAAAATCATATAAAAAATATAAACCCGAAGAAAAAACTGCGTTCTTGAAAAAGGTTGAAGAATACAAAGAGGCAAAAATTCCGGAAGAACAATGGCCCCCCGAGATAAGAGAATTTTCTGAAGCATATGATGCATATATCTTTAGTGATGAAGATCAGACATATGGAGATACTGAACCGCGCAAACGCAACCACTAAATTTAACGTGATATTAAAAATTGAAAATTATCAGTTCAAGTGGTGAAAATGAGGGGGCTTTAAGGGTTAACTAACATATGGATTCCAAACAAGAACAAAAAGCCTGGCGAGAGGTAAAATACGGTCAGAAATTTCTGAATGCTTTCAGGGGGATGTATATCGTTTGGAAAACGACCAGGCTCATATCTGTGCATGTGCTTTCGGCCGTGGCTGTAGTGATCGCCGGATTTTATTTTAATGTTTCCGGCATTGAGTGGGTTGCTCTAATCTTTGCTATCGGCTTCGTGATGGTTTCAGAAGTGTTCAACACGGCTATTGAAATAGATATAGACCTGACTTCTCCCGGATATCACCCTTATGCTAGAGATACGAAAGATGTAGCAGCTGCAGCGGTACTATTGTCTGTATTTGTTTCAATAATAATTGGATTAATAATTTTCTTGCCAAAGATTTTCTAACTTGATAAAATATACTATGGATAAAAATATAAAAATTTTCGTTTCTATAATAATTCTTTTAGTTTTAGGGACAATTACCACTGTAGTAATGAGGATGGATAGCACTGTACCGGTCGGATCGGGTAAATATGACGCTTTTGCAACTTGTCTAAAAGACGAAGGGGCGGTATTTTACGGCGCTTTCTGGTGTGTGCATTGCCAGGCTACAAAGAAATTATTCGGCGCGTCACAAAAATTATTGCCTTATGTTGAATGTTCCACTGCTGATGGCAGAGGTCAGGTGCAAATGTGCGCAGATAAAAAAATAACCAGTTATCCCACCTGGGAATTTGCCGACGGTTCAAGGCTTGCAGGAGAAGTCACTTTGGAACAGCTAGCCGAGAAAACTTCTTGTCAGTTGCCTCTATAAGTTGCATATATGAATTTGAACACTCTTTACTATTTGAATGTATTTCTCGGTTCGGGGGCTATAGTCCTCCAAATTCTTTCAGTGGTCGCGCTAATTCTCCTTTTCTTTATACCCAAAGAAAAAAACAAGAATTTCTATTTAGACTTTATTGATAAGCATTTCTTGGTATTGAGCTTTTTGATTTCTCTTTTCGCCTCGGTCTTCCCTCTGGTGTATTCCGAAGTCGCGAACTTCCTTCCGTGTTATCTGTGTTGGTGGCAAAGAATATTTATGTTTCCACTTGTGCTAATGTTCGGAGTTGCTCTGTGGGATAAGGACAGAAGGGTTATTCGTTATGTGATGCCGCTATTGTGTGTCGGTTTTCTATTGTCTATTTATCAGAACTTTTTCTATTACTTCGGCCCAAATTCAAATTTACCCTGTGATGCTTCGGGTGTGTCTTGTTATCAACATCTGGTTTCTGTATTCAGCGGATATATTTCAATCCCGATGCTGGCGCTTACGGCCTTCTTCTCGCTTCTAACCCTATTATCGGTTGCTCATTTCTACAAAAAAGAGATATAATAAAAGTATATTATTAATTAATTAGGTATAGCGTCGCGCTTAATGGACTTGCGCGACGTGATTCCGCAGAATCATATGGGAAAAGGAAACAACGCATACCGAAAGGATGTTAAAAAACCAAAAAAAGCTAAAAAGAAATAGTTTCAACAGAAATGTTTCGGTTTACAAAAAAAGAAGAATCACTGCTGAAAAAATTAAACACTCCGGCCAAGGCGCAGGATTTTTTGAATGCTCTTCGGTTTAATTTTGAAGAGAAGGGAGAGACCTTGAAGTCTCCGCTTTTCACTCTCAGGGCAAAGAATGCACATTGTCTGGAAGGGGCTCTGCTCGGGGCTTATATCTTGTCTCTGCACGGCTTTACCCCGTATGTGATGCACCTGAAGGCTATTAGAGAAGACTATGACCATGTGATCGCCCCATTTAAGGTTGGGGGGCTCTGGGGCGCGCTTTCTAAGACTAACCACGCAGTTCTGCGTTATCGTGAGCCTGTTTATAAGAATATCCACGAGCTCGTGATGTCATACTTTCACGAATATTTTTTAGACAACGGAGTAAAGACTCTCCGGAAATATTCTGGACTCCTTAATTTAAATACTTTTGAACAAGGTTGGGAAAGGGAAGACGGCAACCTGTGGGGGATAGATGAAGAACTGGACAAGATAAAGCACTACGATATCCTACCTAGGGGAACCCTAGGGAAACTTCGCAAAGCGGACAAGGTTGAAATTCGGGCGGGAAAAATCGTGGAATTTAAAAGACGTTGAAAAATTTAAGAAGAGCGAAAAGAAGAGCGATGCTGGAAACGATTCCGAGAAATAGGGGAATGTTTTGAGGGATGTTGGAATTTGTAGATTGCAAGGCGTTCACGGCTGTGGCGGCAAGTAAGCCGGACGTTGTTTCTGATGTCTCTGTGATCGTCGGTTGACTGGTGGCTATCGGTTTTTTGATTTTAGGAACCGGAGTTTCTATTCTAAGGACAGGAGAAACTTCAACAATTGCGGGATTTATTTGAGCATCAAGCGAAACTGTCTCTGGGGTTTCCGTATCCGTGGTGGGGGTGGTTTCTTCGTCTGTGTCTTTGGTGGAATGCCTACTAGAACCACTGTCGTCCTTCGGTTTAGAAAATGATTTCATAATGTCGTTCCAAGTTTTTCCCAAGCCCGCGGGTATGGCGTAGCTGGTAGCCCATATCGTGTTTTCTAAAGTTTCCGAAGGGGGAAGCATGGCGCCGTCATTGTCTGCGTTTGTTTGTTGTTCTGCCAGGTAATCAATCCCGCTTTTGCCGTTTTTTGTCCATGATGCATTAAGCGCGTTTTCTGCTTGCATGGCCCAACTTGTGGCGGAAATGTTCCCCCAACCACCATCGCTGTTTTGAGAAGTCTCAAGGTAAGTTGTAGCTTTAAGAAGAGCTTCGGAAACACCCGCAACTGAATCAAAGGAGTTAAGCGCTTGAATTGCCGCAGCTGTGACGTCCACACTATCTTCCCATGAACCATTGCCTTGTTGTTGTGAAATTATAAAAGCTACGGTCTTAATAATAGTGTCATCATCTTCAGTATAGCCGGTCTTGGCAAGTGGAATTAGGGCGAAGATGTCGTCATTTACCAAATCAACATCGCCGAATTGGGTGCCGTCAAACTCTTTAATAATGGCTTCAATATAATTTACTTCTTCCCAAGCATAAGGATTTTTCCCGAGTGAGAGCAAGGCCATCGCTCTTCGTTCATTGTCGGTGAGAAGTGAACTGATTGAATTGTTGGAACTGAGATACGCAAGAATGGAGTCGCGAGAACTGTCGGTCACTTTCCCCGCGCCGTATGCGATGGCCACCCAATCTGTGTACATATCAGAATCGCCGAAAGATCCGTCCGCACTCTGTACGCTTTTTAAATAATTAATCGCATCTGTGGCGCTGAATTCAGGTTCCGGGGTGGAACTTCCACCGCCTCCTCCTCCACCAGAAGGCGGGGGTGTCGTTACTGTAAGAGGTTTCGTAGGAAAGTAATATCCGAAATTATCTCTGATTCCCACATCATATAATCCGACAGGTATGGATGTGAAAGTAGCTTGTCCGATCGTATCAGTCAGGCTCGTCATTATTTCTATGGGTGGATTGAAGGAACTTGCCGGATCGGGCTGTGTAACTCCAAGCGTGATGTCGGTTGCCGGGGTCCAGGTGTTATCTTCAAAACTATATTTTTCTGCCGTCACCAGGAGAGAGTCGCTTGTAGTCATCGTGTCCGCGCTTAAGGTGATTCTATTTTGTGGACTGAAATAAACATATACAGTTTCTCCGCCAATTAGAATCTCTTTGTCCATACCTTTACTCGGTGTTTCGCCGTTTACCGCATATTGCCAGTCATAACAATCATTACCCACGGAACTGGTTATACAGTTCAGAAGGAAACTCCCGAAAGATTCAAAATATTGCAAGTCAGAAATGTTCCAATTTTCATCACCCAAATCCGCCTTGTTTAAAGTTGAAAGCACACTTCGGGCGTCCAGGGTGTGTCCATTTATCTCTGTGGTTCCGGTGGGTAAAAGCTCCACCAAACTATCAAAGAAAACAGTTGCCCCGCTTCTGATTTTTAAATTTATGGTTATCGGTGTTATTTCACCTTCTGCAAAAACAGTATTTATATAAAAACTACCCAAAAATAAAACCGCGACAAACACAAAACTCATTTTTAATATTTTTTTCATAAAATTATTCCAATTTCCACTCAAGAATGTCCCCATCCTTAAGCACGTAAGAAGAAACGCCGACAGTCGCTTCTTTACCGTTAATATAATAAAGCAAGTCTTTCCCATCCCCAGAATGAAGCGCGCCGATATCGGTTAGAAAGAATCCCAAACCGGGATATTTTTTCCCAGAAAAAGTAATGCCGCCGGAATTTTTCGCTTTCATTAACGCGTCATAAAAGGTGGTACTTGCGGGGACGGATAGAGTTATTTTTTCTTCTCCGAACATGACAGTCACATTTTCTGTATTTTGGGCAAGAAGAGGTTTTAGGGTCGGTTTCGTTTCTTTTATTACCCTCTCTGCCTCCGGCACCTCCCCTTTAACAAGGGGGAGGTTGGGTGGGGGTGCTATAATGGTAATTTTTTGGGGGGATAAAAATATAAATATAAAAAAAGCTATAAAAGCAAGAATTAATCCAATTGTTAAAATTATTTTTTTGTTTTTCATAAATTTTGACATAAAAAAATCCTGCCGAATAAATTTTGAGCAGAATTTGGGGTCCAAAAAACCAAGGACTTATCCTGCTCGGGACACACAAAATGATTGGTAGTCGGGCTTGTCTCCGAACTTTCGTCGGAGCTTACCGTAGCGGCACTGCACTGGAATCTAACCAGTTTCCCCAAATCATTTCTTATATTTTTAAAAAGGAACTCACTTAGTATATACTTACCTTATACGATGTCAAAAAGAACTGTGGAAAACAGAAAACCACCCCTAACCCCTCCTTTATTAAGGAGGGGAGGAAAAACGCGAATCATGACATTTGGAACCTTTGACGGATTACACAAGGGTCATTTGAATTTTTTCAAACAAGCGAAAAAGCTGGCGAAGAATTCGTTTTTAATCGTATCTATCGCAAGAGATAAAAACGTTTTTAAAATCAAAGGAAAATATCCGGACAAAAATGAAAAAGAAAGACTGCTTTTGGTAAAAGGCAACAAGCTGGTGGATAAGGCGGTTTGGGGCGGTAAGAATTATTCCTTTTCTCATATACTAAAAGAAAGGCCGGATATTATCGCGCTCGGCTACGACCAAAAAGCCTATGTGCAGAATTTAAAAAAAGATTTAAAAGACAAAGGCGTCCCAGTGAAAGTCGTACGGCTAAAACCATATAAAGAAAATATCTACAAAAATCACTTGTTAAAAAATCACCACTCAAATTAGAATCTCAATCACCACCCCTTTCGACTAAAGTCGAAATGCCCCTCCTCCACAAGGAGGGGAGGATAAAAAATTCGCATGAAAATTATTCATAATGTAACTAAATTATTAGAAAGGAGAAAAGAACTCAGAAATGAGAGTACGCCGGAAGAAATTCTGCTGTGGCTACAACTTAAGAATTCAAAAATTGGCTTCAAGTTCAGGAGACAACATAGTATCGGAGGATATATTGTAGATTTCTACTGTCCAACCAACAGAGTGGTGATTGAAATTGATGGTTTGCAACATTCTAAAAAAGAAAACAAAGAATACGACAAAATCAGAAGCAAGTATTTGGAAAGTTTGAATATAAAAGTTTTACGTTTTACAAATTTGGAAATAAGCACAGAAACACAGAAGGTTGTGGATAAAATAAAAGAGGAACTTACCACCACCCCTGACTAAAAGTCAGGTACTCCTCCTCATTAAGGAGGAGAGGGTGCTTGAATTCCTCCCCTCCTTGTGGAGGAGGGGTGCCATTTATGGCGGGGTGGTGATTAAAAAATAGGGAAAATGACAGAAAAGGAAGCCTTGCTTCCTTCTTCTTTAAACCTAGGGGTGATTCCAAGCTGTTGAACCATTACACAGCTATTGACAGGTGATGTTTTTAATGATATGTTTTATTGAATGTTATCGGGTGAATCTGATAACCTCTGCTACGAGAGCCTCGTAGTAATTCGTACATTGAGGAAGTCTTATGAACACCGAACGAAAACTCGAAATCGCCCGTAAGCTCCTAAAGGAAATGATGCGTCAACAGGGCATCAAGGTCTCCGGCGAATCCCTGCGAGGTTAGGGGAACCTCGCAAAGAAGATTGGGGTTCCCATCGAGGAGTTGGCGGAGTTCGCCAAGCCTCTCATGCAAGAGGTCTTCGACGAATCCTTCCCTCCCATAACCGTCATCACAAGATAATCGGAAGCCAGGGTGGAACCTTCGGGTTCCCTAAAGGGGTAATTGCCCCTCTCTCGCCTCGGCGAGACTAGGTGCAGAACAAGAACCCATCCCCGCTTCCATTTCCACCGCGTTGCCCTTCGGGACAACGCGGTGTTCTTTATTTTATCCACAATCTTCTGTATCTAAGTGAGGACTTCCCTCGCTCAATTATTTATTCTTGCCCGGGCAAGCTTTAAGGTATGCAAAATCCCTAGGGTGATCACTAGGGAAGTCACTAGTGATCATATCTACGCCATGGCGTAGATTGCGCTTAGTATAGTATATATGATAGGTTAAGATAACCAATCAGAATTTTACCCTTGCTAGATATCACTCTTTTTTATTGTGCTTGATAGATAGACCCCATAAAACATCAAAGTTCCCAGGATGAGAAAAATAAAATTAAAAGACGGGGTCAGCAGGAATACAATAAAAGCGGTGATTGGCGCGAGGACATAAGATGTCGGACCGGCGTTTCTGTATACGCTGACAAATTCATCTTTTTCCTTATCAATATGTTTGAAAAAGTAGACATCACTCATCACTTCTATGGTGGCGGCCCCGACTCTCGTGAGAAAGAGCGCCAGAGCCCATATCCATACTTCGTGTTTGTCTATGAAGAAGAGCGCCAGAGTGGCGGTGGCAGCAACGAAAAATCCAATCATAAGCATTTTCCTTTCGCCAATTTTGTCCGAATACCGGCCGAGAGGAAACTGAATAAAAACAAAAGGGAGAAGCATGACGGTGAAAATCGCGCCGATTTCCTTCCAGTCAAATCCCAAATGCGCGAATAAATAAATCGGCGTATAGATGACCATCCAAGCATAGAAAAACTGCAGAAGGAAATTTATCTTATAAGAACGAGCGAGATTTTTGTTGGTAAAAAAATTTTTAAATGATTGCCAAGCGAAGGTTTTGTCATATTTCGGATCCCTCAAACTTTCTAAGCTCAACAGTGTAGTTAAGAAGAAAACACTCATAATTATAAAACCGACTACATAAATAGTGGAGAAAGAAAATTCCGCCAGTGTCCTGCCGGAGAAAAATTGCGCTATCACCCAGGCCAAGTTGACGAAAGTCAGATACAGTCCGCGCACTTTTCCCGTGGAAGAGTTTCTAGAAAATATCTCCAACATTTCATCAAGCGCAAAGATGAGTATGTTGTTGAGAGTAAAATAAAAAATAAAAATAAAGATAATTTGAGCGGGAGTTTTCAAAACAGACAAAAAGAGAAGGGAAAGGGCGTTTAACCCCGAGGACCAAAGGAGGAATTTGTATCCTCCCATTTTCCGAAGCATTAAAGGGACAAAGAAAAGCGCGGAGATGGAAGCGAGAGAACCCAACATATATATCAAGCCGACATATTTCTCGCCGGAAGAGAGGGAGAGGAAACTGGAATTGACATAAGAAGTAAAGGCCAGATGCAGAGATATCAAAAAACCCATCAAGAAGATATTTTTTAATTTTGGATTATCTTTAAACATCGCAGTTTAATTTTTTGTAGTTTTTCGTAATGTTCGCATAATTTTCGTACTAGACGCTCAATATCACGGGTATAACCAATGGTCTTTTGCCGGTTTTTTGATATAAGAATTTTGAAATATTTTCGCCGAGAACCGCTTTAATCTGGTCAAAGTCCATCTGTCCGCCATTTACATGGCTCTGGTGCATTTTCGCGGCTGTGTCTTCCACTCCGCTCTTGATTATGATTCTTACTTGGCGCAGAAGTTCTTGATTTTCTTTCAAGTAAACAAATCCGCGAGAGATTAAGTCGGGGGACTTCTTTAATTTGCCAGTCTTCTGGTCCATAAGCGCGATGATAACAAACATTCCGTCTTGAGAAAGCATCTGTCGGTCGCGGATGACGACATCTTGTGTATCACTGATGGAAGTTCCATCCACCATCATCGGGCTACTTGGCGCTTTTTCTTTTCGCAATATTATTTTTCCTCCATCTGGGGAAATTTCAATGATGGAGCCGTTGTCTGGAACGACAATATTTTCCTCCGGCATCCCGAGTTCCATTGCGAGTTCTTTATGTCGTACAAGCATTGAGTGATGACCGTGTATCGGGATGAAAAATTTCGGATGAGTTTTCCTAT
>CAZXCD010000002.1:43498-48201 GCA_964638985.1 uncultured Candidatus Saccharibacteria bacterium
CCGTGTCCGGTGGCATGCACGAAGTCTTCACCTCCGGTGCGGTAAGTGATGATGCGGACTCCCAACCTGGTCAGATTATCTTTCATCTTCTGCACCTGAAGCTCGTTGCCGGGGACGATGGAAGCGGAGAGAATGATGGTGTCTCCTTTGTGGAGCGCGAACTTTGTATTGGATTTGTTAGCGGCGCGATTGAGAGCGGCGAATTCTTCACCCTGCGCTCCGGTCATCAAGACGACGACTTTATTCGGAGGGTAATTGTTCGCTTCTTCAAGCGGAATGATGGCGCCCTTTTTAGGAACGAAGAAGCCGGCTTCTATCGCCACATCAATGTTGGTTTTCATAGAACGTCCATCAATGGCTATCTTTTTGCCCATAGCTTCCGCCACTTTGACGATGTGCGCTAACCTGGTAATGTGTGAAGCGAAAGCGGCGATAATTAATCTTCCATGTGTTTTTTTCAATAAATTTTCTAATCCTTGGTGCACCTTTATTTCCGGTAGAGAGAAGCCCTCGTTTTCAATGTTGGTGGAGTCGGTCAAGAGGAGGAGAACCTTCGCTTTATCAAAGATGGAGTATTCCTTTTCTTCTTCTTTAGTGACAATTCCGTCTATTTGATCAAGTTTGTAGTCTCCTGGAGTTACGATCCATCCGTGTGCTGTCTCTACGATTATGCCCATTGAGTCCGGGATGGTGTGAGTGACACCGAAAAATCTGACTTTTATTTTTCCGCAGGTTATCACCGAATCTTTTTCCACGATGAATTCCTTCATAGCAGGCAGATGCGGGAATTCCGCTTGGCGTTTTCTCATTAATAGAATGGAAAGTTTGCGGGAATAGACAGGCGGATTGCCGATGCGTGAAAGCACTAGAGGCGCGCCCCCTATGTGGTCCAAGTGTCCGTGGGTGATGAAAAGCGCGCGGATTTTATCCTTGCGTTCTTCCAGGTAAGTCGTGTTGGGGATTACATAATCAACTCCCGGAGTCGCCTCGGTGGAGAAATGCATACCGGCGTCAACGATGATGATGTCGTCGTCAATTTCTATCGCGGTCATATTCTTTCCGATTTCTTCCACTCCTCCTAGGGGGATAATGCGTATTACACCTTTTTCCGGTGGGGGAATCTTGATATTCTTGGCGTTTTTGTATTGGTTTTTAGCATCAAACTGGCGACCTCCCTTCGTCGGAGGTCCGAATCTTTTCTTGGTGTATTGGTAAGTGGAGCTCTTGGTTGTCTTTTTCCTGTCCCCGGACGGTAGATGTCTATGGTCCGAGTGTGAAGCGCCCAAAGCGGGCTTGGTTTCTATGTGAGCGGGCTTTTCATTCTCATCTTTTGAGAGAGAACTGAATTGCAGTCTTGTTTTTTTTGTCATTTATTATTTATTTTTTCTGATAATTATTAATTAGTTTACTTGGAGAATATTTTCCAAACATTTTCTGTTTCGGTGTACCACGAATAGATGTTTAGAAAGCGGTCCGAAGGGGAGACGATATGCCCTACGGAAGCTCCCTCTAAGCCGCCCGGAACGGTATATATATAGTTCGGACTGTACAAGAAGACGGCGGGCATGTCTTTTTTGATTTCATCTTCAAATTGGATGTATTTCTTTGTTCGCTCTTCTTCGTTTACCGTGATGAATGCATCTTCTAAAATTTTATCCACCTTTGCGTTGGTGTACATCGCCACATTGAGCCCCGGATCCTTCCTCTGGGAAGAATGCCAGAAGGCGTACAGGTCGGATTCGTGGGTTATGATTTGTCCGAAGAGGAGAGCGTCATATTTGCGAGGGCGAATCACGCTCTGGTTTAGGTTGCCGACTTCAAAAGTTTTAACATCAACTTTCATGCCGACAGCCGTCAGGTCTTGTTTTATCAATTCGGCGGTTTTCACCAGCTCTGGTGCATTGCCCGTGGAGATGGAAAATTGCAAGGCCGTGGTTGTTTTCTTTTTATTTTTATCAGTGATGGTTTTTTGCAAGAAACCGTCCGCATCTTTGGACCAGCCGTTTTTCAGTAGGCTATTTTGCACGCTTTCCAGTATCTCTTCGCGGGAAAGATTTTCTTCCTTGTACTCTCTGTAAGCAATCATATTGGGAGGTATCGGCTCGCCGAGAGCCACTCCGTATCCAAAAAGCACTTCACGGATTATTTTATTTTTATCAATGGCCCGGTCTATGGCCTTGGCGACTACTTTGTCGGCGAAAAGCTGGTTTTGGTTTTGGTTGAAGAAAAGTCCGAATACTCTCGGCAACACTAAAGACTCTATCTCATAATTCCTTTCTTTGAGAATATCTGCATTGAGCGGGGTGATAGAGCTTATCTGATTTACTTCTTTTTTGTCGAGCGCGACTAGGAGAGATTCTTCGTTTGAATAAAAATACAAACTCAAATTTTTAATATATGGTTCGCCCAGAATAAATTTTTTGAATGAGGATAATCCGAAAGAATTAATTATGCCCGAAGATTCCTGGATGACGTTTTCTATTTTATACGGCCCGGACCCGACGGGAGAAATGTTTGCGGTGTTGAGTTCTATCGGAGAGTCACCCCATAGATGTTCGGGCATTATGCCGAGCGTTGCGTTTATCAAGAATGATGAGTACGGCTGTTTTAAGGTAAATTCTATGGTTTTGTCGTCTATCTTTGCCACATTTACGCCATCCCAGTCTACTCTGCGCGGGCTTTTGGTTATTGAATCCTTTACCTCGTTGATGGTAAAAACAATATCGTCAGCGGTGACAGGTTCTCCGTCTTGAAAATATATTTTATCTTTCAAGGTGAAGGTGTAAACCAAGCCGTTCTTGGACATTTCATATTTTTCCGCCAAGTCCGGGATAAGCGTTCCGTCGGGACTTTTTCTCATCAAGCCGGAATACACAAGCGCGACCATATCCTGGTCTATGGGAGAAGTGGCCAGTATCGGGTTTATGAAACGTGGGGTGCCGATGATGCCGATGGAGACGGAACCGCCACGCAAGGGGACACTCACCATTAGAGATTTATTGACATTCTGTACTATGGCTGTAGCGCTTATAAAAAGAGTTAAAAACAATACACCAAAAATGACCCATTCCTTTCTGGAGAAAGAAGCCAGGGCGGCGTTTATCTTATCTTTCTTTGGTAGTGTGAAATTTCGTATCCGACTATAAAAATTTTCCATATTGAGAATTATAACGTAACAACTAAATAAGCCTAAGTATCTTGCTTACTAGATAATTATAGACAAAAATGCAAATAAAGCAAAAAGAATGGCGCAGGCCAGAGCTAAATAGAAAAGGAATTTTTCAAAACCTCGGCGGGTATGACGAAAAGAGTCACCATCGCTTCCACCAAAGGCGCCCCCCATGCCGGCAGCGGATTGCTGGAGCAAAATAGCCGTGACCAATATTACTGAAAGGATAATCTGCGTGTAAGGCAGAATAGTTGCTATTAAATCCATATATACTCTATTATTGCATAATTTAAAGTAAAAGGCAATCCGTCGGGTGTCCAACACCCGACGGATTGCCTTTTATTGAGGAAATCTTATATAATGTATTTATGTCAAACGAAATATCAATTTTGGATTTATTTCAAAAATTATTCCATAACTTTAACGCTCGGGCGATGAAGGATGCGACGCTCGCTTACAAGAAACACTTGGACGATGGAGGCAAGATGCTCCTCGCTATGGGAGGCGCGATGTCTTCCGCACAGATGGGGATTACTTTGGCCTCTATGATTAAAGAAGGCAAGATTCATGCGGTATCTTGTACCGGGGCAAACTTGGAGGAATCAATTTTCCGCTTGGTGGCGCACGATAGCTACAAGGATTATCCCGATTACCGATATTTTACCAAAGAAGATGATGAAGCGCTTTTAAATAGAGGGGAGAGACGAGTGACGGATACTTCCATCCCGGAAGAAGAGGCTTTCCGGGTGATGGAGCCTATTATTTTAAAACGCTGGAAAGAAGCGGAAGCGAAAGGCGAGAGATATTTCCCGCACGAATATTTTTATCAAATACTTTTGTCCGATGAGTTGAAAGGTAAATACGAAGGCAATCCGGAACATTGCTGGCTCTTGGAAGCTGCAAAAAAGAACTTGCCTATCGTGGTGCCGGGCTGGGAAGATTCAACCCTCGGAAATATCTTTGCCGGGTATTGTAAAGCCGGAGAAATAAAACCGAGTGTGATAAAAACCGGTGTGGAATATATGATGTATCTTTATGACAAATATCAAGAGCTTTCAGAGGGTGGCGCAGGGCTTGGGTTCTTTCAGATTGGCGGAGGAATTTCTGGAGATTTCCCAATTTGCGTAGTGCCTTCTATAAAATATGATTTGAAGAAGCCGGTGCGACCTTGGGGATATTTCTGTCAGATTTCAGACAGCACCACTTCCTATGGTTCATATTCCGGCGCTACTCCGAACGAGAAAATCACTTGGGATAAACTGACGAAAGAAACTCCGATGTTCGTAATTGAATCCGACGCTACCATCGTCGCTCCTTTAATCTTTGAAGCTATCCTGGACCGCTACACTCTGACTGAGAAATAAAAATTTAAAAAAAGTTTTGCACTTTTTAACTGATTCTCTTTTTATAATGAGAGTATAATTTGAAGTGGAGGGGTACCATGAACGAAAAGATAGAGTTTACTCCGTTTACTCCCGAAGAGTCCTCCATCCTGGAAGAGGGTGGGGTGGTAACCAAGTTGGTTGCTATGGGG
>CAZXCD010000002.1:48211-48455 GCA_964638985.1 uncultured Candidatus Saccharibacteria bacterium
GGTAGGCATACCTGCACGATGTTCTTCGGGAAGACCGAAGAAGAAGCGAGGGAGGTTGCCACCAGCCCCAATACAAAGGAACCGTGGCATGGTGTCAGGGCGGACGGCCCTCATTTCCACTAGGTGAATCGCGCCGGGACGAGCTTGGAGGAGCTCGGACCGGCGCACCGTTGTTTATGGTATGATTTTCATATAATGAAAAAATTTTTAGAAATTGTTTTAATAGTTGTTCTCTTTGTCATCG
>CAZXCD010000003.1:0-24326 GCA_964638985.1 uncultured Candidatus Saccharibacteria bacterium
TTTTTCTTTTCTGAAGTTGGATAGTCATAAACAAAAGCATGTTCCCACATATCAATGCCGAGAATCCAGGACAGTCCGTTTAGTTGCCCCATATGGTGCTCATCTACCCATGCAGGAATTAATTGTTCGCTTTTTTTATCCCAATAAAGCACTGCCCAGCCCACTCCGCGGGTCACTGCCAAGGTTTTGAAACCGGCGAGCCAAGCATCAAAAGATTGGTTTTTTTCTGTAGCTATTTTAAGTTGTGAGTTTACAGGTAGTTCTTTTGTTCCACCCTCTAAAGATTTGAAAAAATATTCATGATTTCGCATCCCATTAAACTCAAAACTAAACCTGCGATGAAGTTCACTTACAACATAAGGCGCGAAAGCATCTTCTTGGGTGTAGCCTTCGTATTCGGGAATTTTTTCCAGGATAAGGTTTGTATTTTTTACATACCCGGCATACAACTTTAAGTGCTCCTCAATATTCTTGGCCGATATTCCTTTTAACTTTCCTATATTGAATTTTACTTCTTCAAATTTTTTCATAATTTTTTACATTCGCCCCAGTTTATACCAGAGCAGGTTAATTTATATGTTAACATTGTATCATGTTTCAAAGTGGTAAAAAATATCGCCTTCTTCTTTTGTTTTTTATTCTGTTATTGGTTGATATCCTTCTTTTGCGTTTAGACTGGCAGAATTCCCGTCGGGTTCTTACCTTCGCGATGCTTGATGTGGGTCAGGGTGACGCGCTTTTTATTGAGTCACCCACCGGCACCCAGATTATGTTTGACGCCGGACCGGCTCGCAAGGTCTTGGGTCCGCTTTCCCGACTGATGTCTCCATTTGACCGAACCATAGACGCAATCATCATCACCAACCCGGATGCGGACCACATTGGTGGATTTTCGGACATTTTTAAAAGTTACAAAGTTGGAGCAGTTTTTGTTTCTGGTACATCGAGTGATTCTAAAACTTTTCAAAATTTAAAAGAAGAAATTAAAAAACAAAACATACCTTCTATTTTAGCAAAGAAGGGAATGAGATTAGATATGGGTGGTGATGTTTTCGTAGATATTTTATTTCCCGATCGTGATGTTTCAACTTGGGCGACAAACGATGGTTCTGTCGTGGCACGTTTGACTTATGGTAAGACATCGATAATGCTTACTGGTGATGCACCCACCAAAACAGAACAAATAATTCTCAAGAATAGTTTTTTGGAAAATACAGGAGCACAACTTGCGAGTACAATTTTAAAAGTGGGGCATCATGGCTCGCGTACTTCTTCATCTGCGTCCTTTGTAAAAGCTGTCTCACCCACATATGCATTTATCTCAGACGGCAAGAATAACAAATATGGGCATCCGCACCCTGATACGCTCGATACCCTTACTCAATTTGGGGCAAAGATTTTAAGAACGGATTTACTTGGTACTATAATTATGAAATCTGATGGCAAAAAAGAGGTTTTTTATAAATAAAGTGATACGTGATACAATAAAAACATGCGAGATAAACTAATAGAGAAACTTATTAAAAGCGAAGAAAAAAGGCAAAGAGAAGGGCTTGAGTTAATTCCTTCCGAAAACTATGTTTCAGAAGACGTTCTAAAGGCGAATGGTTCTGTTTTTACTAACAAATACTCCGAGGGGTATCCAGGACGTAGATATTATGGCGGACAAGACTTTACTGATGCCGTGGAGAGGCTCGCGATAGAACGTGTTTGTAAACTTTTTAAATGTAAATTTGCGAATGTTCAACCACATTCTGGAGCTCCGGCGAACTTAGCTGTTTATGCTGCATTACTCCAGCCTGGGGACACTGTGCTAGGAATGGATTTATCGCACGGAGGACACCTTACTCATGGACATCCGATGACCTTGCCGGCAAAGATTTATAAATTCGTTACCTACAAAATGAAAGATCCGGAAACGGGAGAAATTGATTACGAGGATTTGCGCAAGGTGGCATTGGAACATAAACCAAAAATAATTCTGGCCGGATTTTCTGCTTATTCACGCACTCTGAATTATAAAAAATTTGTAGAGATTGCCCGGGAAGTCGGAGCAGTGACTATGGCGGATATGGCACACATCGCGGGGCTCATTGCGGCTGGGGTACTTCGTAATCCTTTTGATGATGGTTTTGATATCATTACCTCCACGACCCACAAGACTCTTCGTGGACCACGCGGGGGAATAATTTTGACTCGGGAGAATGAAGAAATAGCGAAAAAGATTGATAAGTCAATTTTCCCCGGAATTCAGGGTGGTCCGCATATGCATACGATTGCTGCGAAGGCCGTAGCCTTTGGAGAGGCGATGACTCCGAAATATAAAAAATACGCAAAACAAATTTTGAAAAATGCGAAAGCAATGGAAGAGGTTTTTCGTAAAAATAAAATTCGGATGATCGGAGGTGGCACAGACAATCACCTTATCTTGGCGGACGTTTTCGGTTCTCTGGGCGTCACTGGCAAAGAAGCGCAGACGGTGCTAGATGAAGTGGGCATCACACTCAATATGAATGCTATCGCAGGGGATACTAGGAAGCCTTTAGACCCTTCGGGGATTAGATTTGGCACACCAGCCATCACTACTAGAGGATTTAAAGAGAAAGAATGTAAAAAAGTTGCCGAATTAATGATTGTTGTTTTGAAAAATAAAGCCTCGCCCATAGGGCTACGGCCGAGGGATAATAAAAAGATAAAAGAATCCGTGCATAAAGAAATTAAAAATTTAGCCAAAAAATTTCCAATACCAAAGAAATTTGTATAAAATTATTACCTGTCCCGTAGTAAATTTTTGATTACGAGACACAACCATTAAATATTATCAATTAAAATTTTACTACTGGGATGAATTTAAAAAATAAAGTTGTAGTTATTACGGGATCAACTGGCGGGCTCGGTAAAGCCTTGGCCTCGGAATTTATCAGTGAGCAAGCGAAGGTCGTCATTAATGGACATTCTGTAAAAAAACTTCGGGAAGTAAGCGAAGAAATAGGAGCGGTAGCCTGTGCTGGCGATGTGACCAAAGAAACTGATATGCAAAAGCTTGCGAATTTTGCCATAAAGAAATTTGGGAAAATAGATATCTGGATAAATAACGCGGGTATTAATGTTGAAGATGCTCCCATTGAAAAAATTGATTCTAAACAAGCGCATGAACTTATGGAAGTTAACTTTTTTGGAACTTTTTATGGTTCACGTTCAGTAATGAAGGTTATGAAAAAACAGAAATTTGGAACTATCGTAAATATAATATCTATGAGTGCTCTATTCGGACGACCCCTTCATTCAACTTATTCAGCAAGCAAATGGGCGGCAAGGGGGTTCACAAATGCGCTTCGCATGGCTCTTGAACCGGAAAAAGTTTGTGTTATTGCAGTATATCCAGCTGGTATAAAAACTAATCTTTTTGCAAAGTTTAGACGTCCCGCGGACTATAAAAATTTTATGGAATCGTCTTATGTTGCCCAAAAAATTGTTCAGAATTTAAAGAAAGAAGAGCCCAAGGAAGAAATTATTATAAAAAAGAAATAATATGGACTTGCAAGTTGGGGTAAAAATTTTTTTTAAAAATAAAGACGGGAAATACCTTGTGCTTCTTCGTTCAGCAGAAAAATATCCCGGAGTTGGCGCCAAATGGGACATTCCCGGCGGGAGAGTTGATGCCGGAACAAGCTTGCCGGAGAATTTAAAGAGGGAGGTAATGGAGGAGACAAGTCTTGAAATTACGGGTGAACCAAAACTTATAACCGCGCAAGATATTTTAAAGACAGATAAACACGTGGTTCGCCTGACTTATTCGGGTTTTGCTGATGGAGAAGTAAAGTTAAGCGAGGAGCATTCGGAGTTCAGATGGCTCTCTCTTGAGGATGTTAAAAATCTTGAGCCGATGGACAGGTATTTCAAAGAAGTGTTATTATCTTTAAATGGCTAAAAAGGGCAAACTCATAGTAATAGACGGAACGGATGGCAGTGGAAAGGCGACACAGGTTGCTCTCTTGGTAAAAAGGTTAAAAAAGGAAGGAAGAACCGTAAAAGTGGTTGATTTTCCGGAATACTATAAGAATTTCTTCGGCGCTTTTATCGGGCATTGTCTTTCTGAACAATATTACAATTTCTTAAATGTGCATCCGAAGATTGCTTCCGTTTTATATGCGGCGGATCGTTTTGAATCTAGCGAGGAACTAAGAAGTTGGCTGAAGAAGGGGTACATAGTCGTGGCGAATCGTTATGTTTCGGCGAATCAGATTCACCAAGGGGGAAAAATTAAAAGCGCGAAAAAGAGAAATGATTTTATAAAATGGCTGGATAAGATGGAATACGAGGTTTTCGGTATTCCTCGTCCGGACGTTACTCTGTATTTGAGTTTGCCTACAGATATCGTTTTACGACTTTTGAAAGAACGTGACAGCAGTAAAATGCACCGCGCTTATTTGAAAAAGAAAAAAGATGTGCACGAAGCGGATGTGAATTTTCTCATCAATTCTCGCAAAAGCGCCCAAAAATTAGTAAAAGAAATTCCAAATTTCATTAAAATAGAATGCGCACCCGGAGGACAAATTTTATCCCGTGAAACAATCCATGAAGAGATTTATGAAAAAGTTAAAAAAGTTTTAAAATAAAATGAGAGTTCCAATTGTAGATGAAAATGACATAGTTTTATACTATAAAGATCGCAAGGATCGTGATTTAAGAAAGGAGATATCCAGGAGTTCCGCTATTTGGATTACAAATGAAAAAGGGGATATTTTAATAGCAAAACGTTCTAAAAATAAAGTTAATTTTCCTAATATCTGGGGTCCCTCAGCTGCAGGCACAGTGGAAGAGGGTGAATCTTATGAAAGTAATATAATAAAAGAAGTAAAAGAAGAAATTGGAATTGAATTAGACAATTTGTCGCTCGGGCCAAAGGAACGGGAGTCGGATAATCATGAGTTTTTCGGACAATACTTTTTTTCAAAAATTTCTTCCAACACAAAATTTATTCTTCAAGAATCTGAGGTTGATGAAGTCCGTTGGATTTCTCTCGGAGAGTTGGAAAAATGGTACATGGAAAACCCGAAAGATTTCATCGTATCTTTTAATGTTAGCTTAAAAGTTATTAAAAATTATACAAATCAAAGTTAAAAAATTATGAAAGTAAAAATAAAACGAGTTGATAAAACATTGCCACTGCCGGAGTATCTCACTTCTGGAGCTGTTGCTTTTGATTTGTATTCTCGTTTGGAGGTTGATGTGCCATCCAAATCCACGGAACGGTTGCCTACTAACATTGTTTTAGCTATCCCTAAAGGATACATGCTTGAAATCAAAGATCGTTCCAGCACACTCAAACGCAAAGGGCTTTTAGTCAGTACGGGGTATATAGACAATGATTATTGCGGAGATTCAGACGAGATATTGTTACAAGTTTATAACTTGACTGATGATAGTGTTAAAATAGAAAAAGGAGAAAGACTTGGCCAAGGAGTCTTTGTAAAAATAGAAATTGCTGAGTGGGAAGAAACAAATTTTATGGAGGGTAATAGTCGTGGTGGTTTTGGCACAACGGGATTTAAATAATTATGCAACACAAATGGAAAATCAGCTAAAAAAATTAATAAAAGACGCGTTGAAGAATCTTGAGATAGAAGTGAGCGATATTGCGCTGGAACATCCGGAAGATTTGAAAAATGGGGATTATTCTACCAACGTGGCTTTGGCTATCGCGAAAGGCATTGAAAGAAACCCAAAAGAGCTTGCTGAAAAGATAGTCATTGAAATAAACAGGCTCAATGTGGATAAAAATATAGAAAAAATTGTGATAGCTGGAAATGGTTTTATAAATTTCTATTTATCTAGGAAATTTTTTGCAAACAGTGTTGAAGAAATTTTAAACAAAGCGGAAGATTTCGGGAAGAATAATCTTATGGACGGGAAAAAAGTCATGATTGATTATACCCAACCCAACCCATTTAAGCCTTTTCACATAGGTCACCTGATGAGTAATGCTATCGGTGAATCCATCTCTCGTCTTTTGGAATTTTCGGGGGCGCAAATGGCGCGGGCAAATTATCAGGGGGACGTGGGGCTCCATATCGCGAAGGCCCTCTATGGTTTGCTCAATAATGAGAAATTGCAAAGCAAAATAGGCTCGCACAATTTACAGGCGACAAATATCGGGCGAGCGTATGTCTTTGGCGCAGGGGAATATGAGAACAATGAAGAGGCGAAAAAAGAGATAGATGAAATTAATAAAAAAGTTTACGCCAAGAGTGATCCGAAAATAAATGAAATCTATGCGTGGGGTTTTAAGGTGACGATGGAAGCTTTTGAGGATTTGTACAAAACTCTCGGCACAAAATTTGACTTCTATTTTTTAGAAAGTCAGATGATGTCCATAGGGATGGATATTGTCCGTGCGAATATAGGAGAAGTTTTCGAAGAATCAGACGGAGCTGTCGTTTTCAAAGCGGAAAAATACAATCAAGAAGGAGAGCCCCAGCTCCATACTCGAGTTTTTATCACTTCGCAAGGTTTGCCAACATATGAGGCCAAAGAACTTGGATTAACTGAAGAGAAATTTAAAACAAATCCTGGGATGGATCTTTCTATTGTGGTTACCGCAACTGAGCAAATGGACTATATGCGTGTCGTTACAAAAGCCATATCGCTTATTCGTCCGGATTTTGCAAACAGAATGAAACATATTACTCACGGTATGATGCGTTTTGCCTCCGGCAAAATGGGTTCCAGAAAAGGGAATGTTATTACCGGGGAAGCTCTCTTAAATGATGTACGTGATGCGATATTGGAGAGGATGACGAACCGTGATTTTTCAAACGAAGAAAGAGAAAAGGTCGCCTCAGACGTCGGTGTGTCGGCGATAAAATATTCAATTTTGAAACAAAGCATAGGCGGAGACATTATTTATGATTTTGAAAAATCAATTTCTTTTGAAGGGGATTCGGGGCCGTATCTGCAATATTCTTATGCCCGGGCAAATTCAGTCTTGGAAAAAGCGCAAAAAGAAAATATTTTACCGGATTTTGAAACAGTACCGGAGGAAACTTTTGAAGTGGAAAAATTATTATATAAATTTCCCGAAATAGTGTTGAAGTCAGCCCGAGAATATGAACCGCACTATATTGCAAATTATTTGATTGAAGTTGCCCGTGCCTATAATAGCTTTTATGGAAATATGGTCATCGTAAGCAAAGAAGACAAAACTTCTTCCTATAAAGTGGCTCTCACCTATGCCTTTTCTTTCGTAATGAAGACAGGACTTCACCTCCTCGGCATCGCTACTCCAAAGAAAATGTAGTAAAATAAAACGTGACCCAAGAGCAAGCTTTAAATATTTTAAAAACTGGTGCAAATGTATTTTTAACCGGTGAGCCGGGAGCTGGTAAAACTCATACCATAAATAACTTTGTAAATTATCTTCGCGACTCTGATATTGAGCCGGCTATTACCGCCTCCACGGGTATAGCCGCGACACACATAGGTGGGATGACTATCCATTCTTGGAGTGGTATTGGAATCAAAACAAATTTAGATAAATATGATCTGGATAAAATAGCGAGCAGTGAATATATCGTAAGGCGAGTAAATCGCACGAAAGTATTGATTATTGATGAAGTTTCCATGCTTTCTCCCAACATGCTTGATATGATAGATATGGTTTGTCGGGAAACAAAACAAAATGATGAACCTTTTGGCGGAATCCAGATTGTCTTGGTGGGAGATTTTTTTCAATTACCGCCAATTGTAAAAAAAGATGCAAAAGAAATACAAGATAAAAACAAACAAAACTTACTCATTCCACAGGTCCGACCTGTGGGAATTTTTGCTTATGATTCAGGAGTTTGGGATAGAGCACGATTGGTGGTTTGTTATTTAGGAGAACAGCATCGTCAAGATGATGCAGATTTTCTCTCGGTGCTTTCTGGTATTCGCGCAAATAATTTTACAGAAAATCATCACAAGCTTATATCTTCAAGACAAATAGATTTTGAAAATATGCCCAAGGAAACTATGAATGTCACTAAACTTTTTTCGCATAATGTAGATGTAGATAGAGTAAATAATGTCGAGCTTACAAAGATAGAAGAAGAAATAAAATCTTTTAAAATGCTTTCGGGTGGAAACGATAAAATAGTTGAAACTTTAAAAAAAGGATGCTTGTCTCCGGAAGTTTTGGAATTAAAAACAGGGGCGGTGGTGATGTGTACAAAAAATAATCAAAAAGAAGGGTTTGTGAATGGTACCCTGGGTGTCGTGACTGGCTTTGAAGAATTTAGTGGATATCCGATTATCAAGACTAGAAGGGGACGTGACATTACTATCGCGCCGATGGATTGGAGTGTTGAAGAAAATGGCAAGATTCGCGCGCAGATAACGCAAGTTCCACTTCGCCTCGCTTGGGCTATCACAGTACACAAAAGCCAGGGGATGAGTATGGATGCAGCGGTGATGGATTTGTCGCAAGTGTTTGAGTTTGGGCAGGGTTATGTGGCACTTTCAAGAGTGCGAAGGCTTTCAGGATTGTATCTCCTCGGCATCAATGAGCATGCTCTCAAGGTTCATCCGGTAATCTTAAAAAAAGATATTGATTTTAAGAAAAAATCAGAAGAAGCTGTGCAGGTTTTCGGCAGTTTATTTACGGAAGAACTTAAAAAAATGCACAATAATTTTGTTGTTGCGTGCGGAGGAAAAAAGAGGAGGCATTTTAAAAAAGATGTAAAAAGAGGTATTTTGTGTTAAAATCATTCAATAATGAGTGAGGAGAATAAACCTAAAATTAAATCTGAATCAGCTCTCCGTGAAGAACGGATTTTGGAATTTTGGCGAGAGAATAAAACATTTGAAAAATCACTAGAGAAATCAGAAGGGAAAAAGGAATTCATTTTTTATGAAGGACCGCCAACTGCAAATGGGAAACCAGGGATTCATCACTTAGAAGCAAGAGCGTTTAAAGATGTAATTCCAAGGTATAAGACGATGCGGGGATATCATGTCCGCCGAAAGGGTGGGTGGGACACGCACGGATTGCCGGTGGAGCTTCAGGTAGAAAAAAAGCTGGGTTTAAATTCAAAAAAGGCAATTGAAGAATATGGCATTGCCAAGTTCAACCAAGAATGCAAGGAAAGCGTTTGGGAGTACTTGGATGTTTGGAATAAGTTCACTAAACGCATAGGTTATTGGGTGGATCAGGAAGATGCCTATGTTACTTATCACAATCAATTTATTGAATCTGTTTGGAATATAACCAAAAAAATAAACGAACAGGGTTTACTTTATAAAGACTACAAAGTTGTACCATGGTGTCCTAGATGCGGAACCGCTTTGTCTTCTCACGAACTTGCACAGGGATATGAAGATGTAAAAGATTTATCCGTTACGATTAAATTCAAGGTTGTCGGACAGAATAATACTTATATTCTTGCCTGGACCACGACTCCATGGACCTTACCAGGTAACGTAGCGTTGGCTGTCGGTAAAGATATTGATTATGTAAAAATAAAATTTGGAAGTGATATTTTTATTCTGGCAAAAGCGCGACTCTCAATAATTGCTGGAAATTATGAGATTATTGAGGAACTAAAAGGTAAAGATTTAATCGGGTTGGAATATGAACCGCTCTATCCTTATCTAGCAAATACTATTTCTGAAAGTGAAAAACCGAAATTGAAGAAAGCTTTTCAGGTTTATGATGCGGATTTTGTGACAACAGAAGACGGAACAGGGGTAGTGCATACAGCGGTAATGTATGGTCAAGATGACTTTGAACTTGGTACGAAGATTGGCTTACCGAAACACCACTTAGTCGGCTTGGACGGTAAATTTTTACCAGGCACAGGTGTTTTTGATGGTAGATTTGTAAAAGATGAAGAAGTTGCGGTTGATATCATCAAGGATTTGGCGAATCGCGGACTTCTTTTGAAGAAAGAAAAATATGAGCACTCATATCCGCACTGCTGGCGTTGCCACACAGCGCTTATTTACTATGCACGAGATTCTTGGTATGTGAAAGTTTCGGACCCAAAAATTAAAGAAAAAATGATAGCCGAGAACAAAGAAATAAATTGGGAACCGGCTCATATCCGTGATGGACGCTTTGGGGAATGGCTGAGAGAAATAAAAGATTGGGCTGTGTCTCGCGAACGATATTGGGGAACTCCGTTTCCGGTTTGGGTTTGTGAAGTGTGTAAAAAGATTGATGTAATTGGAAATGTTGAAGATTTAAAGAATAGAACAAAGAAATCTGGCAATAAATATTTTGTGATGCGACATGGTGGTTCTATTGCCAACATGAAAGATGT
The DNA here is from genome assembly GCA_964638985.1 of uncultured Candidatus Saccharibacteria bacterium. Taxonomy (GTDB): domain Bacteria; phylum Patescibacteriota; class Minisyncoccia; order Phycocordibacterales; family UBA9973; genus UBA9973. The sequence continues at coordinate 10,302 of CAZXCD010000003.1, forward strand.
AGATAGCCTGGAACCAGGTGACTTAAATGATGCGTTGACAGATGAGGGCAGAGAACAAGTAAGGGCGAAAGCCAAGAATTTAGAAAACAAACCGGACATTATCATTAGTTCTAATTTCACCAGGACAAGGCAAACAGCAGAAGTCGTGGCTGATGCCCTGGAATTGGGAAAAGATAAAATAATCCTTAATGAGGAACTGCGGGAAGCCAAAGCAATAAAGTCACCAGATGAAAAAAATGAGGATATCAGAAAAAGAATGATTGGTGTTCTAAGCGAATTGGAAAAAAAATACTCAGGGAAAAATATTTTGATAATTTCTCACGAATATCCGATTCGCGCTCTTTTGTCCGCTTATGAAGCGCTTAGCGAAAAAGAAGAATTCCAAAATCTTGAAGTTAAGTATCCCGCTATTCAAAATGCAGAAGTTTTTCAATGTGATTTTTCACTATTGCCAAGAAATAGTACTGGACAAATTGACCTGCACCGACCTTATATAGATGATATCTCGCTTATTTGTTCTTGTGGAGGAAAACTAACACGTACCAAAGAAGTGATGGACGTGTGGTTTGATTCTGGGTGTATGCCTTTTGCGCAAGATCACTATCCGTTTGAAAATAAGAAATGGGTAGACGGCATCGGATATCCCGCTGACTTTATTTCCGAAGCGGTAGACCAGACTCGTGGATGGTTCTATACACTACATGCTATCGGAATTCTAATGGGACGAGGTAAGGCGTATAAAAATGTTATCTGTCTTGGTCACTTGCTTGATGCCAAGGGTAAAAAAATGTCAAAATCTCTCGGAAATATTGTTGACCCATGGGATGCGATGGATAAATACGGAGTGGACACTCTGCGTCTTTGGATGTATTCAGTAAATCAACCGGGTGAATCTAAAAATTTTGATGAAAAGACTGTTGCTCTGCTTCACCAACAAGTTTTTGGTTTGCTTTATAATGTGCTTGCGTTTTATGAATTGTACAGAAATAAGGAGATAGAAATTTTAAAACACAAAAAATCAAGCAATATTTTAGATATTTGGATTTTGGCTAGGTTGGATGAATTAGTAGAAATTACGACAAAGAATCTTGATAATTATAAATTACTTGAACCAACGAGAGCCACTCGTGATTTTATTGGAGACCTTTCCACCTGGTATCTGCGCCGTTCGCGCGACAGGATTAAAGATGGAGACAAAGAAGCTAAAATTACTCTATATTATGTATTGAAAACTTTGGCAAAAGTCTTAGCGCCATTTGCTCCGTTCACCGCTGAAGATATTTGGCTGAAATTAAAAAATGAGAACGATGTTGAGAGTGTGCATTTGACGGAATGGCCGACTAAACCGTTTAAGCTTTTCTCTTTTGGCAAATCTAATGTTCTGGAAAATATGCAAACAACCAGAAATATTGTGACTCTGGGACTGGAGGCTAGACAAAAAGCTGGAATAAAAGTTCGTCAGCCTCTTTACAAATTGGAAATCAAAAATTTTGCGCTAGGTGAAGAATACACGGAACTCATCAAAGATGAAATCAACGTAAAAGAAGTAGTGGAAAATGAAAATATTGAAAATGAAGTATCGCTTGATACAGGAATCACCGAAGAATTGAAACAAGAAGGGGATTATCGCGAACTTGCTCGCGCTCTGCAAGATATGAGGAAAAAGATGGGGCTAACTCCGAGTGATGTTGTCGCGCTTACTTTTGAAACGGATGATGCTGGAAAAAAATTAATTCAAAAATTTGAAAATGATATGAAAAAAACCGTTTTGGTATCCAAAGTGGAATTCAAAAATATTGAAGGGGAAGAAGTCAAAATAGATACTCTAATGTTTAAGGTAAAAATTGAGAAATAAATGAGAAAAATTTCAGAAATATATACTCAGTATAAAATAATGCCTAATTTGCAGGAGCATATGTTTCGTGTAGCGGCTGTGGCGTCTTTGATTTGTGACAATTTTAACGAATCACTTCCAAACGAAGAAATTATCACTGCATGTCTGCTTCATGATATGGGAAATATAATAAAATTTAAATGGGACTCCCCATTGGGACTTTTAGAGCCAAAACTTGAATATTGGAAAAAAGTACAAAGTGAATATATTGAAAAATACGGGGAAAATGTGCATGAGGCGACCCTGTCTATTTTGAAAGAATTAAAGCTTGATAAAATAGTATCCATCGTTGAATCATTTAATAATGATAACCCATACGATAGCGATAATATTTTAAAAAATAATAGTTGGGTGATAAAAATTTGTCTTTATTCGGATGAACGCGTTGCACCTTTTGGGGTAACTTCTATTGAAGAGAGACTAATAGAGAACAGAAAAAGACTTGAAAATCGCGGGATTCTTATGTCAGAAGAAAAATATATTTTTATTAAAAATTCCTTATTGGAACTTGAACAGCAAATCTTCACAAAATGCAAAATAAAGCCATCGGATATAACTGATGAAGCTATCTCGTCTCTAGTCTTAGGGCTAAAAAATTTTGTGGTAAAATAAGAACATGAAAACTATTCTAGTTGATGCAGTAGATTGTTTTATTATAGAAAAAGGAGAAAAGTTTGAGATTTTTCAGGGTATGTATGAGTTACTTGAAACGTATCCCAATACTAAAATAATTTTAACCGGTGCTAATGATGATAAATATGAATTATATGGTTTAAATAAAGTGCCATATAAATTTTTTACATTAAAACACAATCCAGAAAAAACAAATCCGGAGTACTACAAAATAATGTTGGAGAAACTTAATTTAAATAAAGATGAAGTAATTTATTTTGAACATAATCCTGACGCTGTAAAGAGTGCGCAATCAGTCGGAATTAATACCTATTATTATGATAATGATAAAAAAGATTTAGAAAGTTTAAAGAAGTTTTTTGATGATAATTTAAATTAATAATGCACCATATACACCACACAGAAGGGATAATATTGGGGAGTAAGCCTTATGGCGAGGCGGGGAAGTATTATTTTATTTTTACCCGCGATTTGGGGATGATTTATGCTTCGGCGCAGGGCGTGCGCAAAATGTCCTCCAAACTGCGTTTCATTTTGCAAGATTTCGCTTACGTGAAAGTTGACTTGGTGCAAGGCAAGGATTTCTGGCGAGTGACTAGCGCTTCTAAAACAAATAAACTTGAAAAACTTTCTAAAAATCGCGGGACTTTGGAGGTTGTATCAAATATTGCAAAATTATTGAAAAGATTACTTGCGGGAGTTGAGCCGAACCAGGCTCTGTTTTCCGATTTGATAAACGGTTTTTCTGTTTTGGAAAAATCGGCGAAAGAAGAACTGCAGAATATAGAAATTATTCTCGTCTTACGAATTCTAAACAACTTGGGGTACATAGGCGACAATGCGGTATTGCAGAACCTCATCAAGTCTCCATTTGAAGAAAATCTGATATTTGAAGTTACTAAATCAAAATCTCAGGTATTGAACCAAATCAACAAGGCCCTCAAGGAAACACATTTATAGATGCGGGGATTTTAAAATCTCTTCCAGAATGGTACAATCATACATATGTCCACGAACGACAGAAATAAGCTTAATAGGCTTGAAGAATTGAAGGGTAAGCTCTTCAGTAAAAGCTATCAAACCAAAATAGAACACCGCGACAGCTTTTCTCATCTAAACAAGCGAGAGGTGCTGGATTCTTGGAAAACAAAAGAAAAGACTGGGTCTGACGCCACGGAGAAATTTTTTATGAAAACTTCCATGTTTAAAAAGTTTTTTATTTTTTCAATCAGCTTTTTTGTTTTGACTCTGGGATATGCGGCGTATGTTTATTTCGCCGGGAGCAATACGGTCTCCAACGACAATATAGACATATCCATCATCGGAAACAATTTCACCGCCGGCGGAGAAGAACTTCCGCTTATCATCGGTATTACCAACAAAAATAGTTCTCCGCTTGATTTGGTTGATCTCGTGGTGGAATACCCGAAGGGTTCCGCTTCAGACTTATCTTCAGACACGGAGCGTTTTCGAGAATCTCTGGGCACGATTCCAGCCGGAGCGGTACGCAATGAAAATTTAAAACTGACGCTTTTCGGTGAGCAGGGCAGTGTTCGCCCGATAAAGATAACTCTGGAGTATAGGGTTTCAGGTTCCAACGCCATTTTCGTGAAGGAGAAACTTTATGAAGTAAATATAAATTCCACTCCGATAAACCTTACTATGGACGCCCCCGCCACCATCAGTCCCAATCAAGATATCGTTTTAAAGATAAAGGTTTCTCTCAACGCCACCACTCCCGCTCCCAAGATACTCGTACGGCTTGATTACCCGGTGGGATTTTCTTTCATAAAGTCCACTCCGGCGCCTTCGTTCGGCAACAATGTCTGGAATCTGGGAGATCTGGCTCCCGGTGGGGAACACGAGATATCCATTTCAGGCAAGATGGTTGATGTCTTTGACGGGGAAGAAAAGACTTTTACCGTTTCCAGCGGTTCACAATCCGCCACGGATAAATCTGTCATCGGGGTGGTGTTTAACTCCGTAAAGAACACACTAGTAGTCAAAAAGCCTTTTATTGAAGCCAATCTGTACATCAATGGTGTGTCCCAAAGAGAATATGCCACCGATGCGAAGACCTCAATAAACGCCGAAATACGTTTTGTAAATAATTCTGACACCAAAATAAATGATATGGAAGTAAGAGCTAAAATTTCCGGCAATGCTTTCAACGAGAAGACGATAATAGCGCAGGGGGGATTTTATGATTCATCCAAAGACACCATAACTTGGAACAGAAGTTCACAGAATCAGTTAAGAGAAGTTGACCCGGGAGAATCCGATTCAGTTACTTTTTTCTTTTCTCCTTTGTCGTTGTTTTCTGCGGCGGGAGGCATACTTACCAATCCTTCCATCAACATAGAGGTAGATGTTTCGGGTAAGCAATCAGTAGAGGGCTTTTCTACGAGTGAGCTCCAAAATTCTTCCTCCGCTGTTATAAGAATTATTTCCGATGTCGGGTTTTCCAGCAAAGCGCTCTATTATTCTGGACCTTTTACCAACACCGGTTCCATCCCACCCCAAGTTGAAAAGCCGACGACGTACACCGTCGTTTGGAGCCTATCCAATACATCCAACAGCATTTCCAAGGTGCGTGTGAATTCCACCATTCCGCCGTGGATGACCTTTATGGGGACGATTTCACCGGCAGACGAAGATCTGACTTACAATTCTTCCACCAGGGAAATAGTTTGGAACGCGGACAGAATTCCTAGGGGCGCGGGTATAAATGGCGCAGCGCGTTCGGTTTCTTTCCAGCTGGCATTCAAACCATCGGTTTCTCAGATTGGCGCGACCCCGACTATCATCAATGATGCGATTTTGACTGGCCATGACGATTTTGCTAATGTAGATGTGAGAGTAAACAAAGCCGGACTTTCCACCAAGCTTGATGGCGACCCCGCATTTCCTCAGAACGGAGGCGTCGTGATTCCATAATAATAAAAATATGTCAGAAAAAAATAAAAAGGAAGAAAATGATTTAATGGAAAAAATAGTTTCCCTTTGCAAGAGACGCGGGTTTATTTTTCAAGGTTCGGAAATCTACGGGGGTCTAGCGGGGACGTGGGACTTGGGACATTTCGGGGTTGCTTTAAGAAATAATATTTCACAGCATTGGTGGAAGAAGTTTGTAGATGGGCGTAGAGATATGTATGGCGTTGATGCGGCGATATTAATGAATTCAAAAGTATGGGAAGCCTCTGGTCACGTGGCGGGTTTTGCAGACCCAATGGTGGAGTGTAAGAAATGTCATCATAAGTTTCGTGCTGACCAGGTAAGTGAAAAGTGTCCGGATTGCGGGGGTGAATTTGGAGAAGTACAGCAATTTAATATGATGTTCAAGACGCATATCGGTGCGAGCGATGACAGTAGCTCTGTGGTTTATCTTCGTCCAGAGACAGCTCAAGGTATGTTTGTAAATTTTAAAAACACCGTAGATGCTTTTCACCCCAAGCTTCCTTTTGGGATGGCGCAAGTGGGCAAAGCTTTTAGAAATGAAATTGCTCCACGAGATTTTATCTTTCGTGTTCGTGAATTTGAACAAATGGAAATAGAATATTTTATAAGAAGTGAAGATTGGGAGAAATATTTTGAATACTGGAGAGGAGAGATGCTTGAATGGATGGAAGAAGTGGGGATAGATATGTCTAAGGTACATGAACTTGAAGTAGAGAAAGAAGACAGAGCGCATTATTCCAGCCGGACCATAGACTTTGAATTTGATTTTCCTTTCGGCAAAAAAGAGCTTTTTGGATTGGCATATAGAACAGATTTTGATTTAAAAAGTCACAGGCTTGATTATATTGATGAAGAAAAAGGGGAGAAAACAGTTCCTCATGTGATAGAGCCTACTTTTGGTGTCGGACGCGCGTTATTAACAATTTTGCTCTCTGCTTATCGTGAGGATGAAAAAGATGGAGAAATACGGTCATATTTAAAATTCAAACCAAACATCGCGCCGGTCATCTGCGCTGTGTCGCCACTACTTAAAAATAAACCGGAACTTGTGGAATATGCCAACACGAAAGTTTTTGCTCCGCTCAAGGAAGAATTCGGGCGAGTAATTTGGGACGACAATGGCAACATTGGCAAGCGTTATCGTCGCCAAGATGAAATAGGCACACCATTTTGTATCGTGGTGGACTTTGATACGCTCTCGGATGACGCAGTGACCGTGCGCGATCGCGACTCTGGAGAGCAAACTAGAATAAAAGTTTCTGAATTAAAAAACTATATCAAAGAAAGAATATAATGAAATTCTCAAAAAAAGTTTTAAAAAACGGACTGCGGGTTGTTACTATTCCGATGAAGGAGAATCCTACGGCGACAGTGCTCGTCTTGGTAGAGGCCGGGTCCAAATACGAAGAGAAAAGAAATAACGGAATTTCCCACTTTTTGGAGCATATGTGCTTCAAGGGCACGGTCAAGAGGCCTAAGGCCATTGATATTTCAAAAGAGCTAGACGCACTCGGTAGTCAGTACAACGCTTTCACGGCTCAAGAATACACGGGATATTATGCTAAATCCGATGCGAAGCATTTCAGCAAGATATTTGAAATCGTTTCAGATATTTATTTGAATTCCACTTTTCCCGAAGCGGAAATGCACAAGGAAAAGGGTGTGATTATAGAAGAAATAAATATGTATGAAGACCTGCCGAACAGGCACGTGCAAGACTTGATGATGGAGTTGCTCTATGGAGACACTCCGGCGGGGTGGAATATCGCCGGTACCAAGAAAAATATTTTGAATATGAAACGCGACGATTTTGTTGCTTACAAAAAAGCGCATTACCTACCAGAAGCCACCGTGCTCGTGGTGGCAGGAGCGGTGACAGAGAAAGAAGTACTGCGCGAAGCAAATAAAATTTTCGGAGTCATCAAACGAGGCAAGAAAATGAACAAAGTGAAGGTAAAAGAAATTCAGAAAAAACCCGAAGCGCTAGTAAATTTCAAAAAGACGGACCAGACGCATTTCGTCTTGGGTATGCGTACTTATGATTTGTTTAGTAAGCACAATGCCGTGCTCTCGGTCTTGGGGGGAGTCTTGGGTGGTGGGATGAGCTCTAGACTTTTTCAGAAGCTTCGCGAAGAGATGGGTGTCGGATACTATGTGCGCGCTTACAACGATACTTACACCGATCACGGATTTTTCCAGATTTCCGCCGGGGTGGACAATAAAAGGATAAATGAAGTTCTCTCCGCGGTCTTGGAAGAATGTAAAAAACTAAAAAATGAAAAGATGGGAGAAGAAGAATTAAATAAAGTGAAAGAGTGCCTGATAGGGAATATGAAGCTCTCCCTGGAATCAAGCGATGACATCGCGAACTTTTATGGCGGGCAAGAACTCCTCAAACGAAAATCCCGTAATCTGGAAGAAAAAGCTCGAGAAATACGCAAGGTTACAGCCGGACAAATCCAAAATTTAGCCAAGGAAATTTTCCAAAACAAAAAGCTGAATTTGGCGCTCATTGGGCCGTTTAAAGAAAAGGCATCTTTCTTGAAAATTCTAAAATTTTAGTTTTTATGGTATTATATTTCTATGTCTGAGAAAGAAAATATTACTTCTGTTTCAGTATCTACCGGCACCATAGTCCGAGCTGTTTTGGTCCTTATATTTGTGTTTCTATTTTGGTTCTTGCGAGATCTGGTTTTGGTGGTTTTGACCGCCATCGTGATTGCTTCTTTTATGGAATCATCCGTACCTCATTTCCAAAAGATAGGAATTGGCAGAATTCTGGGTATCGTGATCACATATGCCGTATCGTTGTCCATATTGTCTGGGATATTTTACCTCTTTGCTCCGCTTTTAATAACTGAAATTTATAATTTTTCCACTTTCCTGACATCTTACGCGCCCGATGTTTCCATCTTGAATTTTTTCAAAAACGAAGCATTTTCCGGAGCGAAGGATGTGGTAAGTAGTCTGGGAGGAGATTTCTCCGTCTCGTCGCTCCTGTCCGTGTCCAAGACCTTCATCTTGAATTTATCCGGAGGATTTTTCACCACCATCTCCGTGGCCTTCGGAAGCATTTTCAACTTTTTCTTGATTATCGTTCTTTCCTTTTATCTTTCAATTCAGGAAAAGGGAATAGAGAATTTCCTCCGCATTATTATTCCTATCTCCTATGAAAATTACGTAGTGGACCTGTGGGCGCGTTCCAGCCGCAAGATAGGTCTCTGGGTAAAGGGGCAGATGCTTCTCGGCGTCGTCGTCGGCATCTTGATTTATTTGATACTTTCGCTCCTCGGAATACAGTATGCGCTCTTGCTCGCCATCATCGCGGGAATAATGGAAATGGTTCCTTATGGTATTTTGGTTGCCTTGGTGCCGACTTTCTTCTTCTCGTATATTTCCGACGGATTGGGGAGCGCGGTGATGGTCACTGGAGCGTATATCATCGTTCATCAATTTGAAGTTTTCCTATTTTCTCCGCTTATTATCAAGAAGATAGTGGGTCTCTCTCCTATCGTCATCATCTTGGCGGTGGTTATCGGTTTTGAATTAGGTGGAGTCTGGGGAGCCATTCTCTCCATCCCGATGTCCGTGATTTTGATGGAATTTTTGAGCGATATTGAGAAGGATAAGACTCTGTTAAAAACAAACGATGAATCCCGTTAGAAATAACAGAATTTATGTTTCGTTTTTAAGAAAGGTTACAGTAATTTATTTATGAAAATTTCTAACGGGATGAAAAAAACTAGTTTCTACATTACAACGACTCTTCCATACGTAAATGCGGATCTTCATATGGGCCACGCGCTTGAATTTGTGCGGGCGGATGTCATCGCCAGATATAAAAAACTGCAAGGGTTTGATGTTTTTTTCAATACCGGGACGGACGAGCATGGGATGAAAATCTATGAGAAAGCTCTGGCGCAGGGCAAACAGCCTCAAGAATTTGTGGATGAAAGCTTTTTAAAATTTAAAGAATCGGTGAAAATTTTCGGGATGGATGAAGAAATTTTGCATTTTGTCCGCACGACAGATGCGCACCACATAAAGTCAGCGCAGGAATTTTGGAAAAGAGTAAACGCCAACGGGTATATCTACAAGAAAAATTATGAAGCGAAATATTGTGTAGGTTGCGAAGAAACGAAGAGTGATTCCGAACTCGTAAATGATGAATGCCCCGTGCACCCCGGACGTCCGCTTGAAATCATAGAAGAAGAAAATTACTTTTTTAAATATAGCGAATTTGGAGAAAAATTACTGAAGTTTTACGAAGAGAATCCGAATTTTGTGATTCCCGATTTTCGTTTCAATGAAATGAAGGCTTTTGTTTCTCGCGGACTTCAGGACTTTTCCATTTCACGATTGAAATCAAAGATGCCCTGGGGTATACCGGTGCCGGGGGACGAAGAGCATGTGATGTATGTGTGGTTTGACGCGCTGACGAATTATATTTCCACTTTAGGCTGGCCGGACTCCCACCACCCCGCCCTAAAGGGCACCCCTCCTCAGGCAGGAGGGGAGGATTTGTTTGAAAAATATTGGATAAACGGAAACCCTACGCAATATTGCGGGAAAGACAACACTCGTTTTCAGTCCGCTATGTGGCAAGCGATGTTGATGGCAGCTGACGTGCCCAATACTCATCAGATAGTAGTGAATGGATTTATTACGGCGGACGGAGGAGTAAAAATGTCCAAGACCCTGGGCAATGTCGCGGACCCCAAAGAATTGGTCGCGGAGTACGGCACAGATGCGCTCCGCTATTTCCTTTTACGGGAAGTCTCTTCTTTTGAAGATAGTCCCTTCACAATGGAACGATTCAAAGAAGCTTACAATTCCGGACTGGCGAATGGAATAGGGAATCTTACGTCTAGAATAATGACGATGGCTGTTGCGTATGGTGTGAAGCTTTCAGAAGAAGAACTAAAAACCAAATATTATACTAACCTGATTTCAGATTTAGAAAATTTTGATATAAATAAATTCGTAAATGGTATTTGGTTAAAGATTAAACAATTGGATGAATATATACAAAAAAATGAGCCATTTAAAAAAATAAAAACAAATAAAGAAGAAGCAGAAAAAGATGTTCGTTACTTACTTTTTCATTTGTATGGTATTGCATTAGAACTGGATCCTATTCTCCCCGAAACTGCTAAAAAAATTCAAGAATTAATTAAAGCCAATAAAAAACCCGAAAAACCTTTGTTTTTAAGGAAAGAATAAAATACCCCCACCCTAGCCCTCCCCCTACATAGGGCGAGGGAGAATACACATAAATATGTTTCTATATAATGATCCTAAATTTAAACCAAGACGAAAAGAATTGAGACAAAATGAAACCAAAGAAGAAAAATTACTATGGAATAGTTTGCGAGGAGAAAAATTGCAATATAAATTTATTCGCCAATGTTCCATTGGTCCTTACATTTTAGATTTTTATTGTAGAGAAAAAAGAATTGGTATTGAACTGGATGGTTTTCAACATTTAGATAATAAAGATTATGATAGAGAAAGAGACGACTACTTATTATTAAACGATATAAAAATATTGCGTTTTTGGAATAGTGAAATAAGTGCTAACATAGACGAAGTACTAGAGAAAATTAAAAAAGAACTTCATCTTTCACCTCCACCTAATGTAGGGGGAGGTCGGGTGGGGGTATAATTACTAAGAATTTGAATCATGCCTAAATACATAGATATCCACAGCCATGTGAATTTTACCGCTTTTGACGCTGACAGAGACGAGGTTATTAGACGCACCTTAGATAACGACACTTGGTTTATGAATGTGGGTACACAGATAGATACTTCTAGGAGAGCAGTTGAATTGGCAAATAAATACAAAGAAGGCGTGTATGCTATCGTTGGACTTCATCCGATACATACAGGTGCTTCGTACCATGACGAAAAAGAATTAGGAGAAGGTGGAAAAGAATTTACTTCTCGCGGAGAAACTTTTAATAAAGAAGTTTATAGAGAACTTTTGAATAACCCTAAGGTGGTAGCGATAGGGGAATGCGGGTTGGATTATTATAGATGTGACGAAGAATCTATAACAAAACAGAAACAAGCTTTTATTTTGCAGATAGAACTCGCAAATGAATTTAATAAACCTTTAATGCTTCACATTCGCAATAATCCAAAAGATAAAAAATTAAATGCATATCATGATGTCTTTGATTTACTAAAAAAATACTCAAAAGTGAAAGGGGATGTTCATTTTTTTGCGGGGAATTTAGAGGAGGCTAAATTATTTTTAGATTTTGGTTTCACTTTGTCTTTTACTGGGGTTGTCACTTTCACAAATGATTATGATGAGGTTATAAGAAATACACCACTTAATATGATTATGTCTGAGACAGATTCGCCATATGTATCACCCATACCGTATCGGGGCAAACGCAACGAACCCGTTTATGTCAGGGAAATAGTGAAAAAAATCGCTGAAATTAAAAAACTTCCCGAAGAAGAGGTAGCGAAGGCTATTGTGACGAACGCAAGAAGACTTTTCGGAATTTAATTCTCCTCTTGAGGAGTACCCGAAGGGGGAGGTGGAAATTTATCCACCCCGGCGCAAGCGCCACCCCTCAAGAGGGGAATAACTTTACATTTTAAGATCTTTTTGCTACTATGAAACCTATGCAGGATAACGAAATTAAAGACGAAATCGCATCAAACGATGCGGACACGGGAGTAAACGAGAGGGTATACGAACTCGGCTATCTTTTGGTGCCTTCAATCACCGAAGAAAATTTGCCGGTTATGTATGGCAACATTAAAGAACTCGTTTCTTCTTTCAAGGGAGAAATTATTTCCGATGAAATGCCGAAAATGATTCCGCTTGCCTACTCAATGGTCAAAGTCATCTCTAACGTCCGCAATAAATTTAATACCGCATACTTCGGCTGGACCAAATTCGTTATGGATTCAGATAAGGTCTTGGAATTAAAGAAGAAGCTTGACCTTGACCCTAACTTTGTAAGATTTTTGATATTAAAGACAGTAAAAGAAAACACCATCGCGGCCAAAAGGTTCGTGGGAAGGGATGCAGGACATAAGAGAGTGCCCAATACACATAAAACCGTAGAAGGAGAAGAAGCTGTTCCTATAAACAAAGAAGAGATTGATAAAGAAATAGACGCGATGATTGCGGTGTAAGATAATTACAAATTATAAATTACGAATCATGTATTTAAACAAAGCAATTTTAATAGGAAATCTTACTCGCGACCCGGAACTTCGTTCTCTTCCTTCAGGCATAAAAGTCTGCACCTTTTCTTTGGCTACCAATCGTGTCTGGAAAGACAAGAGTGGCGCTCGCCAGGAGGCTACAGACTACCACAACGTTGTGGTGTTCGGACGCCAGGCCGAGACAGTAGCGCAATATATGAAGAAGGGAAGTTCAATCTTGGTGGAAGGCAGAATGCAAACCAGGAGTTGGGATGATAAAACCAGTGGAGAAAAGAAATACCGCACCGAAGTGGTCGCCGACCGCACTCAGTTTGGTCCCAAAGGAGGAAGTACCGGAGGAAATGGAGGCACGAACAGCGTAGGCTCCAAAGCCCCTGCAAGTGAGGGAGAAGTTGACGCCATAGAATACCCGGAAGAAGATATTAATTCAGAAGACATACCATTTTAATCAATAAAAAATTATGAAACAAGATTATTTTTCAGCCAACAATATAAAATACATAGACTACAAGGATATTGAAATCCTAAAGAAATTTTTGAATCCGAACGGCAAGATTGTAAGCCACAAGAGGTCCGGCGTCACTTCCAAGAATCAGCGCGCTCTTACTTCCGCCATCAAACACGCTAGATTTCTGGGCCTGCTTCCTTTCGTAGTTAAGTAAAGTAGTTATCCACACCCATACTCCCGGGATATGGGAATTCCCATATCCCGGGAGTATGGTCTGCATATTTTTTTATGTCACAACTTCAATACAACGAAATTCGCGAGAAAAAAATAATCATTCATGATGATGAGCCTTGCGAGGTGGTGGAGTCTCACGTCGCCCGCACTCAGCAAAGGAAACCTCAGAACCAGGTGAAGTTGCGCAGTTTGATTTCCGGGAAAGTTTTCCCTGCCACTTATCACGTAGCTGACTCAGCCGATGAAGCGGATATCGTAAAACGCGATACTACTTTCTTGTATCACAACAAAGGAGAGTATTGGTTCTGCGATCCGGAAGACAAGAGCAAGAGATTTAAACTAGACGAGGCGCTTATCGGGAACGCGGCTAAATTTTTAAAACAAAATGAAAATGTCACCACTTTGGTGTGGGACAATGACGACGAGGAGGTGGTGATAAAGGTTTCTCTGCCTATCAAGATGGAGTTCAAAGTCAAAGAGGCTCCTCCGGCAGTGAGAGGGGACACCTCTAAAGGCGGAAATAAAATAATCACGCTTGAGAACGGCACTACTTTAAACGCTCCAATGTTCGTAAGTGAAGGAGATGTGATTCGCGTAAATACCGAAACCGGAGATTACGTCGAGCGAGTGTAGACAAACCTCATCCCCCGCCTTCCCCTGGAAG
>CAZXCD010000003.1:24336-26282 GCA_964638985.1 uncultured Candidatus Saccharibacteria bacterium
GGAAGTCAAATGGGCTCTGCCTCCTCTCCTTTCAGGAGAGGATTAAGGTGAGGTTAGGCTTCCTCCGCGAACTTTTTTCTAATTTCTTTTAGAATCTCCTTGGAGATTTTCTCGTTTTCTTTTAGGAAGGTGCGAGTTGAATCATACCCCACACCCAATTTTACTTTTTCTGCTTTTTCGCCGGTTGGTGTGTAGAAATATGAATTCCCGCTTTTTTCTATAATTTTAAATTTTTCTCCGAGGGCCATTATCTCGCCCTCTTTAGAGATGCCTTCGTTGTAAATAATATCAAATTCCGTCTGCTTGAATGGAGCCGCGACTTTGTTTTTTACCACTTTTACTCTGGTGCGTGAACCAACGATTTCTTCTCCCTTTTTTATTTGAGCGATTTTACGGATATCCAGACGTACGGAAGTATAGAACTTGAGAGCCTTGCCTCCCGGAGTCGTTTCTGGATTGCCGAACATCACTCCTATCTGCATACGGATTTGGTTGATGAAAATGACGCAAGTTTTGGAGCGGGCGACGATGGCGGTCAGTTTGCGGAGCGCTTGCGACATCAATCGGGCCTGTTTGCCCACATGGTAAGCTCCCATATCTCCTTCTATCTCGTCTTTCGGGGTGAGAGCAGCGACAGAATCCACCACCACTACGTCAATTTTCCCCGTGCGCACGAGACTTTCCACTATTTCCAACGCTTGTTCTCCATTGTCGGGCTGAGAGATAAGCAAATCATTTATGTTTACTCCGAGCTTCTTCGTGTATTCCGGGTCCATAGCGTGCTCCGCGTCTATGTAGGCGCATACTCCGCCCAACTTTTGCGCTTCGGCTACTATGTGTAGGGAAAGGGTCGTCTTACCGGAAGATTCCGGACCGAATATTTCAATAATTCTTCCGCGAGGAATTCCTCCTACACCGAGCGCCATATCCAAGCCGATAGAGCCGGTCGGGATGGTGTTGATGTTGACCTTCGGTGTGTCACCCAATTTCATTATGGAGCCTTCGCCGAATTTTGTTTGGATAGCTTTCAGGGTATCGCTAAGCACTGATCCGTTCATAGTTTTTTCTTCCTTCTTCTCCTTTTTTGTTTTATTCATTTTTTCTAAAGATTAATTTATAATTTTTCTCATCTTCATAGCCGAACTTATCTTGGGCCTTGATGGTGACTATATTATACCCTGGCAGGAGGGCTATTGTCTCGTTGAAATTTCCCGCTTGGTCAATTGAAATTTCCCGTCCATTTAAGGTTAATTTTATGGCATTTCTCGCGTTCCCCGTCAGTTTTACTATGTTATCCGTGAAGACCGCGCCGTCCGACAAGTTTACTTCTGTAATCTTTATCCCAAAAATCAAATTTTTAGAAATAAAAATAGCATAAATAATAATCAAAATAAAAAAAATAGAAAAACCTAATATTTTGATTATTTTTTTTGTATTTGTATTAGTATCCATTAGACTATATTTTCCCCATCTTCTGTTCTTTCTACTTTTTCCAGCACTTCTCTCGGCTTCGCGCCGTCTCCTGGGCCGATCACTCCGCGTTCTTCCAGTTTATCCATCAGTCGCGCCGCGCATGCGTATCCCAATTTCAATTTTCTTTGCAGATAAGAAGTGGACGCTTTTCCCGCCTCCATCACGCAGGCTCGGGCCTCTTCATACATTTCATCATCGTCGCCTATTTCTTCGTCATCAAGCGAAGCCTCAAAAATACTTTTATCGGCGGAGATAGAGCCGGCGGTTAGGGTTATCTCTTCCGTCACCTCGTCCGCATAAGCATCGGCTAAATATTTCACTACTTTTTTCACTTCTACTTCGGAGATGAAGGCGCTCTGCAAGCGTTCTGGCTGAGCTTCACCCGAAGAGTAGAGCATATCGCCGGCGCCAAGGAGCTTTTCCGCTCCGCCTGCATCCAATATCGTGCGGGAGTCTATCTGAGAAGAAACTTT
>CAZXCD010000003.1:26292-34826 GCA_964638985.1 uncultured Candidatus Saccharibacteria bacterium
ATTCCCCTCTGGGCGTTGTGTGGAGAGTATCAAGTGTATGCCCACTGCTCGTGACATCTGTGCCAGACGCACGATGGCCGCTTCCAATTCTCTCGGGTAAGTGCTCATAATATCCGCCAGTTCGTCTATGATGATGACAATATAAGGCAGGCGATCAACCCCTTCCTTATTCTCTCCCCCTGCGAAGG
This sequence comes from uncultured Candidatus Saccharibacteria bacterium, assembly GCA_964638985.1. Lineage (GTDB taxonomy): Bacteria > Patescibacteriota > Minisyncoccia > Phycocordibacterales > UBA9973 > UBA9973. The sequence continues at coordinate 26,481 of CAZXCD010000003.1, forward strand.
GGGAGCTGGAGGGGGTTTTTTGCTTACTTTTGCCCCAGACATTACTATGATAAGACTCTATGTCTCGCACGGATTCCGCCTCTAATATATCGTAACGGCGGTCCATCTCTTTGGCTGCCCATTTTAAGGCCAGGATAGTCTTTTTGGCTTCGGTGATTACAGGGGTGAGCAAGTGAGGGATGTTTTTATAAAGAGTCAATTCCACGCGTTTCGGGTCTATCAATATGAGCTTCAAGTCTTCTGGGCCATTCCTATATAGAAGGGAAGTGATCATAGAGTGAATGGTTACCGACTTTCCAGAACCGGTCGTACCAGCCACGAGGGCGTGTGGCATCTTGGCCAAGTTGCCGAAGACCGCCTTGCCGGAAATATTGCGTCCGAGCGCGATGGTGAGTGGCTTCGGAGAATTCTGGAACTTATCATCGGAGAGGAGAGTGGCGAGTCCTACGATTGACTTGGATTTATTCGGAATTTCAATACCGACGAGAGATTTGCCCGGGATAGGCGCTTCTATGCGGATAGGATGCGCGGCGAGCGAGAGCGCGAGGTCGTTCTGCAAGCCCACGATGCGGGAGAGCTTCACGCCTTCGGCTGGCTTGAGCGCGTAGCGGGTGACTGTCGGTCCTATTGTGATCTCATCCATCTCCACCTCAATGCCGAAGTTCGCGAGTGTGCGTTTTATGATATTTGCATTAGCTTTGATGTCGCCGGTGTTTGGTTTACCCTTATCTTCTTCAAGCAATGATAGTGGCGGGGGAACGTAAGTGGATACGAAATCACTCTTTCTTTTTCTGATCGGCATTTCTTCTTCCTCTTCCCCTCCTTGTTGAGGAGGGGTGCTCTTTAGAGCGGGGTGGTTCTTTTTAGAATTACCACCCCCATCCCCCTCCTCATTGAGGAGGGGAGTAGAAACTTTTTCCACTTCTTCCATTTCATCTTCATTTAAATCAGAGGTGAACCCTTTTTCTTTCTTCGTAAACAATGCCTTGATTCTCGTGAAAAGCGAACCGAAGGAAAGCTTCGCGTCAAACATTATCAAAACTGAAATTATTAAAATTGCTCCGAGGAAAACGAGACTGGCGTATACATCAAATAGAGAGACAAACGGCGTGGATAAAATTTCTCCAAAAAATCCGCCGGAATGATTTCCTGAGGCGATGTCTATCATCCCCAGACCGGAGAGCAGAAACAAAATGCCGGAGACGACGCGTGTCCAGCCGATGTCCGGCACTTCTGATTTTATAAATGAACTTCCGAGCAAGATGAGGAGCGTTGGTAGCAAGATGTATCCTATACCGAGCAAGAGATAAAGTTTTTCATAAACAAATATTCCCGCAATTCCAGCGACATCAAAATAAGTCATCAGAAAAAATACTGCTAGAACAAAAAATACAACTGCGATGATTCCGTGTTTAGTTTGTGTTTTTAATCCACCTGGTTTACTCTCATTCCTTTCACTTCTTTTTTTGGCCATATAAAGATATTTTACCACAAATAATAAAAAAGATTTTTTAAATTCCCCTCTTGAGGGGTGCTCTAATTTTAATTAGAGCGGGGTGGAAGAATTCAAATTAAATTTTTAAAACGCGTCCACCCCGTCTCGCAAGCGAGCCACCCCTCAAAGAGGGTAATAATCTCCCTTGCATTTTTTCTTGTCCTATATATAATGGACAAATGTTGGGAGAAGAAAAAAATCTCAAGGACTCCATTACCCCCTCTCCTTTACCAGGAGAGGGCGGGGGTGAGGTGAATTCTCAAAAAGGGGGTGTCTTATATCCTAAGACTCATAAGCTCATTACCGCGCTCTATATGGTCACGGACATTATTGATAAAGATGAGCCCCTCAGAAATAAATTAAGGACATTGGGCACAGAAATCATATCGGACATGCGCTCCCTGGAGCAAAGCAGGGCCGGACAGATGGCGTCCTTGATAGTAGGGAAAGTCGGGGACATCGTGTCTTTCCTGGACATCGCCGGCACTATGAATATAGTCTCTGGAATGAATAGCGATATTTTAAGAAAAGAATTTTTCAAATTAAAACAAAGCATTACAGACTCTATTCCAAAAGTTGAAATTTTAAATAAAAAAATTGATATAGCGGAGTTGTTTAATTCTCCTCTTGAGGAGTACCCTGGCCTTGGTCAGGGGGAGGTGGACATCCACCCCGTCTCGCAAGCGAGCCACCCCTCAAAGAGGGGAATGGTTTCTAAAGGACATCATTCTAGTCTCGGTGTCCAAAAGGCGGGGACGCTTATGAAGGCCATCAAGGGGATATCCGGAGCGCACAATTTTGATTTGTTAAAGAAACAAAGACGCGAAGATATATTAAATATAATAAAGATTCTAGGCGGGAACGCCACCATAAAGGACATAAAGGACAAGGTGCACACCTTGCCTGGTCAGGTGGGGTCCCTGGACTCTCATAGCGAAAAGACACTCCAAAGAGAGCTCGTATCTATGGTCTCTGACGGTGTCCTTAAGAAGGAGGGTTCCAAGCGTTGGAGTAAATATTTCATTAAGTAATATTCTACCCCTACCCAGCCTCCCCCTACGTAGGGGGAGGAGCGGAGGGGGTAAAATCTCGTATTGCATTTGGGGTTAAATTATGATAAGATGGGGTTATCCACATTATGTATTGCTCTATTTGGGAGCTGTATTATAATGTGAATGTGATTATGGAGTGCACGAAAGTGTATTCTGCATTCACAAATTGTGTTTATTTTCTCTTCATCTTCTCTTCAGATTTCGTCGAAAAAATCTTTAGCGAAAGGAGTGAAAATAAGGAAGGATCATTGAAAACTTAATAGCTATGTTTTCAATGTAGTTTAATATCTGGTCGTTATTTCGTAATCCGCTACATTATTAAAATTTATTAGTTAGAAGCGGAAGGGGAATGACGATAAGAAAAAATACGCCTTTAGTTTTGTCGAAACTTATTAATGGCGTAGAAATTAGAAAAAATTTATGAGTAATTTATTAAAATCAAAATTTCTTCTAGGAGTTATGTTTGTAGCAGTTTTAGTTGTAGCAGGAGGAGCATTTGCAACTCCAGCCGCAGCTGATTGTACAATCACAACTACTTTAAGAGTAGGTTCAGTAGGCACAGAAGTTTCTTGCCTACAGACAATAATCGGTGCTACAGCTGATGGCAAATTTGGTCCTATGACCAAGGCTGCTGTTATGGCTTGGCAAGCAGGTAAGGGTCTAGTAGCCGATGGAGTATTCGGTCCTATGTCTCGGGCTGCTATGGGCGGAGGAGCAGTAGTTCTTCCAGCAGGATGTCAGGTAGGATGGTTGTTTAACCCAGCTACCGGTGCATCATGCACACCTGGAACAACCCCAACTACTCCTTCTGGTGATCTAGAAGGTGGAGCAGGATCTGTCACAGTTGACGATCTTCCAACATATTCTTCTGAAGAAGTTGGTGAAGACGAAGAAGATGTAAAAGTCTTGGCTTTCGAAGTAGAAGCTGAAGGATCTGACGTAGAGATCTCTTCTGTTAAAGTTGAGCTTGTAGAGTCAGGTGCAACTTCTTCTGAAGACCTTGATGATTACGCACAATCAGTTTCTGTCTGGTTCGACGGCGAGAAAGTCGGAGAAGCAGATGTTGATGATTTCTCTGAATCCAGTACCGAAGTTTGGACTCGATCCATTTCCCTTGATTCAGGTGTAGTCATAAAAGAAGACGACACTGAGAAGTTGGAAATTGCAGTTACTGCAAACAGTACTATTGATTCCAGCGACAGTGATTCTGATCTTTGGACCGTTGATGTTCTGAATGTTCGCTTCGAAGACGGCGAAGGTGTTGTTACTACTGAAGACACCGACGGCGATGCTTTGGAACAGACATTTGACTTCGCTGAATTTGCCGCAGCTGCTGACCTTGAACTTAAGGTCTCTCTTGACGACGACAACATCAATGACGCTCACGTAATCAATATTCACGCTACAGCAGAGACAGATAACGTAGATCTGTTGTCCTTCGAGCTTGAGGCTGAAGGAAACTCTGATATTACTGTCAATGATTTATCTGTAAACTTTGACACAGTTGGAGTAAACCTTGAGGATGCGGTTACTACTGTTACCCTTTGGGCAAACGGTGAGCAGATTGGTACAGAAAACATTACCAAGAACACAGCAACTCCAGGAACAGACGAGACCATCGAATTTGATCGACTTAGCTTTAAAATAGATGCCGGCGATACAGCTGAATTTATTGTTAAAGCTGATCTTGAATCAATTGCAGATGGTATCGTCGATGGCGACACAATCTCGGCTCAAGTCTCTGCTACAGAAAGAGCTTTGATAGAAGCTGAAGATGAATCTGGTAATGATGTTGGAACGACCGATCTTACTGGTGCTGCATCTGGTGATGCACACGCTATGTACGATGCTGGTATGAATGCAGCGTATGTTTCTTCTACAGCTGTCGCGACTCCAAGTGGAGTAGCCACTGTTGATGATACTGGTACATTTAAGATTAACTTTGATGTAACTGCATTTGATTCCGATGTCTATGTAGATGCAAGTCCAATTACAGATGAAACAGGTATCATAGCTGCTGGTGCAGCTGGTTATCAAAACATTGATGCTTCTACTACTAGTGTAGGGGCTGGTGTGATTGAATGTGCATCATGTGATACTGCAGCTAACACTACCTTGAAAGTTCCTGAAGGTACAACTAAACGCTTCACAGTTACAGTTGCTGGCTCAGGAGCTGATGTGTTTGCATCGGCATCTCTTACAAGCATCATGTATGCCTTGACGGCAGTTGATGGTGATACTTTGTACACATTCGGTATGTCTGACTTCAAGACAGACAGTGTCTGGCTTGACAGTAACTAGGTTAATCGTTTAGCCTGAACTGATTGTTTAACTGGTTTAATACGCCTTAAAAAGTATTCAAAAAACCACCCTTCGGGGTGGTTTTTTGTTTTGGGTTTTTATTTAATAATACAGCCTCACCCCAGCCCCTCTCCTTATTAAATGAGAGGGGAGACTCGGGTTGCTTTGCAGTGTGTTATGTCATACAATATGATTAACAGCGTCAGTATGTGATATAATTTAAGTAATAAATAAATTTATGGACAATCTACCAAAAGAAAAGTTTTTTAGAGTATATGCAAACTTGCCAGTTGGTTTACGTGACCAAATAGTTATCGCATTGCCTGATGTGGGGCCAATGACTTGGAACGCAGCTTATGTTGAAGTTAATAATGGGACTAAACTCGGTGATGTGATAGTAGAAAAACTCATTGAGCTTAAAATCATTTAATATATGGAAACAGAAAAAGAAATTATTGATTTAGTAATTGCACGTTTACAGAACTTACCTTTTGATAAGGAGATTTCGATTGGTTCTTCTGGTGAATTCACCAAAGAAGAGCTTATTGAACATGTCAAAAATGATGATAGTATCGGGCAAAAGATGGTTGCAATTGAGATGGACTTTTTGAGATCAATGAAAGAAGGAGTTTTTTATGAGTAATATAGCGTTGGCAACAATACCTAGTTCAGATCAAACAACCCTGTATATTTCTGCTTGGGCTGAAAATACGATTGATCAACTAAAATCAAAACATTTACAATTCTTTGCGCTTACGAAAGATAGAGCTACTCTTTCAGTTTTTGAGAGTATGCTCAAGAAGCACGAGCCTTCTTTGATATTTATCAATGGACATGGTGGTCCTGATTTGGTATGTGGTCACAAAGATGAAGAATTAATAAAAGTAGGGAGAAATGAAATTCTGCTTAAGAAAACGATTACGTATGCTTTGTCTTGTAGTTCTGCGAAAGAACTAGGACCGTCGGCAGTTAAGGCTGGAGCTGTTGCTTATATAGGTTATATTGAGGATTTTATTTTCTTTATTTCACCAGATAAACGTACTAGACCACGGGAAGATAAAACCGCAGAAATGTTTCTGGCTCCTGCCAATCATGTGATAGTCTCACTTGCGAAAGGGCATACAGTTTTAGAAGCGACAAATGCTTCCAAAAATTATTTTTTGAAGAATATACAGAAGCTTATTTCTAGTGAGTCTTCAGTTGATGAAAGGGAATATTTACGATATTTAATATGGGATATGAGAAGTCTTGTCAGCCTAGGAGACCAGAAAGCAACTGCAATATAAAGACTTTTACAAACAAAATGGTTTTTTGTTTTACTTGGGTCTATAATAGAAGTATTAATAATTTACTTTTTAAAGAATATGAGTAAGAAAAAAATAACAATGATAATTGTCGCGGTTTTAGTCCTCTTATTGATAGCAGTTTTTGCTTATAGGACGTACAGCAACAGAGGGTATTCTATCGTCTACTTGGCAACTGGGGAAGTATATATCGGTAAGCTTACCACCTTCCCTGATTTGCAGTTGAAGGATAGCTATGTCTTGCAAGTCACCAAGGATGAAAAGGACCCGACCAAGAACAATTTCCAACTTCAAGCTCTAAGTGATGCTCTCTGGGCTCCGAAAGTTCTATATCTCACAGAAAAAAACGTGGTTTTCTACGGTCCGCTTCTTCCAGAGAGCCAAATAGCTAAAAAACTAGCCGAACAGGGGAAATAAAAATTCCCCTCTTGAGGGGTGGTGCTTGCGCCGGGGTGGACAAATTCGTTTCTGATAGTTATCCACCTTTTTGTGTTCTAATAAATAAATAATGTTGTATAATAAATGAAAGATCGGCGTGTCGACTACGCCCCTCTCTATTATTAATGTTTCTAATTATTAAAATAATATTTAAGTTATGAAAAACATATACAAATATTTAGGTTTGGGTCTTCTTGCTTTGGCTCTTGTCGTAGGAGTCGGAGCTGGTAGCGCGAATGCTGCTTTGACTTTTGCCACCAATGCGGTTACAGAAGATGGTGCGCTGACCGTCACAGCTGCGGGAGCCTTGGGTTTTGTCACGGGTGCCAACGCCATCAACCTAGGCACAGATGCAGTCGCAAAGACAATTACTATTGGTAACACTACTGGTGCGACCGTTATAATTCTTAACGCTGGCACTGACGGTATTGAATTTGAAGGGGATCTTGTCACGAAAGGTGCTGTACCGGTTTACACTGAGTCTGGCGCAGGTGTGCCGACAGGAACAGCTACAAATACTGACACCGCTGGATTGATTACTAGTTCAACTACATCTCACACTACGGTCGTGGCGACTTTCTCAAATGCTTATGCTACTGCGCCCGTATGCGTAGTTAGCCCAGCAAACACTGCAGCTGGGGCTCTGGCTGGAGGTGCCGCGAGCTATTTTGCTTCCACATCTACCACAGCTCTGACGATTACCACAGCAGCCAGCACTTCAGCTGATGCTTGGAGTTACTTCTGCATAGAAGCGGAATAATTGTTTTGTTTCTAAATATATTATATTATTAACAAAACACAGAATTTTCCCTAAAATATGGTCTGGTCGAATTCTGTATTAAAAAATATTAAACCCGGTAATGAGACTTTAGTAAAAGCTCTACTACCTGGGTAAAAAACAAAATGATTAAAAAAATAAAAATTAGTTTACTTATCGCCGTGTTTGCTCTATTGGGGTTAGCCGGCAATGTTAATGCAGCTGCACTTACGTGGACCGCTGATCAGACTGTTGACTTATCTTCACCTGATGTAAACCTCACTATTGTTTCTGGCTCTGAAGCTACGAGTTTGGTAGTAGGAACAGAAAGTATTCAGGTTGTTCTGGGGGATGGGGATGTATTCACAACAACAGTTGCCAACAGAGGGTTTATTGTTATCGGAGATACCACTTCTGGGGTTGCAAATACTTGCGATAACGATGGCACTACTGGTAGAGCTGTGATTACTGGCGGAGCGGCTGGTGAGACAATCACTTTAAAACCAACTGCAGGTTTATGTGAAGCTGGCGGTGGCGGTGGCGGTGGAGGCGGGGGTTCATCAAAACCAAAAACCACAACTCCAGTTGTTCCAGTAGTTACTCCTCCAGCAATCGGTGCTGGACAAGTATGTTCTTACAATCTCGGATTGGGAACTTTGAAAAATGGAAGCAGGGGTGAAGCGGTTATGGAATTGCAAAGATTTCTAAATGCGACGATGAACCTAGGCTTGGTAGTTGACGGAGCGCTAGGCCCGAAGACTATTGCCGTGATGATGCAATGGCAGAACACGAATGGCTTGGCATCTGACGGTCTCATTGGTCCGATGACTAAAGCAAAGATAAACGGTATAGCTGCCGCTCGTTGTGGCGCTACTCCGGCGACACCTGCTGTCCCAGGAGTTTCTCCCGCTATTCCGGCGACTCCAGTAGCCTATGCTTTCGGCACGAGTTTGGTCAAAGAGGGAACCAAGGGCGAAGCATGCAAGGCTTGGCAGATGT
>CAZXCD010000003.1:34836-46260 GCA_964638985.1 uncultured Candidatus Saccharibacteria bacterium
ATGACAAGGCAAATGCAGGCTTGATGGCTGACGGAAATTGCGGACCGAAGACTATGCTTGCCGCTAAAGCTTGGCAAGCATCCGTAGGCCTCACAGCCGACGGCGTCTTGGGTGCAATGTCCCGAGCTAAAGCAGAAACGCAATAGAATTCTCCTCTTTGAGGAGTACCCTTTAGGGGGAGGTGGATGAATTTTCCACCCCGGCCTTTGGCCACCCCTCAAGAGGGGAATAATTAGCTAAAAACCCGCTTGAGGCGGGTTTTTAGCTGTGTTAATTGGTTATTTTATTAAGTTGCATAAAAGATGACACTTGGTATAATTGTTGTATGTTGGATGATAAAGATATTCAAAAATTAAGCTCTATCCTTGCCACTAAAGCTGACATGCAAGAGATCAGAAAAGAATTTAAAGCTGACATACAAGAGGTCAGACAAGATTTGGAGTCCAACTTTCTTGTATTAAGATCTGACATTGAAGATGTTAAAAAAGATGTAGAAGGCTTACGAGAGTCAATACAAGGAATGATGGTTGCTGTGGATAACTTGGCAAAAGTAATTTCTGATCTGCGTTTAGAATATGCCGCTATCTCTACTCAATTAACTCGTCACGAACGTTGGATAAAACAGATAGCAGAAAAAGTGGGACTGAATTTAGCTATGGAATAATACTATAAGTATGTTTGAAATCATTACTAAAATATGGTATATGATATACATCCTGCCGGTTATTATAATAACCGAGGGTTATGAACTGTTGAAAAAGTTTATGCACAAGCGCGGTTACGAAATTGACTGGGCCTACACCCTCCTCGTTGTCCTAGTCCTTATCCTCATCATCTCCCTCCTCGTCCAATACGGCTACTAGTTAGTTTTTCCCGTCGGGTGTTGGACACCCGACGGGGAGTTTTCCACAGTTTCATGAAAGTTTTTATTTACATATGAGATAATAAAACAGCAAGATTATTTTTATAAATAGTTTCTAATTTCCACTTGTCCAACATTTGGGAATAATTTTTTTTATTATTTTATGAGAAAAGATCCACTTGTAACTAATCAGTATTATCATGTTTATAACAGAGGGGTAGATAAAAGAGATATTTTTATGAGTAAGGCTGATCTTAATAGATTTGCCTTGAGTGTTAAAGAATTTAATGTGGAAAAACCAATAGGAAGCATAAAAGAAAGGTTGATTGATTTAAGGCTGTCGGGTGTTGGACACCCGACAGCCCCCAAAATGCTTGTTTCTATTGTCTGTTATTGTTTCAACCCAAATCATTTCCATTTTATTTTAAAACAAGAGGTGGATGGTGGTGTCTCAGAATTTTTAAAACGGTTGTTGGGTGGGTATACTAATTATTTTAATCTAGTCCACAAAAGAAATGGAGCCTTATTTCAGGGTAGATTCAAATCCAATTTGATAGACGATGAATCGTATTTCTTAAAAATTCGCTCGTATGTGCATTTAAATTATTTAGTGCACAATATCCCAAAAGAAAAAATGCATTTAGTTTTATCAAGCGAGAAAGAATATAATACTAATAAATTTTCTATTGTAACAAAAAAAGAGGCAAAAGAACTTTTAGATTTTTATGAAGGTAATATAAATTTTGAAAAAGAGTGTTTGGATGTGATTTCTATGATTCAAGAAGAGAGAGGGCTGACTTCTTTGCTGGAAGAAGATTTACTTCCATAAACCGTCGGGTGTTGGACACCCGACGGGGAGTTTTCCACAGTTTTTCTTTGGAGTAATTTATTTTAATTATATAATTTACAAATGGAAAAAATAAAAATGATGTTCTCCGGAAAGTTTTTTAAATATTTTAAATGGCTTCTTTTTATTTTGGTTGCTGCATATCTCGTTTTGGTTGCTGTCCGGGTAGTTCATTTCCTCAATTTAGATAAGACAGAGGCGCAAGTGGCGAAAATTCACGCGACCAAGCTTTCTATGAGCGATGTGATGGGGGACAACTTGCCACCAGACCCGGGAGTAGAAGCGAACAAGACAATAGAAGGCATAGATGCCAACGAAAATGGCATTCGCGACGACGTAGAATTGGCAGTTTTTAAAGAATATCCCAATTCTGCTAAAACCAGGGCAGTGCTTTTGCAATATGCGCTAGCTTTGCAGATAGAATTTATCCAACCAATTATAAATACAACCACGGTAACTGAAGTTATAACAGAAGAAAGTAGAGCAGATACCTGCCTTGCTGATACTTTAGTTCCAAGAAAAAGCCCCGAATCCTCAAGAAGTAGTGCTGATATGGAAAAGATTGATACTTATATAAAATTTATTGAAAATAAACAATTAAATAACGAAATGCGAAAACAGGCAAGACAAGAGTTTCTTAAAAATCTACGGAGTTTTGGAGATTCAACTAATGAAACATGCGATATTGATTATTCAAAATTATTAGATTAAGTTTTTAAAATTTTTTATATGAGGAAAAAGAGATTGTTTCTCACTGTTTTCGTGTTGCTATTTTTTGTAAGTTCAAATGTTTCAGCAAGCGAGCTGTGTTCTTCAAAAGGATTCACAATTTTAACCATAAACGGAATATTTACTGATGAAGCTGGGGCTTTAGTTAATAGAAATAATTTAAAAAAAAATTTACCACCAACTTTCAACAACCAGTCCCTTACCGTTAATTATCTCTATAACCCCACCCATCTTGCCGGTGTGGGGGATTTTGTGGATGCTGTTGCTCAAGGAGTTTTTGAACAAAAGTCCGACTATGACCTAACGGAAATGCTGAATGACGCAAGCGAGAAAGTTACTACTCAGAAGCTTCTGTTGGTCGCCCATTCGCAAGGGAACTTTTATGCTAACAACTTTTACGACAAAACCGCCTCACGTCCGGGAGGAATTCCCGAGGAATCAATTGGTGTATATGGCGTAGCCACTCCAGCCAATCGTGTCGCGGGTGGAGGGAAATATCTCACTTCTGACACGGACAGTGTCATCCTAACGAATGTGGCTCAATTTATAAAAATTTTATCACCGAATGTTCACATACCAGTCTCGCAAGAGGTTGATGGTAACGGGCACAGCTTTTCAAATGTTTATTTGAAATATGAGGGCGACAGAATTGTCAGAGATATTAAATCCGCGCTTGATGAACTAAAAGAAAATGATGAACAAGAAGCTGACGGGTCCTGTATTTCTCCGCAGAAACTTACCTTGGGGCACAAAATATTAAAAATAATATTTACTGTGGCGGATCCGACAGCAATTTTAGCAAGAGATGTAATAGTCGGCACATACAATGTGGGCAGGGCGATAGGGAATGTTTTGGTGGGTAATGTTATAGAAAGTTTGCCAGAGGGTGATGATTTGGCCACAGATTTACCAGGAACAGATGAAGATGATTTTATGGATAGCACCGAATCGGATGATTTTGCTATTCCACAAGAACAAACTCAGAGAGCGCAGGTTTCGGAAAATACAGAACCTAATAAAGTAACACTGGTTTCAGATGAAAATCCAGTTAAAAAAATAAATGATTCTAGCAAAAAGCCTCGTCGTAGTGGTGGTGGCGGAGGAGGGTTGTCAACTTCAGAAGAACCAGAACCAGAAATAGAAGAACCGGAAACAGAAGAACCAGAGGAAGATCCTGTTTTACCAATTCCAGACCCCGAGGAACCTGATCCAGAAGAGCCAGAACCGGACCCAGAAGACCCAGAAGACCCGGAGGAACCTCCTGTTGAACTGGATACTTTTACGATTGATGAGAATACTACTCTAGCTCCTGGCGAATATAATTATGAAAATTTAATAATAACCAACAATGCGGTTTTGACCCTGGAGGGAGACCCGGAATCCACTAATGATTTTAAGGGGGTAAAAATAAATGCTGTGAATTTGACTATTACAGAAGGGGCATCTATTTCTGCTGATCAAAAAGGATACGGTCCGAATCATCCAGGACCGGGAACTTCAAATGAATCCAGTATCGGCGCTAGTTATGGTGGTTATAGCAGTATTGGCAATGCGTCTTCAGTTACTTATGGTTCAGCCATAAAACCGATTGACTTGGGCAGTAATGGGGGAGCTTGGTTGCATCAAGGAGGAGGGGCTATCCAGCTAGTCGTGTCGGATACTTTTACCAATAATGGAAGGGTAACTTCTTCTGGTGGAAATGCAAGTAGCGGAGGAAGTATTTATGTCTCAACTAAAAAAATAGCGGGAAATGGCACATTGCATGCAAACGGTGGAGCACTTTTTTACACTGGCTTTTTTAAGAGTCCTGGTGGTGGCGGAAGGATAGCTCTTTATTATGAAACATCTTCATTTGAAGGAATAATAGAAGCAAAAGGCGGATGCGGAAGTTACGATGGTTGGACTAAAGTTTGTGCTCAAGATGGTACCGTCGGCATATTTGATGAAATAAAAAATGATTTTTATGTAGATTCTTCATGGCAATTCAGAAATGACGACGGTCCATTTTCCTTTAATAATATTTTTATTTCAAACGGCGCAAAAGTAATTTCAGAAGAAGATGTTTCTATCACGGCGGATAAAATTCTCATCAAGGATAATTCATCTTTTACTTTAGCCAAGGACCAAGTCTTAGACATTGCGCAAATTATTATTGATGAAAAATCTACCCTCACTCTCTCTGGAGAAGAAACAATTAACGCTGAGTCTCTCAAATTGACTGAAAACTCACTAATTACGATTATTCCAGAAAAAACGCTTTTCTTGGAGATTCCAAAAATTTCCATTGACTCCAGCTCATCTATTTTGGCGGACGGCAAGGGTTATGGTTTAAACGCTGGACCCGGCGCGCCGACAGCTGATTATTCTGGAGCAAGTCATGGAGGATTGGGCAGTGGTAATGTGGCGTCATCAATATATGGTTCCGAGACAGAACCTACTCAATTCGGAAGTGGTGGAGGAGGGTACCATCCTTTTGGTGGAGGGGCTATTAGAATGATTGTTGAAGATACCCTGGTAAATGATGGAATAATTTCTGCCAGTGGCGACAATACTTCAAGTGGCGGGAGTGTTTATATAACAGCCGGCGCTATTGATGGCTCCGGAAGCTTTGCCGCAAATGGAGGAGGGTCATATTGTCCAAATGTGTGTTATGGCTCAGGTGGCGGAGGAAGGATAGCCCTCTATTCTAAAACTTCTTCTTTCTCAGGGCAAAGTACTGCTAATGGTTGGAGTGGGTACGGAGGAGTAAGTGAAGCAGGAACGGTGCACATTGTAGATGAATCAGTCGTCGTCGATCCAGAACCCGAACCCGGTACCGCGCCGACAATTACGGAATATACATTCAACGGAGTCGCGGGTAACATCACGACGAACCCGCTGACCGAACCCGTTTCTATTAATTTCACCGCGGACGAAGAAGTTGACTGGGTGTCTCTTAAAATTGAAAAAGAAGACGACGAAACTCTCTACAAGTACTTTTATCCTGGAGATGATTGCGACAACAAAACCACTTGTTCTGAAAATTGGAACGGAAACTTGTCGGGCGAAGGAACGACCCTCCAAGAAGGCGTTTATAAAATTAAATTGCATCTCAAAAATTTAGCGGGTGATGAATTTAATGATTATCTTTCTCCGTATACTATTACGGTAGAAATTCCAGAAGATGTTCCGGTAGAGGCTCTGATAGATGTTCTGGAAGAGGTTGTTCCAGAAATTCCACCAGAAGAAATTCCGGAAGATACAGTTATCCCCACCCCGACACCAGGTGTTGGGGAAGAGGTGGAGAGTGTTGTGGAGGAATCGGTGTGATATACTAAGGGCAATGGTCAAACATTTTTTGAAGACGCTGTCTATTTTTATCATAATAGTGCTTTTCGGGCTGGTGGGGGTTTATTTGGTGATGTATTTTGACGGCGGAGGGGATTTGATGGAAACGTTGAACAATAAGATAGGATTTGCAAAATAGGGCAAATGTGCTATTGTGTATCTACCGCAAAGAAAACAGGCGAACAGTAAGTCCTGTTTAGTGGGTCGATATTCTTGCGGCCTATGGCCGTTTTTTTTAATTTAGCAAATATCATGTTACAAAAATCAAGAAAAGAAGAAATGATCAAAGATATGGAAGGAGTCATAAAAAACTCTAAATCTTTAGTCTTTGTAAATTTCCATGGTTTGAAAGTAAGTGACGAGACAAATCTAAGAAGGAGCCTTCGAGGAGAAGGAGTAGGGTATAAAGTCGGAAGAAAAACTCTTCTCAAGAGGGCCCTTGAAGGAAAAGCGGAAGGAGTGGTTCCGGAGCTCGGTGGTGAAGTCGCTATCGCGTATTCTGCGGACGCTATTTCTTCACCGCGTGAAATATATAACTTTCAAAAAACCCACAAAGGAATGTTAAATATTCTCGGTGGAATTTTTGAAGGGAAATTTGTAGACAGCGCTTATATGATGGAGCTGGCAACAATACCAAGCAGGGAAGTATTGCTTTCCAAAATTGCATTCTTGCTCAAGAGTCCTATCCAGCGTCTGGCTATTGCTGTAAACGAAGTTGGGAAAAAAAGAGTTTAACATACGAATATGCGAATAAAACCAATATACGAATTACTACAAATTATTCGTATCCATTCGCATCATTTGAATTATTAGTAGATTGGTATATAAATTTATGAAATTTGATTCATTTATGAAAGATCTCGAGAGCGCATCAGTCTTGGAATTGAATGACTTGGTGAAAGCTATTGAGGAAAAGTTCGGAGTATCGGCTGCGGCAGTGGCATCAGTCGGTGGAGGCGCGACAGCGGGAGCTGAAGTAGCTGAAGAGAAGGATGCATTTACTGTGGTCCTCGCTTCTGCGGGTGAACAGAAAATTGCAGTGATGAAAGTCGTTAAAGAAGCTTTGGGCCTAGGTTTGAAAGACGCAAAAGACTTGGTGGATGCCGCTCCTTCTACCCTTAAAGAGGGAATGAAGAAGGCGGAAGCTGATGATTTGAAAAAGAAGGTTGAGGAAGCAGGAGGCAAAATTGAGCTTAAATAGAACTAAAATAAAGGTTATTTTGACAAAAAACACTCTCTTTATGGGGGTGTTTTTTGTTGTTTACATGCACAAAATATGGTATAATACATGTATGAAAAAATATACATTATCTTTAACTATTTTAGCCTTTGTTTTTGGTTTATTTAATATTAATTTTGTGAATGCAGCTAATTGCGCATCCGGAGACTTATTCAATTCATCTACGGGTAAACGCTGTAGTCCGAATCCTATTGTCATCGAATGTCCAAAAGGGGATTTATTTAACACAGCTACGGGCGAGCGATGTAATGCTTGGCAAGATGATTCTTCAAGCAATGTAGCTCAGCAATTTCAGATTGGTTCAAGAGGAGAAAGTGTAAAAGCGTTTCAGCAAATATTAGCGAATGCCGGTTTTCTTTTTGGGAAAATTGACGGTATTTATGGTCCCATTACAGACAGTGCGGCAAAAAATTATTATATAAAATATCCTATTTCAATTGTTCCACTTCCTCCATTACTTGTTCCAGCATCAACCTCCACACCGTTGTCTGTGTCATCTCCGAAACCAATTCCATCACCACTTCCAATTATTAAAGTAAAGCCACAAATTTCTTCTCTTTCACCGAGCTCTGGAGTCGTTGGAACAGAGGTGACTATTAATGGTACCGGACTTTCTGGTTCAACAATTTATTTTGGTGGTTATCCAATACAAACTTCAAGCAGATTTACAACCGATAATGATACTCGGCTTACTTTCATTGTTCCATCAAGTCTCAGCAACTGTTCATCTATTAACAAGGTTTGTGCTCAAATGGTTATTTTGGTTCAAGCAGGTAAGTATGAAGTATATGTTTCAAATAGTAATGGCACCTCAAATTCAATAACTTTTGAAGTTGTTGATTATAAGCTAAATATGTAATTACTTGTTTTGTTTTTAAAAAGCATTACAATGCATATATGGAAATTCTTGGAAAAATTTTAGGTAGTTCTGCTCGGGTAAAAATCATGCGGCTTTTCCTACTCAATCGAGGCAAAGGTTTTACGACAAAAGATGTAGTAAGGAGAAGTCGGGTGAATCCTGACCTTGCTCGTCGTGAGCTTCGCTTGCTCTCTTCTGTTGGTTTTGTTAAAAGACGAACAGTAGATTGGTCTTATAATTCAGCATTTAAATATGGTGAAGAATTTGAGGGTCTTCTTCTTGGTTCTGATACTTTGAGCAATCAAGCTATTTTGAATAATTTTAAAAAGGTTGGGCGCATGAAGCTCGTTGTAACTTCCGGTATTTTTATAAAGAATCATGATTCTAGGGTGGATCTCTTGATTGTGGGTGACAAGATGAAAAGAGGAAAAATAGAAGAAGGGATAAAAAAGATAGAAGCCGAGATGGGTATGGAGCTCGTCTATGCTGTTTTTGAAACAAAAGAATTTTTATATAGATTAAATATGTATGACAAACTCGTCCGAGATATTTTGGATTACCCTCATGAGGTCATCTTGCAAGGAAAAGAGTTATCCACACAAGTCTTACAGAAAGCCTAAAAACTGATACAATATAAGCATAACTTTAATAAGGTCGAAACTTAGCAAAGTAGTTTATTGGTATTAATAATTAATTATTATGGTAAATAACATTTGGCTTACCTGGGGTGATGTTTTCAATTCATCATTACAGAGTTTGTGGTGGGGTTTCGTTCAATTTACTCCGAGACTTCTCATGGCAGTTGTTTTCTTTTTTATCGGTTGGTTGCTCGGTTCTGTGGTCGCAAGAGCGATTGAACAAGTATTTTCCAGCTTAAAGATAGACAACCTTTTTAAGTCTATCGGAGCGGAAGGTTTCTTCAGAAAAGCCGGAGTAAATCTTAACACCGGATATTTTGTTGGGCAGGTAGTAAGGTGGTTTGTTATAATCGTTTTCTTGCTTCCTTCCCTCAATTTGGTTGGCTTGACCGATGTTTCCTCTTTCTTGGAAGAAAGCGTTCTTGGATTCTTGCCTCAAGTCATCATTGCCGCTTTTGTTTTGATTATTGCCGCAGTGGTTTCTGAAGGTTTATCCAAGACTGTGCTCGCTGCTGCTAAAGCTGTAGATTTGAAAGCGGCTAATTTGCTTTCTACTATTGCTAAATACGCTGTCTGGGTATTCGCCATCATCATCGCGCTCGGCAAACTCGGACTCGGTGATTATATGAGCATTCTTTTCTCTGGAATCATTGCTATGGTTGCCTTGGGTGGCGCTTTGGCTTTCGGTTTGGGTGGCAAAGATCACGCTTCCCGATTTATCTCCAAATTGAGCGAAGAAGTTTCACAAAGATAAATAAGTGAGCGAGGGTAGTCCTCGCTCAGACTACACAAAGCCCCCGACTTGTCGGGGGCTTTGTGATTTAACGGATTGGTTCAAAAGTAGTATGCTTTAGGTATGAAAACAAATAACGGTTTTATGGTGCCGATTCTTTTAGGAATAATAATTTTATTATTGGTGGGAGGTGGTACATATATTTATAAAAACAAAAAAGCCGAAGCACCTGATGTTCAAAATCAAACTAGTCAGGTCACAAATTTAAAAACTTACACAAACTCAAAACTCGGGTATAGCTTTCAATATCCGGAAAAATTATCCTTATCCATTTCTGGTGAAACGGTAAATCTTTCTCATAGTATTCCTTTTGAAAATAGAGATGGCGGTTGTGACATGAAAGGGGATGCAGAGTTGTCAAAAACTCTAAATGATTTTGGGTTGTCTTTCAGAATTGTTCCAGGAAAAGTAAATCCACCGTATGTCGATGGTACTTATTCTAGGGGTGAATTAAATGGAGAGTTTGCCTATATGGGAGCTGAAGGTTGTGGTGTTTCTGATTATTATTTTCCAGTATTAGGGGGTAGGACACTTATTATTACCAAAAATGAAATTCAAGTATTATCTCCCATTGTCACTCCAGAAGTTAGAGCAAAAGTCCTTGCTGTCTCAGGAGTTATCTCGTACGAGGAATCTAAAATTATTCTAGACCAAATTCTTTCTTCTTTTAAATTTACAAAATAGGCTTGCCACAAAATTAGTATGTGAGCGAGGATAGTCCTCGCTCATAGGCGTTTGCCTTTATTGTGTGGCGGGGAGTATACTTAAGATATTATTATTTTGTATATAAATATAAATAACGAATGGAATCTAAGGGATTACAAAATAAAGAAACAGATGAAACTAGAGAGAAAAAGGCTGCCCTAGAAGATAAACAACAGCGAGAACGCAAGGGGGAAATTCTTCAACGGAAGATACTATTGAACTTAAATGAAAACGAATGGTTTCAGTTTCTGATCTACACCTTGGGGGTCGAGGAGAAATCTCAAGAGAGCTATTTAATCTTAGTGTAAAGAAATTTATAATAGAACGTCCAGATCCTTCTGGTGGGTCTGATGATAGTGTTAATCGATTTGGTATTCGGCCTTCTCCGAGAATGCAATATCAGCTTACTGCTAAAGGTCTTGAGCAGAAAAATCTTTTACTTACTATCACTAAATAAAAGAGTTTTAAGCAAAAAAGATGTCCATATTTTTAAAAGTTGACATCTTTTTTGTATTTTTGAATTTTTTATGATATATTAAGAGTATGTTAACAGATTTTATAGGTAAAAAATTACATACAGCAAAATATAAACTTTTAGCAGACAAAACTTACTTTGGTGAAATACCAGAGATTAAGGGAATTTGGGCAAATGCTAAGACCTTAGAAGATTGCAGAAAAGAACTTCAAGAAGTGCTTGAAGATTGGTTGGTATTGTCCATAAAATCTGATAAAAAAATTCCTGGTTTTCGTTTTCCATCTGGATTTCCACTTCAAAATGCCTAAGCCCATTTCAACAAAAAAGTTAATTAAGAACTTAATTTTTTTTGGGTTTCTTGGACCGTATTCTGGTGGACGACACATGTTTATGATAAAAGGTAATTTAAAATTACGAATTCCAAACCCGCATAAAGGCGACATCTCTAAAAGTTTACTTTCTGAAATTTTACGTCAAGCTGGCATTTCAGCAAGTGAGTGGAATAAGTTATAAACATGGCCTCATTTTTAGGCATTTGACATTGAAATGCCGTTCGTATATACTCCTTTAATCAGTATGATAATCACAAGAAACAGTTTAAGAAGGCGGCGTTAGAGCAGACTTTCTTTTGTCTGTAAGGCCCGCCCGAAAGGCGGTTTTTTGTTTGAAAAATCAGGACGGAATGACACTTTGAAAACTTAATTTCTATCCGGCATATTGGAAGGGTCTTTTTGTCGGCCGAGATAGAAGAAAGCCAAAAAAATATTTTAGTAGCGAGTGGCTGAAAAGCAAAGCGGTTTGCTTTTCAGGCGTTGCGAACTTATGTTCGCAAATGTCGTTGTCGTGAGACCGACATTAGCGGACGTGAAAAAATATCTGTTAATTTGGCTAATATGTGATTTCTAAATTTCTTAACAGGAAATTTAAGGGCGTACGGTGGATGCCTTGA
>CAZXCD010000004.1:0-3797 GCA_964638985.1 uncultured Candidatus Saccharibacteria bacterium
TGATATGAAGGTTGGTGGCGGGGCAATGTTTGAGCAATATTTCAGAAATAGCGCATTCTTGGTGATGGAGGACCCTGAATCTGGTTCTACATTGCTTGAGATTACACGTGTTCTTGCAGATAAAGAATTTCGTGATATGAAATTAGCTAAAGGCAAGAATCCAATAATAAAACAATTCTGGATTTCTGCCGAGCAAACGACGGGGGATCAATCTTTGGCAAACTTCGTGCCCTATATTTCATCTAAATTTGATAACTTTATTAGTAACGACATCATGCGTCCCGTAGTGCTTCAACAAAATTCCGTTTTTAATTTTAGAAAAATTATGGATGAGAAGAAAATTCTCCTTGTAAATCTTTCAAAAGGTAGACTCGGTGATATCAATGCAAATTTAATTGGTCTAGTGCTTGTCGGCAAGATTCAAATGGCTGCACTTTCACGTGTGGATATGTTTGGTAAGCCCATGAATGATTTTTATCTTTACATAGATGAGTTTCAAAATGTCACCACGGACTCTATCGCTTCAATTCTCTCCGAGGCGCGTAAATATCGACTCTCACTAAATATAGCGCATCAATACATAACCCAGCTTGAAGAAAATATTAAAAATGCAGTTTTTGGCAACGTCGGCTCTATGGCGGTGTTCCGAGTAGGTACCGAAGATGCGACATTTTTGGAACCTAAATTTAAACCACAATTTAATGCGCAAGATATAACCAAACTAGACAATTACAATGCGTATGTAAATATGCTCGTCAATGGCCAGCCGACCAAACCTTTTAATTTAAGAACTCTTGCGCCCGAGAAGGGGAATCCGGAGATTGTGGATTCTCTAAAAGAACTTTCGTATGTGAAATACGGCCGCGACCGCGCGGAAGTGGAGGCTGAAATTATGGGAAGATACAAGACGATGGAGTAACCTCACCCCCGACCCCTCTCCTGGTAGGAGAGGAGGAATGTGAATCTACCCCTTCTCCTTTCAGGAGAAGGCTGGGATGAGGTTGTATTTCTAATTTTTCCATAATTATTTTTAGCACTCCATCAATATTTGTATTAATCTCATTGTTCCAGAATCTTAATGTTGTAATTCCAAGATCTAAAAAATATTTTTCCCTATCTTCATCATATTCTTTTTCATCTAAATGGTGAGAACCGTCTACTTCTATAACCAGGAGCTTTTTTGAACAATAAAAATCGGCAATATATGGACCAATACTGACTTGTCTTTTCCATTTTTGTTTTGTTTGGTTGTTGCGAAGTCTGGACCAAAGGACTACTTCTTGTGGAGTTTGGTTTTTTCTTAATTCTTTTCTGACTTCTTTTCTCTTAAAATTATTTACTATCCTGGACATATGATGATTATATACCAACCTCACCCCAACCCTCTCCTGAAAGGAGAGGGGGGAATGAGTTAGCCCCTTCCCATTTCCAGGGGAAGGCGGGGGATGAGGTTGTATTTGAATTTTTTTAAAAATCTGCTAGTATAAGAAAATATGAAACACCCAAAAGAAGAAAGAACATATGTGATGATAAAGCCGGATGGAGTCCGCAAGGGCTTAATTGGCGAGGTTATAAGACGTTTAGAACAGAGAGATTTAAAAATAGTGGCGATTGAAATGTTTCAACCGACGTATGATTTGATTGATAATCATTACCCAAAGAAAGAAGAATGGATTACGCGACTTGGGGAAAAAACAAAATCTACATACGAAAAATACGGCTTTGACATGTTGGCTGATTTTGGCACAGTTGATACTTCAAAAATTGGTCCGGAAATAAGAAAGTGGTTGGTAGATTATATGCTTTCAGCTCCATTGGTGAAAATGGTGGTACAAGGTACTCACGCGGTAGACGTAGTAAGGAAAATTGCAGGCGATACTTTACCATACAAAGCTGATATGGGCACTATCCGTGGAGATTTCTCTATAGATAGTCCCGCTTTGGCTAACAAAGAGAAAAGAGCGGTAATGAACATCGTGCATTGTTCTGAAACTCCGGAAGAAGCGGAACATGAAATCAAACACTGGTTCGGCGAGGGTAAAACTTTTGAATATAAACGCTTTGGAGTTGATGAGTAAATAATAAAGCCCCCGTGTGGGGCTTTTGTGTTATCATATTGTCTATGGCAAAAGATATTGAAGTGGAAATTCGAGGCATTCTAAATAAGGACCAATACATTCAAGCAAAAACATTGTTTGAGCAATTGGCGTCTTTAAAAGAAAATAAGAGTCGTATTTTAATTGATTATTCAACTTTCTTGCCTGGAGAGGGTATTCGCGATAGACAAAAAGACATAAGAGTGCGGGTCACAAATGGAATTCCGGAAATTGTAGTCAAACTTGGCTCTTGGGGCGGATCCGAGAGCAGACGGGAACTTTCATTTAAAGGGAAGGAGGGGGAATTTGAAACACTTGTGGAAATATTCGGACAGCTTGGTTTTACGAAAGGCACATTGGCAAAACGCGATGCGCTTGTTTATGACTATAAAGATATAGAGTTTGCTTTGGTTAAAACACCGGGTCAACATTATTATTTTGAAGCTGAAAAAATGGCGCACAATGAAGAAGATTTTGCAAAAGTAGAAAATGAAATTAGAGAAGTATGTGGAGAGTTAAAATTGGAAGTAGTAAGTAAAGACGGATTTTTTGAATTTATTGATGAATTAAACAAAACAGATAATTCCGTTTTTGAATTTAAAGGTTTTAAAGAAAATTATTTTAAAGATAAATTTGAAAACAGATAGAGCCTTAGACTCTATCTATAATATACTTACCCAATGAGAAAACAATCAATAGTTACAAATGAATATTACCACATATATAATCGTGGGGTAGATAAAAGAGATATTTTCAATAACCAAAGAGACCTGAATCGTTTTATTGAAAGTATGTATGAATTTAATAAAGTTGATGGGGTGGGAAGTTTGGCAAATTTAAGAAAAATCGAAACAAAATACAAACCCCTATCTGAACCACTGGTTTCCATTGTTGCGTATTGTTTAAATCCAAATCATTTTCATTTTATATTAAAACAATTAATGGATGGTGGAATAGCTAAATTTATGCAAAAGTTACAAGGAGGATATACATATTATTTTAATGTAAGCAATATTCGTTCGGGAGCACTTTTTCAAGGAACTTTTAAATCGTATCTTATTGATGATGAAAATTATTTCAATAAAATTATTGGGTATGTAAATAAAAATTATAAAATTCACAATATTCCAAAAAATAAAACAAAATTTATTTTTGCCAGCGATCACGAATATGAAAATAACAACTTTAAGCTCGTTTCCAAGAAAGAAGGGAAGTCCGTTTTAAAAATTTTTAACGGTAGTGATAACTTTAAAAAGCATTGTGATGAAATTGTTGATATTATAAGAAAAGTTAGAGGAAAAACCTCTCTTTTAGAAGAAGATAATTTACCAGATAGAGTCTAAGGCTCTATCTCTAGTAAAATAATTTTATGGAAAATAAAAAAATCTGCGTATTTTGTACAAATCCAGATGTGAAGAAGAGACAAATTATCAGTAATGAACTTGCTTGGGCATTTCCTACAAACATTCCAATTGTTCCGGGACATGTTTTAATATGCCCAATAAGATGCGTAGATGATTTTAATGATTTAACCAAAGAGGAGGTAATTGCAATTTTTGATTTACAGAAAAAATATGGCGATGCGAGAAAAACAAAAATCTTGAAAAAGATTGATGAGATTTCTGAAGAAGATACAATTGAAAAGAAAGAAGTTGTTGTAACAATAACCGATTCTGGATACATTAAAAGACTTGATGTTAA
>CAZXCD010000004.1:3807-23880 GCA_964638985.1 uncultured Candidatus Saccharibacteria bacterium
AAAAATTAAAAAAAGTATTTAAGAAAGTTTTTGAAGCAGAAGGTTTTAATTATGCATGGAATGAAGCTGAGGTGGGTGGGCAAGCGGTTCCACATTTTCATTTACACATGTTGCCAAGAAAAGAGGGAGATACTGGAATTACTGAATATGATCCAAGAAGGTTTCTTTACAGATCGGAAAGCCGAGAAACATCCCCAGATAAGGAATTGAATGCAGTGGTGGAAGAAATAAAAAAACATTTAGAATAATTTATGATTAAAGTAATTATTTTTGATGGTGTTAATTGTATAACATACCAAGAGCCACTTAGTGTTGGGCTTGAAAGAGATTATAAAATTCCCTTGAAAAAAACACTACCATTTTTCAAGGGCGAGTTACAAGACTGCGTAGCGGGCAAATCCGATCTTAAAGAGATTTTACCCCCATATTTGAAGGTATGGGGTTGGAAGGAAGGAGTAGACGGACTTTTACGTTACTGGTTTGAGCGAGACCACAAAATGGATAAAGAGTTAATCTCGTATATAAAGGGGTTAAGAAGCAAAAAAATACTCTGTTTGCTCGCCACAAACAATGAAAAATACCGTTTTGCGTATATGCTTGATAAAATGAATTTTAATAAAATCTTTGATAAAGCATATTGTTCGGCGCTTCTTGGTTGTAAAAAGCCTGATCAGCAATTTTTCTCAAAAATATTTGATGATTTAAAAGATATTAAAAAAGAAGAAATTTTGTTTTTGGATGATAAAGTTGAAAACGTAAAAGGAGCAAAAGAGTTTGGCATCCATGCTGAAATTTACACGACTTTTGAAGATTTTAAGGAAAAAATGAAGCAGTATATAGCTTAATGTGAATTTCTAATGAAAGAATTATTTGAAATACTCTCGGAATTGTGTTGTTTTAAAAAAGTCATTGCAAAAATTTTAAAAGAGAATACACTTATTGTAGGGTTATTTCCGATTATTACCTAGAACACTAATTTATGGGAGAGTCGATTGTGTTTAGCCTTGGCTTCACGCATCTCTCACCCACCTAGCGTACAGCTACGGTAATACATCAGAGATAGTCCTAAGAAGAGCCCCCGCCTAGCGGGGTTTTTTCTTGAAAATATGATAAAATAGCATTATGGATAGGAAAAAGCTTGTAAAACATCTAGTATTTCTGATGTTTTTTATTTTTATAGCGGATATTTTAGCTCAAAAACTGCATTGGTATTTTTCTATTTGGTGGTTTGATATGTTGATGCATTTTGGGGGAGGATTTTGGGTGGGTTTGTTTTTTATATGGTTTTTTTCCATAAAAGATTTGCCCATTTTTCAACTTTCGTTTGAAAAGATTGACTTTAAACTAATCCTGAAGGTTCTTTTATTTGTATTGTTTTTCGGAATCTTGTGGGAATTGTTTGAAGTTTTTGTGCATAATTATATCGCCCAAGATCCTTTTAGTGTCCTTGACACCACGTCTGACATTTTCTTTGACTTTGGAGGGGGGTTATGTGCTATTCTTTATTTATGGAAAAAATTGCCAAAGTAACATTCGCGGGAGGAACAGGCTCTGTGACAGGAGCAAATTTTTTGCTTGAAATTGAGGACAAAAAAATTTTGGTTGATTGTGGGCTTACTCAAGGAGTGAAGATGGCTGATGATATAAACTGGGACCCATTTCCTTATGACCCGAAGAGCATAGATATTCTTTTCATTACTCATGCGCACATAGACCATATCGGCAGAATCCCGAAACTTGTAGATGAAGGATTCAGGGGGAAAATTTATTCCACCAAGCCCACCTTAGGACTCGCCGGCATAATGCTTGAAGATACGATGGAAATTTTAGGGAAGAACACCGTGCTTCATCTGAATAAAATTTATACACCCGAGAATATTAAGCTCGTGCTTTCTCTTTGGGAAGGGTTTGGGTATCACGAGAATATAAAAATTAGTGAAAGCTTGGAAGTATCCTTTTTAAATTCCGGACACATCTTGGGTTCGGCAATGGTGCAATTTACTTACAACAGCAAGAACATTCTCTTTACCGGAGATTTAGGTAATAGTCCTTCACCGCTTTTGCCCGATACGGACAAGGTCACTGATGTGGATTACCTGATAATGGAATCCGTCTATGGAGACAGAAATCATGAATCCAGACAAGACCGCAGAAGATTTCTGGAAGGAGTAATAGAGGATAATTATAGAAGGAAGGGCACGCTAGTCATCCCGACTTTTTCTCTTGAACGTTCACAGGAATTGCTCTTTGAGCTTGATGCCCTGGTAGACAACAAACGCATCCCCGTGATGCCCATCTTCTTTGATTCTCCTTTAGCTATACGTTTGACTGAAGTTTTTAAACAATACAAAAGTTACTTCAATGAAGCCGCCCAAGCAGCTATGTCTCCCGGAGAACACCTATTTGACTTTCAGGGTCTTCGCAATACCTTAAAATCTGAAGAGTCTAAAATGATTATGAATATACCCAATCCCAAGATAGTCATAGCTGGAAGCGGGATGTCTACCGGTGGACGCATAGTACACCACGAGAAAAATTATCTGCCTGATCCAAACAATACTCTACTCCTCACTGGGTACCAATCAATAGGCACTCCGGGGCGTTTGATTAGGGAAGGGGTCAAAACTGTTCGTATCTCGGGAGAAGATGTAGTCATCAGGGCTCATATTGAAACTATTTCTGGCTATTCGGGACACAAGGATTCAGATGGACTGCTTTCTTTTGTGCAAGATATGCAAGATAGTGTTAAAAAAGTTTTTGTAGTAATGGGTGAACCGAAATCGGAAATGTTTTTAGCCCAAAGGTTGCGAGATAATCTGGGGATAGAAGCGCATGTTCCAGAAGAGGGAAGCAGTGTTTCACTTGTTTGCTAGTCATACATTAAGTACTGTATAATAAAATCAAATGGATCAATCACTGAAATTTTTACAAAAGCATGGACATAGCCAGATAAAAATTTGCGTCTCAGGCGCAGCGGAGACCGGGCATTGTGGGCTTGGCGCGCTTGAAAAAGCGAAAGAACTTGGACGCGAAATTGCCCGTCAGGGCGCGGTGCTGGTGACCGGAGCCACGACAGGGTTTCCTCTTTGGGTGGCAATGGGCGTGAAGGAAGAAGGCGGAATTTCTGTCGGCATTTCTCCGGCGGCAAACGAACGCGAACACGCTGAAGTCTATAAACTTCCGCTTGATTATATGGATTTGATTATTTACACCGGTTTCGGTTATCCCGGGCGCGACCTCTTGCTTACCCGTTCAGCTGACGCTGTTATCTGCGGTTGCGGACGTATTGGCACTATCCATGAATTCACCATTGCCTTTGAAGACGGGAAGCCGATAGGCATTTTTGAAGGCCCTTGGGAGATGGGTAATGAATTGAAAGAAATTTTAGAAAAAAGCAATCGTCCATATGCAAAAGTTGTTGCTGGGGAAGACCCGAAGAAACTCTTGGAAGATGTCATTGCTCTGGTAAAGAAAGATAAAATCACCGAATATAAAATCGTGAAAGATTCCGTCTCAGACGCGCAATAAAAAAATAAAAAGTTGTTTTTATTTTTTTATTTAGTTGCCGCTAAAACTTTAGCAAAAGTCTCCGGGTGGTGTTCGGCAAAGTCTGACAAGATTTTTCTATCCAAAAGTATGTTTTTCTTATGAAGGGCGCCGATTAATTGAGAGTAAGACATTCCGAGCTCACGAGCGCCGGCGTTAATTTTAATATTCCAGAGTTTCCTATTGTGGGACTTCTTGTCTTTTCTGTGAGCGAAAGCATAACTACCCGCGTGCAAAAGCGCATCCTTGGCCATGCGTTCCTTGGTGGATCGCCCGTGGCGGAAACCTTTTGTCTGTTTCAAAACGCTTCTTCTTCTCTTCAATGCGTGTACCCCCTTTTTTACTCTTGTCATAAATAATTAGTTATAAAGTTCTTAAAGTTTATAAAGTTAAAAGTTAGCTGAAAGGCAGCAAATGGCTCTTCGGCTTGTTTTTGATAACGAAATTCTGACCCTTGCGACCGGCCAACTGACTTCCACGAGATTGCTTGGCATTGAAATGGTTGAAGCCCGCCTTGCGAGCAATCACCTTACCATTCTTTGTTAGTTTTAATCTCTTACTATATGATTTATTTGTTTTCATTCCTTTTCCCATAATTTTTTGTGGCGTTAAGCCCGTAGTTATTTTTTTTCTATTGTTATGGTCATACCCTTGGGGCCTCTCTTGTATGTATCCGACATCTTATAATCTTCGGTGATTAAATGCAAGACCCTGTTTAAACGCTCTTTTAAAAACTTCTCATCCATATACTTCGCTCGGCCGGCAAGGAAAAGTTCAACTTTTATCCGGTGTCCCTCCTTGAGCCACTTGGAAGCGGTTTTCGCCTTTAGTTCCAGGTCGTGGTCTCCGGTGCCTATCTTTATCTGGATTGATTTGGTCTCTGTTTTATTCGCTCCAGCCTTCGCCTTTTTTAACTTTTTATTTGCCTCGTACTGATACTTGCCGAAATCCATCAACTTTGCGATAGGGGGGTTACCATTCGGAGATATTTCAATCAAGTCCAAACCTCTACTCTCCGCCATTTCTAAAGCGTCTTTTATGCTCAAGATGCCGAGATTTTTGTTTTCGCTATCTAAAACCCGAAGTTCCTTAGCCCTTATTTGGTTGTTTATTCGTTCTCGCAATGTTATGTAAATAGGCCCCGTGAGGCTTTGATTACTATGGGATAATAGCGTATTTTAGGCTTGAAGTCAACGTTTGTGGAACTGGGGGAAATTGAATCCCCGTGCAGAAGGTTTTTGCAATGAAGTCTACATACATAGCTCGCTTTTTTGTTTAGATTAAAAAATTCTTAAGCGAGCCAAATATTTTTTAATCGAGTCCCTTTGTTTCGGAAGAAAGTCGGGTCATTCTTTCCCCTATCCCGATAATATTATGCCTCTACTTATATATCGGAAGTCTATAAGAGAGACACCAACCTAGGCTTACGCGAAAGCTGGAACAAAAGCAAATTCCTTCATACCGAAGTATGGAGAAACTAGAGCTTTTGCTTTAGCAGTCAATTTTGCAATTAACATTTGAACGAATTTTTACGAGATTACGTTCATACTCGGTATGCATCAAGGACAAAAGGCCAACTGTCTAGGCCTTGCAGTCCCAATTATTGTAAAAGAAATTACTATTTCTTTTGTCCCCCAAGCTCCCCCTGCGAAGGGGGAGTGGACAAAGGCCGAGGGGGTGAATTTTCAACGTTCTTTATATTCTCTTCGTATCTCGCGATCTGTCTCGCGCTTTTTGATAGTATCTCTTTTATCAAATTTTTTCTTGCCTTTCGCTAAAGCAATTTCCAATTTAATTTTTCTGTTTTTATTATACACTGAAATAGGCACGATTGTCAAACTCTTGTTTTTTTCGCTATCTGCCAATTTATTTATTTCTTTTTTAGTAAGTAAGAGCTTTCTGTTGCGAAGTGGGTCGTAATCTTTTGGAGCATTTTTGGGTTGAAAAGGTGGAATATTGGCATTGATTAGAAACGCTTCTCCTCCTCGAATAATGACGAATGCTCCTTCCAGCGACATCTGTCCACCCCGCACGGATTTCACTTCCGTGCCGACAAGCTCAATACCAGTCTCGTATTTTTCCAAGAATTCATAATTAAACCTCGCTTTTCTATTTTCCGCATAACTAGCCATGGTTACATATTAACATAAATTTTTATTCCCTTCTTGAGGGGTGGATTTTGTAATCAAAAGACGGGGTGGATGCATTAAATTTATCCACCTCCCCCTGAGGCAAGACCTCAGGGTACTCCTCAAGAGGAGAATTTTTAATCACTTTGCAAAATAAGGGTTTTTTGACGTTACTTGAAACAAAGTGTAAAAGTGCTTGACAAAAACTGTGGATGTGCTATACTTTTTGTATAATTGTTGTTTAAAAAGGTTCTGGGTCCGTGAGGGACCATCTCTCGGCCGAGAACTCCATCAATGGGGATCGGCACAGGGGCGCTCTCACGAGACTTCATCATCCCCGCCGGAGGACTTCCGGCACACCCCCGTCTCCCACATTATCGTGGCGCGGGGGTTTCTCTTTTTATTCCAAATTTCAATTTAACTTCTTCCATTTTTTATGCTACAATCACGAAATGGATTTCAATTTTCTAAATCAAAAAGAGTCGCAAGGCAAAGGTAAGAAGAATAACAAACCGGCAAAGTGGGGCGGGAGCGTCACTGGCGCGATTTTGTTTTTCATATTTATCACTGGATTGTATTTATTGGTGTCCGGAGACGGGAAGGTGATTCCCGAAGTAGCTATCTCTGATCTAGCCAAGAGTGTACAGTCGGGAGAAGTTAAAAATATTTTAGTTGAAGGAGACAAACTCACTATTACTTATCAAGATGATGAAGTTAAGACGACAAAAAAAGAAGTTGGGTCTGCTTTATCCCAAACTCTTTTCAATTATGGAGTGACGAGCGAAGCTCTCGCTAAAACAAAAATAGAAATAAAAAATGAAAGCGGATTTGGTTATTGGCTCGTAAACATCCTGCCATTTCTCCTGCCGATAACTTTCATTTTAATTTTCTTCTGGTATCTGTCGCGTCAGGTCAAGGGCGCCGGAATGCAAGCCTTTACCTTCGGGCAATCCAAGGCGCGCATCACCGACCCGAATGATAAAAACAATCGTGTCACATTTAAAGATGTCGCTGGATGCAAAGAAGCGAAAGAAGAATTGAAAGAAATCGTGGACTTTTTGAAAAGCCCTAAAAAGTTTTTAGATATCGGAGCGAGAATTCCGAAGGGTGTGATGCTGACAGGCGCTCCGGGGACAGGCAAGACCTTGCTCGCGCGAGCGGTAGCAGGGGAGGCGTCCGTGCCGTTCTTCCATTTGTCCGGTTCGGAATTCGTGGAAATGTTCGTCGGAGTGGGAGCTTCCCGTGTGCGAGACCTTTTCAAAATGGCAAAGAAAGCGGCTCCGGCCATTATCTTTGTGGATGAGATAGACGCCATAGGACGTACCCGTGGAGGGGGGTTTGGTGGCGGAAATGATGAACGGGAGCAAACTCTAAACCAAATACTGGTGGAGATGGATGGCTTTGAGCCGAATGATAAAGTGATAGTGATGGCAGCGACCAACAGGCCGGACGTGCTGGATCCGGCGCTCGTTCGCCCTGGACGTTTTGACCGAAAAGTAATTCTTGATTTACCAGATCGCGCAGACAGAGAAGAGATATTAAAAATTCATGCAGTGAAGAAACCTCTTGCGGAAGATATTAATTTGAAACTAATTGCAGAAAGAACTCCTGGTTTCTCCGGAGCGGATTTGTATTCTCTTATGAACGAGGGAGCCATCTTGGCAGCGCGAGAAAATCGCAAGAAAGTTTTTCAATTTGATTTGATTCGCGCCATTGAGAAAGTAATGCTCGGACCCGAGAGAAAAAGTCATTTGCTTTCCAAAAAAGAAAAAGAAATTACCGCTTACCATGAAGCTGGGCATGCAATCGTGGCTTCGGTTCTTCCTCATGCGGATCCAGTGCACAAAGTTTCCATCATCGCGCGCGGAAATGCGGGCGGGTACACTTTGAAATTACCGCTTGAAGAAAGACGTTTGCAATCTAAAAAAGAATTTATTGATGACATCGCGATGTCACTCGGCGGATATGTCGCAGAGCAAATGATTTTCGGAGACATCACCACCGGACCTTCTTCTGATTTACAAGTAGCTTCAAATTTGGCCCGTGCCATGGTGACACGTTGGGGGATGTCTGATGTTATCGGCCCCATAGCTTTAGTTGATTCTGGTGGTAGGTCTCAATTTGGAGAAATAGCAGAAAAAGAATTTTCTGAGACAGTCGCTACGAAGGTGGATGCCGAAGTTTCCAGAATTATCAACGATGGATTGAAATCCGCGCAGACTGTTTTGACCGAACACAAGAAAGCGTTTACCGCTATAGCCAAGAAATTGATTGAAGTGGAGACTCTAGAGCAAGAAGATTACGAAAAAATACTCACCACTCATGGAATAGAACTAAAAAAGAAAGACGTAGTGGCTCCGCCAGAAGCATAAAAACACTGGATTTATTAGCCCTATTGACATTTTTGTGCGTTAGGTGTATAATATAAAGGTAAATTTACCTGAGTTCTTTAAAAATTACTTGCGAAAAAGTGGTCATGGCCAAAAGATACTTAAACATTAGGTATTTTCTGGCTATGACTACTGCTGTGGTAGTCCTCTAGTATTTTACTTAAATGCCGTATCACACGGCTCTCTGCTTAACAGGCAGAGGAACAATGCCGACTAATAGTCGGAGAGAGGTTTATCATGGCGAAGTACAACGTGTATGTCGAAGACGTCAGCGTCGAGGCCGTGTTCAACAAGCTCGGTGGTGTCGGAGGAGCCAAGAGGTTCCTCGCTGATGAGCTCATACTCATCGAGAAGCCGAAGTCTGAACCCAAACCTGCCCCGGGGCAGATGATGTTCTATGTCGACATCGACTCTTCTGCCCGGCTCCCGTTCGACGGAGCGGTACTGGAAATCCATCGGGGATCCGGTTTCATCCCCCTCGAGCGGAAGGCTGGTGGGGTGTACCTCGACGGCAAGAAGCTCACGATTTTCCTCCCGGAGGGGCAGAAGGATGGAAGGGTGGTGAAGGGTTATGCCCTTCGCACTGAGCTCGAGGTGCGTGGCCACAATGTCAGTGCTAAGGTACTAGACTTCTGTGTCGATCACCCGGAGTTCTGGCCTGAAGGGTGGAAGAAGGATGCCCAAGGAAACACTATCTATGTGTTCTTCTGGGATGACATCTTTCGCGGTCCGTCGGCCGGCCGCCTGTTCGTCCGCTACGGGCACTGGATCGCTGGCAAGGTCGTTTCGAGCTTCCGCTGCCTCGACCGCGACTGGGACGGTGGCAGCCCGGCTGCCTCGTCCACAAGTTAGTTCGTTTTCTAGCATCAAGCCGTTTCTCTGTTCGTATGAAAAGCCGAACCGGAGGAACGGCTTTTCATTTTATCTTAGACTATCATATATAATAGATTAAGAACTCCTGTAGTATTAATATACGAACTATGGTATACTGTACTAGTAATCATTATTCATAGGTTCGCATATATAAATAAAAATGGCAAGAAAAAAGGATAAACAAAAAGCTTTAACTTTACGCAAACAGGGGATGAGTTACAGCCAGATTAAAGAAAAGCTTGGCATAAGCAAAAGCACCTTGAGTGGTTGGCTTCAAAATTTTCCGCTTAGCGAAAAAAGAATTAAAGAGTTGAGAGGCAACAGCCCGATTCGCATCGAACGATACAGAAATACTATGCGAGCAAAAAAGGAAACTCGTTTGAAAGAAGTTTTTAAAAAAGTTTCAAAAGATATAGGTAGCTTTTCAAAAAGAGATTTATTTTTAAGTGGATTATTTTTATATTGGGGAGAAGGACACAAGACTGGAAATGCGGCAGGACTTACAAATACAAATCCTGATATGTTAAAATTTTACATACGTTGGTTAAAGTTATTCGGGGTCAAACAAAATCAATTAAAAATTCACCTTCACCTTTACTCAGATATGGATATTAAAAAACAAGAAAAATATTGGTCTAGAGAATTATCTATTCCACTTTCGCAATTTAGAAAATCATATATTAAGAAAAATAAATTTTCCTCAATTACATATCACAATGGTTTTGGACAAGGCACTTGTTCGGTAATGGTAGGCAACGTTATTTTATTCAATAAAATTTTAATGGGTTTAAAGTATATCCAAGAGAACTGCAAGACAATTTAATTTGTTTTTTGATTGAAAATAATATATTCTATCATTAGTGATGCGCGTGTAGCTCAGTTGGTAGAGCGTTCGTCTTATACACGAATGGCCGGGGGTCCGAATCCCTCCACGCGCACAAAAATTTGCAAAAACTAGTCTAAAATCTCTTACCACAGTGGGGTATTTTAGAACCCGTATTTATAATTTTTTTATTGTATGTTTTAATGCTAAAAATCAGCTTATCCACTTTACATTGGGGACCCGTTTTCGTGTATAATGACTCACACATGACGGCAGATAAAAAAAATTATTTCAAGATTCTTCTCGTCTTTATCTTATGCCTTTTGGCGCGGTTAATTCCGTTTCGGATGCCAAATATTGAGCCGATTCTCGCGGCTACGATGCCTATAGGGCGAGCGCACGGAGCATTCATCTCTTTTTCTTTTGCTGTTTTTAGTATTTTACTTTACGACCTTATTACTAGCACACTCGGAGTGCAAACTCTCTTCACCGCTCTCTCTTATGGAATAATCGCTTTGTGGTCTGTGAGTTATTTTTCCGCCAAAGGCGGATCCGCCTCTGGCGGAAAGGACAATAAGTGGAGTTACGCGCGTTTCGCCATTATGGGAACCTTGGTTTATGACGCCCTGACTGGGCTTACCGTCGGTCCGCTATTTTTTCATCAATCATTTATCGGGTCTCTCCTGGGACAAATTCCATTTACCGCGTTTCATCTGATCGGCAACACAATTTTCGCCCTCATCCTGTCTCCCGCGATTTACAATTTTATGATTAAGAAGAAAAAGAAAGAATCTGTTTCCATTATTAACATTCCTAACCCTAAGACAATCTAAACTTTATGAAAAAAACAGAAAAAATTTTAAAAAGTGAGCTAGCGAAAATAAAAGCAATCCGAAGAAGAAGTGGGGAAGTCGTTCCGTTTGACTTAGAGAGAATAGCTCACGCTGTTTTTAAGGCTTTTGAAGTTTCTGGGGAGGGGGGAGAAGGTGATGCATACGAAGTGGCAAAGCGTGTTTTCAAAACTCTGCTTGGCTTGCGAGAGGAACTGGTGAGCGCAAACAAAGGAGCAAAATTTTTGCCGACAGTGGAAGTCGTGCAGGACTTGGTGGAGAAAGAATTGATGAAAAACGGTTTTACCGACACTGCTAAGAAATATATTCTCTACCGCAATAAAAGATCCGAACTCAGAAAAGCTTTTGGCCCAGTACCTGAAGCAGTCAAGCTTGCTGTAGAAGAATCCAGTAAATATTTTTCTAGCCCATATTCGGAATATATCTTCTATCAGTTTTATTCTAGGTGGGTTCCAGAGCTGGGTCGCCGTGAAACTTGGATAGAAACCGTGGATCGTTACATGGCGTATATGAAGGAAAATTTGGGAGATAAACTTACGAAGACAGAATACGGGGACGTAAGGGAAGCCATCTTAAACCAAGATATCTGCCCATCTATGCGTCTTTTGTGGTCTTCTGGCAAGGCCTGCCGAAACTCAAACGTTTGGGCTTACAATTGCTCTTACATTGCGCCGACCTGCCCTCAAGATTTAGGAGAAATAATGTATATCTCCATGTGCGGAGCAGGCTTAGGCTTTGCCGTAGAATGGGAAAATGTTCAACAATTTCCACAAATTAAGAAGCAAATCAAAGAAAAGCCGACTATGCACGTCGTAGATGACAGCAAAGAAGGTTGGGCTGATGCCTTTGTGCTCGGGCTCAAGGCTTGGTTTGATGGCAGGGATGTAAAATTTGATTACTCTGGAGTTAGGCCAGCTGGGGCGCGCTTGGAGACAGCCGGAGGGCGAGCTTCTGGACCTCAGCCACTCATAGACCTTATAGAATTTTCCAGACGTAAAATTTTATCCAAACAAGGCCGTCGTCTTTCAAACTTGGATATGCATGACATCATCTGTCAGATCGGGATGATTGTGGTGGCAGGCGGAGTACGTCGCAGTGCTCTTATTTCTCTTTCTGAACTTGAGGATACAGAAATGCGAGATTCAAAGAAGGGACAATTTTATCTGACAGAAGGTCAGCGCAGTATGGCAAACAATTCTGCTGTTTTTAATTCAAAACCAAGCGCAGAAGAATTTTTAAATGAATGGACTGCTTTAGTAAAATCAAAATCTGGTGAACGTGGAATATTTAATCGAGGGGGACTTGAAAAACAATTACCGGCTCGCAGATGGGCGGCTATCAAAGATGAGAAGCAGATAGGACTAAATCCTTGCGGAGAAATTTATTTGCGTTCAAAACAATTCTGCAACTTGACCAGTATCGTAATTCGTCCGAAAGATACTGTGGCAACCCTAAAAAGAAAAATGGAGCTAGCGACCCTGCTCGGTACTTATCAATCCACTTTGACTAACTTCGGCTATCTCTCCAAAAAGTGGAAAGAAAATTGCGAAGAAGAAAGATTGCTCGGAGTTTCACTCACGGGATATTATGATAATACGACTATCAGAAACGACAAAGTCTTGGATACATTACGATTGGATGCCATTGAAACAAACAAAAAATATGCCAAGCGTTTCGGTATAAATCAATCCACTGCTATTACTTGTGTGAAGCCTCACGGCAATTCCGGACAGCTCTTGGGAGTCGGTTCTGGTATGCATCCTTGGTACGCGCCATACTTTATTCGCCGAGTGCGCATTTCTCACACAGACCCTCTATTGCAAATGGCTCGGGATCAGGGTGTGCCTTGCTTGCCGGAAGTCGGACAGTCCGAAGCTTCCGCTACTACTTTCGTTTTGGAATTTCCGGTAAAAGCTCCGGAGGGAGCAATCTTTAAAGATGAAGTTTCCGCGCTTGATTTAATGAAAGAATGGAAAAGGCTCAAAGAGCATTTCGTAGAACACAATCCATCGGCCACTATATACGTAGGTCCGGATGAGTGGATGGCTGTGG
Source organism: uncultured Candidatus Saccharibacteria bacterium (assembly GCA_964638985.1). Lineage (GTDB taxonomy): Bacteria > Patescibacteriota > Minisyncoccia > Phycocordibacterales > UBA9973 > UBA9973. Next base: position 16,472 of record CAZXCD010000004.1, read on the forward strand.
GTAACTTCGTTTATGAAAACTGGGATTCTATCGGCGGGTTGTCCTTCCTGCCTCGTTCCGAACACGTATATCAGTTGGCTCCATATGAAGCGATAAATAAAGAAGAATACGAAAGACGCACGAGAGCTATCGGCAAGATTGATTTCTCTAAACTTTCGCAGTATGAAGCGGTGGATAACACCACTGGAGCGAAAGAATTCGCTTGTGTTTCCGGCGTCTGTGAAATCTAGAAATTTGTGAGATAATATAGTTATGCTTTACACCAGAAAAGGGGATAACGGCACTACTAAGACTTTCGGTTGCGACCAACGTATTTCAAAAAGCTCAGCCGTGGCGGAAGCTCTGGGGGTTTTAGACGAGACAAATTCTTATTTAGGTTTGGCTCGAGCAAAAACAAAAGATCTTAGTTTTAAAATTAGGGGTAGTGAGATAAAATATTCTGAAATTGTTTTAGAAATTCAACAAAATTTATTTATCGTGCAAGCAGAAGTTGCGGGCTCTACTCTATATATAGATAAAGAAAAAATTAATAAAATAGAAAAGATTATTGATGAGATAGAAAAAGACTTACCACTGATAAAAAGTTTTTTTATCAGTGGAGCGACCGAGATAGGCGCGACCTTTGATTTCGCGCGTACCCTAGCGAGAAAAGCGGAAAGGCGAGTGGTGGCTGTGAGCGAAGAAGGTAAAGTCAAAATCTCTCCAGAAACCTTGTCGTATCTAAACAGGCTTTCTAGCTTGCTGTATGCCCTCGCCAGGATTTCTAGCCACCAAGAAGGAGAAGAAGAACTAAAACCAGACTATAAATAATTTTCAACTTTATGAAAAATAGTATCAATAAATCACTGGATGGCATCTACGAATTTATGTCTCATTCTTACAACGGGAACTGGCAGTATCGCTGGGATGAAACTCCTTATTTAGAACAAAATATGAATGCGGGAAAGAACGAATCAATCTTAGGACACCAGTGGGCATGTATAGGATTTTGGCTCAATTTGAGGCGTGTTTGTCCTTCTTTGAATGCATTAGTAGACACCACGGAAATTTATGAGCGTCTTTGGGGACATGATTTGGGAGAAACTTTTGAGGGTGACATCTCTCAAGTTGTACAATTATCGGGTAGGGGTGCCAGCAAGCACATTGTTGAAAGAAAAGAGATAGAAAAAATGGGCGATATGCTTCCGAAAGAAATTCTTGACCAACTGCTCAAGTGGTTTGATGAAACAGAAAACGGATTTGAAAATATGGAAAAATTGGAAGTGTTGGTGGCAAAATTTATAGATACCATTCAAGGGAATCATTTTGTTACTGTCTTTGGAAATAATTTACCAGAGAATGAAACAATCATTAATAAAATTATAGGTAGAAGTTTTATCCCAATAGCCAGGAAATTGCTTAAGGTTTTGGAAGAACGCGGACATAAAGAAGCATACGAAGAGGTTTCTGGCATCATTTCACACCATTTGGAATTTTTTAAAAAATCGGGGGTTAAAATGAATCCGGACTTTTATTTAAGATAGTATGTTATCAAACTTGACGGCCGTCACAAAGTGATAACCACTAGTTATTTTGTTTTGTTATTTTAAAAGTTTTAACATTTTTCCTTATTTTTAAATCTTCCAGACGCTTTAAGAAAGGCAAGGGGAGGGGGCTGGGACCGAGCCATAAACTTTGTTGTAACATTTTGTAACCGAATATTTTTAATTGATTTCGTAGCCAATGGCGTATTTTCCTATCTACTTCGGGAATATCAAAAGAAACAATCATTGATGTTGCTGAATCTTTTTTAAAGGGAGAAGAAATGTAACTTAATAAATTGGTTTCTTTTAGTCTTCGTATTCCTTTTTTTGACATTGACCATCCCAATGGAGAGTTGTCTACGTAGCCCTTTTTATGCAAACGCGAGAGGGCAACTTTTACGCTTTCCTTCTTGTATTTTTTGAATTCACGTTCATTCAATATTCTGTAAAAAGATCTGGTGTTTTTACCACTTGTTAAGGTTGCGATAAGAAGATTTGTAATACTTGGCGAATTAGTATACATATCTATAGGTTATCATACTTTAACGGCCGTCACAATATGATAACTCTGTTTGTGGAAATTTTATTCAAAATGAAATTCACCGGTCTTTTCGCGTACCTTTTGTTTGAGAAGGGGATACTTTAGGAGTTCAGGATCTTCTTCGATGAGGCGTACGGCTTCTGTGCGGGCGGCTTCCACCATTTTAATATTTTTAATCGCTTCCATCCCGAGGTCGGTGATGCCCCATTGCTTAGTGCCTCCGAGTTCACCTGCGCCACGTAAGGCGAGGTCAAGTTCTTTTGGCTGTTTTTAATGCTTTTAAGCGTGAAATAGTTTTTTCACTTTTGGCTTCTGCAAAAATATAACAATATGCTTGATGGGTACTCCTTATCACACGTCCACGGAACTGGTGAAGTTGAGCGAGTCCAAAGCGCTCCGCTCCTTCAATGATGATGATAGTTGCATTTGGGACATTTACTCCGACTTCCACCACAGATGTCGCGCATAAAATATTTATTTTGCATTTTGTAAATTCAGCCATAACTTCTTCTTTTTTTTCTTTGCTCATTTTGCTGTGGAGTACCCCTATTTCATATTCTTGGAAAACTTCTTTTTTAAGCCGCACCGCTTCCGCCACCGCCGATTTCACATTGAGGGCGAGTTCTTTTTCCGGGTCAGGCTCAAAAATTCTGGGACATATCACATATAACTGTCGTCCAGCCTCCAATTCTTTTCTTATTTCTTCATAAGTGTCTTCTCTTTTGTTTGGCGTTATAATTTCTGTAATTATTTGTTTTCGTCCTGCGGGCATTTCATCAAGCAGGGAAAGATCCAGGTCGCCATAGATAGTGAGTGCTAGTGTGCGGGGAATCGGGGTGGCGGTCATAGAAAGCAAATGTGGAGCGATATTGTCCTTGCGTACCAATTTTCTTCTCTGGGCTGTGCCGAAGCGATGCTGTTCATCAATCACGACTAAAGCCAAGTTCTTAAACTTTACTGTTTTTTGAATGAGTGCGTGAGTGCCAATTAAAATTGGTATTTCTCCATTAGCTACCCATTTTAAGAGCTGATTGCGAGAAATGGTTGTCCATCCGCCCGGGTTTACCTTAGAGGGGAATTTGCGACAACCGGATCCTGTAATGAGCCCTATATTGATAGGGGTGCTTGCCCCGCCCGCTTCGGGGCGGGGTGAAAAATACTCTATAAATGATTCAAAATGCTGAGCGGCCAATATTTCTGTGGGCGCCATATAGGCCGTTTGCAAACTTCCAAAAGTTTGCAAACGGCCCTGAGCGAAGTCGAAGGGCCTGGTATTTACAACGGCATAACTTGCCGTGGCCGCTACAGCTGTTTTTCCCGAGCCCACATCGCCTTCAAGCAACCTAGACATTGGGAAAGTTCTCGCCATATCTTCAAGAATTGTATTGATGGATTTTTTTTGTGAATTGGTGGGTTCAAACGGAAAACGTTTTATAAATTCTTCGGTATTTTTTGTTTCTTTTTTAATCTGAAAAGATTTATTTTTTCTGTATTCAAACTTGTCGTGCTGGCGTTCCAGCTGGATACAAAACACTTCTTCAAAAGCGAATCTTTTTCTAGCGCTCTCTGCGTTGTTTTTATTTTTCGGCTTGTGAATCCAGACAAGTGCTGTTTTCAAGGCGGGCAGGTGATACTTCTTTAAGATATCTTCCGGAATGGAATCCGCAATGTCATCAAGCGTTTTTTCTTTTAATACTTTTTCTATCGCGTGATAAAACCATTTGGAAGTTATTCCACGAGTCTCTGCATAGATGGGATAAGAGAGGCCCATGTTTTCTCCAGTATTTTTTTTAAAAAGGGTATCGTGCGTATCTATCGGCATATCTGGCATCTTTTCAAATTCCGGATTGGCCAAATAGATGCCGTTTTTGCTTTTGGTAACTTTGCCGGTTAATTTCACATTCTCGCCATTCTTAATCATTTTTGCCAGGTAAGCTTGATTGAACCAGATTATTTTTATTTTTCCCGACAAATCTTCAATCTCTCCCTCAGCCATCGGCACATGAGAATGAAAACCCTTTTTGGTTTTTAACTTTGAAACTTTTCCATAAATTGTCGCCATATCCCCTGGAATCAATTCTGAAATCTTTTTTACTTCGCTTATATCGCTATAACGGACAGGAAAGTGGAAGAGTAAATCGGCTACCGAGAAAATATTTAGTCGGCGCAAGGCTTTTTTTTGATTTAGGTCAAGACGGAATTTCTCTTCTGTTTTATCACCCAATTTCATATTTGAATTATATAACTAATTGTAATACAATGGGAGATATGGATACCTTACTGCAATCACAAGTTTTCTTCTTTATTTCCTCCGCGGGTTTCGTAATTTTGTGGATTTTGACGGCGATATTTTTATTTTATCTTATTCGCGCCACGAAAACATTTTCAAAAATTCTTGATCAGATGGGAGATGATATAGAGAGTATGGGGGACACGACCAAGGAGATGCTTGAAGATATAAGAGACAGCGCAGTGTTCGGGTTCCTTTTTAGGAAGAAAAAGAAACATCGCAAAGATTAAAAGTAAGGATATTATTAGAAATCTAAAAAAATCAAAATATATGAAAAAAAATAAAAAAATATCAGGTACAAAGAAAGTGGCGATAGGGGCCGGAGCGGTGGCGTTGGCAGCGGGGGCGTATTATTTATTTGGACCAAAAGCCAAAACTCATCAAAAGAAAGCAGAAATTTTGATGGCAAAAATGAAAAAAGAAGTAGTAAGTAAAATAAAAAAGGCAAAAAATGTGACAATGCCTGTTTATCATAATGTTGTAGATACGATATCTTCAAATTACGCTAAACAATATAAAATCCACGAAGGAGACGCAAAAGCTTTTGCTAAAAAATTAAAGAGTGAATGGAAAAGCGCAGACAAAATAGTTAAAAAGACTGTAAAAGATTTAAAGAAAAAAAGTAAATAAAGCAAAAATAAAAAATAGCACAATTGATTGTGCTATTTTTTATTTGCGGAGCCGGAGGGATTCGAACCCTCGAGGGGTTTTAAAGCCCCTGCATCTTTAGCAAAGATGTACCTTCGACCACTCAGACACGGCTCCGTTTAAACTTAATTACTTTAACATATTTCTGTAATTTTTCCATTTTTCTATCTTTTCTACATGTTTGCTGTTATTTGATCCTATCTCACTTATATACCTATTAACATATTTACTGCTCTCTATACGTACATCTTTATAATTTTTACTTATCCTGGCCTTAATTTCTAAGCTCTTAAAAATTTTAGCAACAGATGCTATCAATGGTTTTGATGCACTTGTAAAAGCAATTTTGAAATAAGAATATTTTTTACCATTGGAATAGTAAGAATTACTATAAAAACATCCATCAGTATCAACGAGACCCCTTATACATGCTTTTGAAAAAAATTTATTTTCTTTTATCCATTGTGGTATATCTATCTGTTGCTTAACTTTATTTCCCAATACAAGTCCAATTTCTTTACAAAAATTAACCAGTTGTTTTCTTTGCACTACGATATCTACGGCCTTAGCGTGTTTTAATTTATAAATTTTTGGCACTAGACCAAACAACTCAGTAATCAATTTAATTGTATACTTAATATACTTTTTTTCTTTATCTGAAAGTGTGATGTGAATATGATATGGAGCTACTCCTCCATCCCCAAGCATAATACCCACAAACTCCGCCAGTCTTTTATTTTTTTTAGGAATTTTTATTTCAATAAGGGATTGAAATCCGGGAGCATTCTTTTTATATTGACCAATTTTTTGCCACCATTCTCTCCATTTTTTATTTCTATATTCCTCATTTAGTGCAATTTTACCGTAAATTTTAATTCTATTTTTACCTCCGATCTTACCGATCTTTCTAAGATGTTCCTTCCACTCAATAATAATATTAGGACTAGGAACAGGCACTCCTGAAATTTTATATAATTTTTGTGCACCAATATACGATATGTGAAATTTTTCTCTACTCCAATCACTTAAAGTTCGCTGGCTGATGTTTAATTTTTTCGCCAATTTTGACCCAGTTATTCTCAACAGTTTTTTTACTTTTAAAATATAGTTTTTCTGAATTCCTTTTTTATTAAATTTTACTCTTGCATTTTTATACGACTCTAGCATATCTCTATTATACACTAAATTATTAAAATAATGTATAGTACTGAGATTGGATGAGTGACCGAGTGGCTTAAGGTAGCGGTTTACTAAACCGCCGTCCTTTTAAAAGGACCGTGGGTTCGAATCCCACCTCATCCGCCTTCGGTTCGCAGTAGCGAACCTTCGGCGTGATGAAATCCGCTAGAAGGTTTGCGAAGGCGACCCTAGTCGTAATTAAGTCTGTGGTGGTATATTATAATGATAATGTACTATGTGTATAGTTTAAAATGTAAAGACGGTTATTATATAGGTTGTGCTGATAATCTTAAAGAAAGAATTGAACGACACACTAAAGGTCATGTACCAGCGACTAAAGAAAGAAAACCTTTAAAATTGGATTTTTATTTTGCAATTAGTGATAAATACAAGGCTTTTGAATTTGAGAAATATTTAAAATCAGGCTCTGGACGAGCATTTACTAAAAAACATCTTATTTAATATGAATCAAGAAAAAAAAGAATATTTTTTAAAAACCCCCTTCTTTAAATATTTTCTTCCTGTTCTTGCGTCGGCTGTCTCGGTTTATCTTTGGATTAACTTTCTTGAACCTAACTTTTTGAAAATTGCCGGATTAGTAGTCAACTTAGCGGGTTTGATTATATGGTGGACTGGCAAATTAACTCTTGCCTAAAACTGGAACATAGGTTTTGGTAAACCAAAGCTAGCCAAATTAGTAACCCACGGCATATATTCAAAAATTCGCCATCCAATGTATTGGGGAATTAATTTAACTTTGATTGGATTAATTTTTCTATATCCAAAAGTTTGGTTTATAACTATTTCTTTGCCAATTATCATCTATTTTATTCATAGAATGATATAGTAGAAACCAATTATTTATCAAAAACCCTTGGGAAAGAATATAAAGAGTATGAAGAAAAAACATGGATTTAATTTAATACCCCTATCTATTAACAACTTAGTTTCAACCACATACCAAACTGTCCGCTCTATATATTCCCAAAGATTGATTTGAAATTACCCAAGGAGTAAACTAGGGTTATTACAATTAATTTGTACTAAAATTTATGGATCAAACAATAGAATCAACCGGTTGTTGTGAGCTAATAAAGCCAGAATTGTGGCAGGAGAAAGAGGTGGTCTGGGACAATAAAATGTTTGTTAAGGATCACATAACAAGCATCTTTCACATTCCGCTTAATTTTAGCGGAAAGGTGGTAAAAAATATGAAATTAATAAAGGA
>CAZXCD010000004.1:23980-36142 GCA_964638985.1 uncultured Candidatus Saccharibacteria bacterium
GGCGCGGAGATGGCTTCACTTTCCGGAACTTTTTTGACGAAAGTTTTTGAAGGACCTTATCAAAATGCCGGTAAATGGGCGACGGAGATGAAGGAATATGTAAAATCCAAAGGAAAGGAACTGCAGAAAATATATTTCTTTTATACCGCTTGTCCAAAATGCGCAAAAGCTTACGGAAAAAATTATGTAGTTCTTCTGGCCCAAGTAAAGTAATTCAGTTTAAAAATTATGCTATAGTATCGTTATGTCATTTCTCGACAAAATCAAACAAGATATCTGGAACTTTATTTACAGCTTCTTTTTACCCGTCAGGAAGTTTCTTTTAAAGATGGGGGTGGTTTGGCACAAAAAGGGAAGGCAGAGATATCACATCGGCTGGCTCCCACCTGGGAAAACTCTGGCGGAGTTAAAGAGTCACCTGCATGACAAATGGGGCTTTGGGAACCACTTCATCGCTTGGATAGACGAAGACCAAGTTTTGAGTTGGAGAAAACTGACGGATTTCCAAGATCAGTATCACTTGCGGGTTTACAAAGACGGAGAAATCTGCGGACATTTTGAACTCACTCCGGAAGCGCACCCTCTTGAACACCTGGAAGAAAAAGGGGAAATAGACAAAACGGAGGATTTTATAAAATTTTTAGGAAATTTTGTGACGCAAGAAAAACATATCTCGCATTTAAAAATGGACCCGGATGCTTTTGACCCCAAATCGGAAATTACGATAGAGAAAAAATAATTTAATTTATGATAGACCATTTTGCAACCGTTGATGAAATTCCCGTACCCGAGAGAAAATGGATTCTTGTCCAATCGGAACTTGAAAGCTTGGACGGTAAAAAGAAAGATATAAACATAGAACTTATAAAAGATGGACAGCCCAGAGCGGTGGCGTTTTTTGATATTGATGGAACTCTTGCTCACCTTGGAGTTATACACGGCAAAGCCATCCGTGAACTTTTTCCCGAACAAGATCCGAAGGAATTGGAGGAAACTTATTACAAAGGTTTCAGGCTCGGCAATTCCTTCAGAGAGTTTGACCGAATGCGCGGAATTTATGTTGACGGACACGCAGACTGGAAAGACCCGGAAGTTTATTTAAAAGATCGTTTTATCCCGCACGCCCAAGAAATTGATGAAGCCGGGCACCTAGCCCACAACATAGCAGCCGGCATCTTGAAAGCTTATGGAGAAATAGCCGCGCGAATTACTGAAGAACTATACAAACAAAATCCGGAAGAATTTGAGAAAGCAAACATTGCTCCAATATTTAAATTAGCGCAAATGTATGCAAGACTTGGGATTCCTATGGTTGGATTCACTGCCAATGCAAAAGTATTTGTGGATAAATTAGCGAAATATTTGAAACTTTCTGATATTTTTTTAGATATAGCAACCGATGAAACTATGGTTGGTGGGGGAAAAGAGATAGCTATACACCATTTAATTGGTAAATTAAAATCTAAAGGTATTCCAATTCCTGAAGGGCGGATGATTTTTGTTGGTGATTCCTTAAGGGGCGATATTGGTACTAGTGTAACAGCTCGAGGAAAAAATGCGGGGATTTTTGGGCAAGGAATTTTAGTTTTAAAAGATAAAGATGCTTTGATTGAGGTAGAAAAACAAATTAATGCTGATCCGAAACTACGGCATATTGCCGATAATATTGATGTACAGGGTTTTGTGGTGGATGATGTGCCACTTGATGAAAAAGGTAATCCAATATTACTTTCTAGGTTTAGAGATAGTTTTCTTAAAAAACTTTAAAAATTATGAAAAACCATTTAGAAATTATAAAAAAATTATCGCTATGGAATGGTAAAAACATTTTTGTAAAAAAATTAAGTGGTGGAAGAACTAATTTTAATTACATTATTTACGATGAAAATAAAAAATATATTGCACGTTTCGCACCAAAATCTAATACCTTGTTGGGACTTAACAGGAAAAGAGAAATTTACAACACAAAAATTGTTTCTTCTATGGGCTTAGGTCCAAAAGTTGTAGGGTTTTTCCCGAAATACAACCTTCTTGTTGTTGAATACATAGATGGAAATGTATTTTCCCCACAAAATTCCATGCGACAAACGCAAATTAAATTATTAGCAAAATTACTAAAAAAATTACACAGTGGGCCCAAATTTAAGGGGAAATTTAATCCCTTTAAAACGATAAGAAAATATATTTCTGTGGTTAAGAGAAACAAATCGTGGTTGCCAAAAGACATTGATAAACTTCTTGATGAACTTCATAAAATTGAGAAAAAAATCGGGCTACTTTATAAAACGTACCCTTGTCATCTTGACCTAGTGATAGAGAATATTATTAGTAGTAAAAATAAAATAAAACTTTTGGATTGGGAATATTCTTCTAATTCTGATTATAGATTTGACTTAGCCATGTTATCCCTTTGCGGAAATTTTTCTAATAATCATGATAAATTATTACTTAAAGAATATAGTAGTAACAACAGAAATCTATTTAAACAGATTCAGATGATGAAAGCAGTAGTATTATTTAGAGAGGCATCGTGGGGCCTGTTGCAAATAGCAATTTCTCCAATAAAACTTAACTACAAAAAATACGCAACACACAATCTTTCTCTTTTTAGAACACATTATCGCAATTTATAGTCAAATTACTTTAATCAATCTTAGATTCTGGTAATACTAAATCCCAGAGTTTGCCGGCGACGTTGTTCGATTTTCCAAACATTACATAATGATGTAAATCTATAAAAGGCAAACTGTTACACTCAATGATTCCACAATGTTGTTTTCCGCCCGTGCGGGCAGGTTCTTTCCAAGATTTAGTAACGTCTTCAATAATGAAGTCCACTCCCACCAACGGGTCTTTCAGAAAGGCGCCGACTTTTTCCAGCATTTCTTTATTTTCAGGATGAACAATATCCGTTACTTCTGTGGTAGTTCCACCACAGCTGCGACTGGTTTTCTGAGAGAAGGTGATGACTCTGTCTTTCTCCACCACATCATCCATTTTTATGTTTTGTCTTTTTAATTCCGCTTCCGCTTCTTTATCTATGGGTATCTGATGAAAAATGGGACCCTTGCGTTCCGGTCTCTTGTTTTCTTCATCCAAAAGTTCGCGCAAGGTGTGGACTCCGTCACCTTTTACGGCTGGCTGGTCGCGCTTGACCACGCCGACTAATTTTCCACCTATTAAGGTTCCACGAAAGAGGTATCCACGCAGTTCTTCTTCAATCACGACAAGCGGGGAGAGTTTCTTCGCTTTTTTGAAGCCCACCATTAACTCTTCCTCGGTATTTATATGTATCATCGTATGTCTACTCCTAGAACCCAAGTTTGGCTTTGTTATTACTGGTTTTGTAATGTTATTGAAAATTTTGAACGCGGTTCTCTTGGTGAAAGCCACTCCGCCGGCTGCTACCGGGAAGCCTTCTTTTAAAAATTTTGTTTTCATCGTGCCTTTGTCGTCCATCCATTTAAGCGCGGCTGATTCTTTAAATCCCGGACGAGGCAAGCCGTCAAAAAGGATAGTCTTACCCTTATATTCTGCCACAAAACCGTCCCTGATGGGACCGAGATGAAACTCGCACATCCTTATCCCGCGTCTCTTGGCTTCTTCCCAGAAACACTTTGTTCGCCAAGTATCTTTAGCATCCGGTTCGTCGCTGTAATATCCCAGTTTTAAAAAAGTCATTAATTTGAAAAAGGGAAGGGAGATTTTGTTGGAAATGGCCTCGGCGGTATTATGAAAAATAATTTCCATTAAATCAAAAAGTGGCTGGTCCAACCATCCGAAAACTACGGATAGATAAGCTACTATGTGTATTTCCTGCGCCGGTTCACAATCTTTACAATGTTTCATTCCAAGATTATAGCAACAAACAAGCAAGACAAACAAGTTTATCTAGTGTGCCACTGTGAAGGCAATCACTTTTCGCGCGCCGGCTTGCCTTAAAACTTTTTTAGCTTCGCTTAGGGTGGCGCCGGTGGTGGTGATGTCGTCTATCAGAATTACATTTTTTCCTTTTATTAAATCTGTACTCCTTGCCTCATCTTTTATTGCAAACGTGCCGGTCATGTTTTTCAATCTGGTACTACGGTCCTTGATATGCGCTTGATGCAGAGTGTCCTTCGGTTTGATTAAAATATTATTTTTTAATTTCATATTTACGCTATGGCGTAAATATGAAATTTTTATTATTTCCTGACAAATCAGTTCTGCCTGGTTAAATCCGCGTTCCCGGTATCTTTTCCGCGAGAGGGGAATAGGAATCAAAATGGCATCGATGAAGTTTTCCATTACAGATAACTCTGATAACTCTTCCAGAATTTTCTCGTAAATATTTTCCGCAAAGACGCCCGCCAGTCTTTTCCTGCCTTTATATTTCAGAAGCCACAAAGATTTTTTAATGGTTTTGTCGCGATAATCATAAAGGGGGAAAATCCACCTTGCGCTCTCCCTTTCCGCCCCTCTCGCGTCCTTCAGGCATTCTCTGCATAAATCAACCCCGGTTTTACCGCATAATACACATTTGGCGGGGAAAACTATGTCCAATATGGTGTTTAAAAATCGCATTTATGATATAATTTTAGCACAGATTAAAATGAGCAATTTATTGAAAAATCTTTTTTCGGGTTTTAGCAAAATTGGAAGTAATAGTATAGACAGCGCTGTCGGGGTAGACATCGGCTCTTCGGCTATCAAGGTGGTGGAAATCAGGAGAAAAGGAGGCAAGGCCGTGCTTGAAACATACGGTGCTATAGCCCTTGGTCCATATGCGGAAGTTGAAGCGGGACGTGTCACCAACCTGCCGGTGGATAAGGTAGCTCTAGCCCTGCAGGAAGTGCTCAAACAGTCCGATGTCACTAGTAAATCTCTCGCCCTATCTATTCCAGCTCAATCAAGTTTAATTTTTACCCTAGAGCTTCCCCCTCAAGTGGGAGACTCGGACATAGCCACCATCGTGCCCACCGAAGCTCGCAAATATATTCCCGTTCCGATAACCGAAGTCTCAATTGATTATTTTATTTTGCCGAAGAAAGAAGCTTCTTTTGAAGAAATGAACAATGCGGAATTAGCGGGGCCGAGCGGAGACAAGACAACTGTGTTGGTTGTCGCGACGCAGAATGACGCAGTGGCGAGATATCGCTCTATCGTTTCGGAAAGCAAGCTCTCTGCCTCCTTCCTGGAAATTGAAGTGTTCTCATCTATTCGGGCGAATTTTGAACACGAGCTCTCCCCCGTTTTATTGGTGGATTTTGGCGCCTCTTCCACCAAGCTCTCCATTGTTGAATTTGGCATGATTAAAAATTATCACACCATAGACAGGGGAGGAGCGGACATTACCAACGCTATTTCCAAATCTTTGAGTGTTCCTTTCGCCGATGCGGAAAAAATGAAAAAGGAATTCGGCCTTTTCGGTAATCCGGCGGAAAAAAGTCTGGCGGATATCATTAAAGTTCACACCGATTATATCTTTTCCGAGATGAATAATGTATTATTAGGATACGAGAAGAAAGACAACCGAACTATCAGCAAGGTGATATTCACGGGTGGTGGGGCTCTCTTGAAAGGATTGAAAGAAGTAGCGATAAATAATTTTAGAGCGGAGATAGAAATAGGTCATCCGTTCTCCAAAGTTGGTGCGCCGGCATTTCTGGAGAAGGTGCTTCTGACTATGGGTCCAGAATTCGCAGTTGCGCTCGGTTTAGCATTGCGAAAATTACAATAAGTGAGATAATAGAATAAAGAAAATGGAGCAGAATTTTCAAACATCATTTATACCTCAGAAGCCTATCGTTAAAGAGCGTACTTCTTCGTCGCAGCCGGTCAGTATTTTTCTGATAATCTCTCTATTTGTTTTATTTGCTGTGCTTCTTGCTACCGGTGGTTTGTATTTCTATAAGGGAGTTATGAAAAATAATATTACAGAAATGGAAAAGACCTTGAACCTTGCCAAGAACCGCTTTGAACCCGCCAAGATAGCAGAACTGCAAGTCTTAGACAAGCGTCTGCGCGCATCCAGCGAGATTTTGTCTAAACATATAGCAACCACTCCGATTTTTAGCGCGCTTGAAAAGCTTACGATGAAGACTGTTCGTTATACGGAATTCAGTTATGAGCTCGGAACAGAGAAGAATGCTCCGGTGAAAGTCAAAATGTCCGGGCAGGCAATAGGCTATCGTTCCATCGCGCTTCAGTCTGATTTGTTTACCAAGAATAAGAATTTTATTGACCCCGTTTTTTCTAATTTAACGCTGGACAACAACGGCAGTGTTCTTTTTGACTTGGAGTTTTCGGTTGATCCGAGTTTTGTTAATTATAAGCAAACACTTTTAACAGAGAGCTAAACTTTTATGATGAGATTTATAATGCCAATCATCTTAATAACAATATCTATCACTCTCTTTTTCGTGTTTGCCAATCCTATCTACAACGAAATCTCAGTTTTGAGAGGGGAAGTCGCTTCCTACAACGAAGCACTCGATAATTCTAAAGCGCTTGAAAATGAACGAGACAAATTGACCGCCAAATATAATGCTATTAATCCGGAAAATTTAACCAAAATAGCAAAGCTTTTGCCGGAAAACGTTGACAACATACGTTTGATTTTAGAAATAGAACAGATAGCTCTGCCTTACGGCATGGTGTTGAAAGATGTGAAATACGATACGACAGACACCGGAGTTGCCACTACGGGTAGTGCTGCCATCCAAGGAGGCGGAGCCACTAAGACAAGTCCTAAAGATTACGGAATTTTTGATTTATCTTTCTCAACCACCGGCACCTACAATAATTTCATTAACTTTACCAAAGATCTTGAAAACAACCTTAGAATTGTAGATATGTCCTCAATCATCTTTTCGTCCAATAACATAGTCAGCGCCAGTTCCAACCCCAGCTCCAAAACAGTTTCCACAGAAGTTTACAAATACGATTTCAAGATCAAGACTTATTGGCTAAAAAATTAAAATCAAGAATAAAAATATGCCAAAAATCAAAAACATCATAATATTCACAGCCATCGCAGCAACTTTCGTCCTGATCTATATTTTTTTCATTAGGCCATCTCCCGAAGAGGAGAATTTGGTAGTATCACCATCTACCACGACATTGCCGGACGTAGGAGGTTCTTCCGCCAGTTCGCAGGTAGTAGCCCCCTTGGTTGCTAAAGATTTTCTTGCGCTGTTGTTGAATGTTAAAAATATAAAATTAGACGACGCTATTTTATCCGACCCGGCGTTCCTTACTTTGCGCGATTCCAGTATTGTGCTTATCCCAGATGGAAACGAAGGCAGACCGAATCCGTTTGCGAAGTTTGGCAACGATGCTGTCACGACGCCGACTACACCAACCTCTCCAGTTCCTCCAACAACAGTTCCTCCCATAACACCTCCAAATACCATTCCAGATCCCGTCCAACCCTAATACACTTTGATTATGAGTTTTTTAGAAGCATTAGTTAAAAAGGGGGTGATAGAAAGTAGCCAAATAGGCGAAATCAAAAGCCACGCCAAAGAGGAATACAACGGAAACATTGAGGAAGCGCTCCTTGAATCTGGTATTTCGGAAGAAAAAATTCTTGAAGCAAAAGGAGAGTATCTTGGTATTCCGATAAGGAAAGTAAATTCGGAGGATATGTCTTTCAGTGTTCTCAGATATATTTCGGAAGATTCGGCTTTACACTACCGTTTTGTGCCGATTGAATTGAGAGAGGGGGTACTGGAAGTCGGAGTAATGGATCCAGAAAACATCCAAGCTATGGATGCTCTTCAATTTATTTCCACTAAGATGGGTATCCCTTTTAAGGTTTTCCTTATTACCAAGAGCGATTATGAGGGCGTTATGCAGATCTATAAAGGTATGGGTAGCCAAGTGGAAGAAGCGCTCAATGAATTAAGCCAGGAAGAAATGGCTGATGTTAAAAATTTAAGTGAAGAAAATCTCAGTAAAGAAATAAAAAACATCAAACCGGGAGAAGAAGCGAAAATTGTAGAAGACGCGCCGGTGATAAAGATTGTGGCTGTTGTTTTGCGCAATGCCATAGAGGGGGGCGCTTCCGATATACATATTGAATTCACAGGGGAAAAAGTAAAAGTGCGTTTCCGAGTGGACGGGGAGTTGCATACTTCAATAGTTTTACCTCCCAATGTCTATGGTGGTATCGTGGCGCGCATAAAAATTCTTGCCAAACTACGTTTGGATGAGAAGCGTAAACCACAGGACGGGTCCTTCAGCACTAGTATTGATGGGAGAAAAATTGATTTCCGTGTTTCCACTATGCCCGCATATTATGGAGAAAAAGTTGTGATGCGTATTCTTGATTCAGAAAAAGGAGTAAAACCATTAGACCAGTTGGGGTTGTCGGAAATGAATTTGAACATAATCAGGGAAGCCATCAAGAAACCATACGGGCTCATCTTGGTCACAGGACCGACGGGCTCCGGAAAGTCCACTACACTTTACTCAATAATGAACGAACTAGACAAAGAAAAAAGCAACATCGTTTCCTTGGAAGATCCGGTGGAGTATCATATGCCGGATATAAACCAATCTCAGATGATGCCAGAGATAGGTTATACTTTCGCTTCCGGTCTTCGCTCCATTCTTCGTCAGGACCCGGACATCATTATGGTCGGAGAAATCCGCGATAAAGAAACTGCGCAACTGGCTATTCAAGCGGCTCTAACCGGGCACTTGGTGATATCCACGCTACACACTAACAATGCTATTGGGGCTGTTCCTCGTCTGGTGGATATGGGAGTTGACCCATATTTGATAGCGCCGACCCTTATCGTATCAATCGCTCAACGTCTAGCCCGATTAACCTGTCCATCATCTCGCAAGCTTGTACCTATTGACCCCGGAGTCTTGAAACAGATTGAAGAACAGATGAAAGATTTACCGGCTCTATTCAAAAAAGACCTTTCTATGAAAAAGGAAATGTACGAAACCGTTCCGTCCGGGGAATGTCCTTCCGGCACAAGAGGCCGTATCGCGGTTTTTGAAATGTTCAAGATAGACAAGGAGATGCAATCCGTGATTTTAAAAGACCCGACCGATGGCGCCATCTACAAATCCGCTCGCAACAAAGGAATGCTTATGATGAGAGAAGACGCGATGTTAAAGGCGCTAGACGGCGTAATTCCTTTCACCGAAGTGTACAATTTCAACAATGAAAAAGAGTAGTTTGAAAGCTTGTTTTATAGTATAATTAAGACGGGGGAAACATATGGAAGGAAATAAAAGAAAAATTTTAATAGTAGATGATGATAATTTTCTTTTAGATATGTATGCTCTGAAGTTCAGTCAGAATAATTTTGAAGTGTATACGGCAGCAAGTGGCATACACGCCCTGGAGAAATTAAAAGGAGGACTTTGTCCTGAGGTGATGCTGATGGATATAATTATGCCAGAGATGAACGGTTTTGAAGTGTTGTCGGAACTTAATACAAAGAATATTTGCCCCAGCTGTACTAAAATAATTCTATCCAATAAGAGCGAACAGAAAGACATAGACGAGGGTAAAAGGTTGGGTGTGTCCGGATACATCGTGAAGGCAAATTCCACCCCGGCAGAAGTTATAGAACAAGTGGTAAAAATTTTAGAAGAGAAAACTTTAAAAAAAATTACGAGTTAACAATTCGAATTACAAAAGATGGATTATAAAAAAGAACTTGAAGCGCTTATTTTAAATGTCATCCACGAAGATGGGTCCGACCTACACTTGGGCGTCGGGCGCACACCAGTTATTCGTGTGGCGGGGGAGCTTATTTTTTTGATCAAACACTCAGTCCTGACACAAGAAGACATGCTGGGTTTTTTGGAAGAAATATTTGATAAGACAAAACTCGCCCTTTTTAAAGAAAACCAAGAAGCGGATTTTTCTTATGATTTCCGCGGGGAGGCTAGGCTTCGTGGCAACGCTTTTTTTCAAAAAGGTTTAATTAACATAGTTTTCAGATTGGTGCCGAAGGTTCAGACTATGTCCGAATTGAAGCTTCCCCCAATTCTCGCCGATTTGGCTCGCAAGAAACAAGGATTCTTTCTTTGTGTCGGTCCGGTGGGGCAGGGAAAGTCAACCACGCTGTCGGCGATGATTAATGTCATCAACAACGAACAGGCGCGCAATATAATAACCATAGAAGACCCTATTGAACACGTATATACTCCGAACAAATCCATCATCAACCAGCGGGAAGTGGGCATAGATACTAAAGACTTTCATGTGGCGCTTAAAGAAGTTTTCCGTCAGGACGTCAACGTAATAATGATTGGAGAAATGCGCACACCGGAAACTATTTCAACTGCCGTGACCGCAGCCGAGACCGGGCACTTGGTGCTCTCCACTCTCCACACCAACAACGCTTCCCAGACCATTGATAGAATTATTGATTCTTTCCCAGGTAGTCAACAAGATCAAATCCGTGGACAACTTGCAGCCTCTCTGCTCGGTATTTTCTCCCAGAGGCTTGTGCCGAGAATTTCAGGAGGGCTTGTTCCCGCCTATGAACTTCTTTTAAACAACAACGCCGTGGCGAACCTGATTCGCGAGAAACGCACACACGAGATAGATGTGGTCATAGAGACAGGCATGGAGTCCGGGATGGTGGACCTGAACCATTCATTGCTTGAACTTGTGCGCGCCGGAGAAATCTCCATTGAAAACGCTTATCAGTATTCGCTTAATCCGAAAGGTCTTGAAAGATTAATATGACCCAAAGACGGTCTTTGGGGATTTCCAAAAGACCGTCTTTTGGGCAATAAAATTATATGTTATTCAAATACAAAGCCATAGACGACAAAGGGGTAAATAAGGAAGGGGAAATTGATGCGCCCAATCGCGACATTGCCATCAGCGGACTACAGCGCAGAGGCCTGGTTGTCATTAATATCAGAGAAGAATCGGAAACCAAATCAATTTTTGAAATTTCTTTTTTTGAAAAGGTAAAGCCGAAAGATGTGGTGATTCTTTCCCGCCAGATTGCGACCTTGTTTGAAGCGCAAGTTTCCGCGCTTAAAGCTTTCACTATGCTTGCTGCCAATACCGAAAATAAGCTTCTAGGACGCAAACTCACGCAGATTGGTGATGACCTGCAAGCCGGAATATCCATTTCGGGAGCTCTCTCTCGTCACCCGGATGTGTTTTCGGATTTTTATGTGAATATGGTCAAGGTGGGAGAGGAGACGGGTAAATTGAATCAAACCTTTCTACACCTGGCGGATTATCTGGATCGTCAATACGCCCTTACTTCCAAAACCAGAAACGCGCTTATTTATCCCGCTTTCGTCATTCTCACATTCTTTGTCGTTATGACCTTGATGTTTACGGTTGTGATTCCCAAGCTCTCTTCTATCATCTTGGACTCCGGACAGGAAGTGCCCTTTTTCACTAAAATAGTGATTGGAATCTCAAATTTGTTTGTTCACTATGGTTTCTTCATTTTGATTTTTTTGGTGCTTCTGGGGATTTGGATTTGGAGGCTATCTTCCACCCCCAAAGGGAAAGTATATCTAGATACTCTACGACTTTCCACTCCAGCTGTTGGAAATTTGTATAAAAAACTTTATCTTTCCAGAATAACGGACAACTTGAATACAATGCTTTCTTCGGGTGTGCCGATAGTCAGGTCTATAGACATAACCGCGGAAGTGGTTGGTAGTCTTTTATATAAAGAAGTGCTGGGAGAAGTGGCAGACAGCGTAAAGTCCGGTGTTGCTCTTTCTGCGGCGCTTGAAAAACACGGAGAACAAATGCCTGGAATTATGGTGCAAATGGTTATGGTGGGCGAAGAGACCGGGTCTCTCGGCCCCATATTGAAAACTCTTACCGATTTTTATAAACGGGAAGTAGACGACGCAGTGGATACGTTGGTGGGCTTGATAGAGCCGGTGATGATTGTGGTTTTAGGGCTTGGAGTAGGTTTACTTTTGGTGTCTGTATTGATGCCTATTTATAATATGGCGGGGTCAATCAGCTAAAATCACCACCCCTTGCCCCTCCTCAATAAGGAGGGGAGGAATCCCTCTCCTCCTTTCGAAGGAGGAGTGCCCAAGGGGCGAGGTGGTAGCTGTGGATAACTTTGTTGCACATATAAAATGGCAGGGTGTTATAATATAACTATAAAATAAGTCGAGATTATTATTATAAATTATTATTTCAGCCATAGGCTG
>CAZXCD010000004.1:36152-45079 GCA_964638985.1 uncultured Candidatus Saccharibacteria bacterium
AGGAATTCCTCTCCTCCTTGTGGAGGAGGAGTGCCCGAAGGGCGAGGTGGTAACTGTGGATAACTTTTTTGCGCATATTGTTATAATATACATATTAAAAAATAAGTCGAAATTTATTATAAGTTTCCGCCCAAAGCGGATAAAATTATTAACAAGAATTTATTATGAAGAATCTAAAGAAAGGTTTTACGTTAATTGAACTTTTGGTGGTTGTAGCCATCATCGGTATCTTGGCTTCGGTTGTGCTCGCATCGCTCAATACTGCACGATCCAAAGGCGCTGATGCTGCTATTAAAGCAAACTTATCAGGTACACGAGCTGCTGCTGAGCTTTTTTATGATACTGCTCAAAACTATGGAACAGTTGCATTTGTGGCAGGTGCTTGTGCGGCTACAGCCGGAACAATTTTTGCAGACCCAAGTATTACTAATGCCATAACAGCCGCTGGTAACGCATATAATGGGGGGGGGATTGGTGCTGGCCGTTGTTCTCAAACTGTAGCTGGTGGGGCATGGGCTATAGCGGTTCCATTGAAGACCGGCAACCAAGCAGCAGGAGCGCCCACACCAGACAACTGGTGTGTAGACAGTACAGGTAAAAGCTCAGGCTTTGATGGTGCTGTGGCTTCTGCTATTACTGCTAACGCTTGTAACTAAAGTTTTTTTAGCACTAAAACCACTTCAAGTCTTATGACTTGGAGTGGTTTTGTGATATAATATTCATATGGTAATAGCTGTCACACTCATTTTCTTTGCCCTTGGTCTTATTATCGGAAGCTTTTTGAATGTCGTAATACTTCGTCTTAATACGGAGAAATCTTTCGGCGGACGGAGCGCTTGTATGTCCTGTCGGAACAAGCTTGGCTGGTATGAACTTATCCCCGTTGTCAGTTTTGTTTTTCTCAGGGGAAGATGTAAAAATTGCAAAACTAAAATATCCAGTCAATATCCTATAGTGGAGACTATTACCGGGATTATCTTTGCTGCTTTATTCTTTAAGTTTCAAGATATTTTCTTCTTGGATGCGATTGCTTTCAGTCTTAGCTACGCGTATTACACGGCGATGTTTTCTCTACTTCTAGTCATCGCCGTGTATGATTTTAAACACAAAATAATTCCTGACACACTCTCCCTTATCTTCGGGGTTCTTGGACTTCTTGGATTATTCATCTTTAATGACAGTGGCTTTTATCCGCATATGCCTTCTCTAGTTGAGTTCTCAGCAGGATTATTGATAGCGGCTCCATTTGCTTTCTTCTGGTTTGTGTCCAAGGGAGCTTGGATGGGGCTGGGAGATGCTAAGCTCGCCTTGGGGCTTGGGTGGATGCTTGGGCTTTCTCGTGTTTTCTCCGGGGCGGTCGTTGCTTTCTGGATTGGAGCTATCGTGGGGTTATCGCTGGTTCTTTTTAAGAGAAATTATGGGATGAAAAGCGAGATTCCTTTTGCTCCATATTTAGCCCTGGGCGCGTTTTTAGCGTTTATTTTTGAACTGCATCTTTTTTAAATTTAATTTTTATGATACAAAAAATTCGTAATTTAAAATTCGTAATTCGTAATTGTAATAGGGGCATGACCTATGTGGAACTGATTGTCGTTCTTTCCATTTTTTCCGTCTTATCTTCCGTGGCTATATACAACTATGGAGACTTTCAATCCAGTGTTGATATTAAAAATTTAGCCAGTGATATCGCTCTCCAAATCGTAAAAGCGCAAAAAGATTCATTGTCCGGCTTGTTACCTCTACAAGTGGTTAAAACAGATTGGAAACCGTCCTATGGGGTGCAATTTGATTTATCCAAAGGAGAAACTCAAAGCTTTATTTATTTTGTTGACGCAAACAACTCTGGGACTTTTGATGGGATAGATGAACAGTTAAACGATGTTCTCATTTCAAAAGGCAGTTATTATATTTCTGGTATAGAGGTTTTTTATTGGGAGAAAGGCAGTCCAGGGGTGCCGAAATTAGACAATCTGACTATAACTTTTTCCAGACCAAACTCCGGAGCGGTTATAAAAGATAATGGAGGCTTGATTGAATCTGCTTACCTTAATTATGTCGGTATCGTCATCCGTTCGCCCAAAGGAGTAACTTCTATGATAAAAGTATATGCCTCAGGCAGAATACAGATAGACTAAATCATATGATAAAAAAATTTAACAAACAAAATACGGGCCGAAAGGTCCTGAACGAAGCGAAGGGATATACAATAATAGAAACAATGATTGCGATTTCTCTTTTTACCATCATTGTCATATCGGGTATGGGAGCGCTAATGAGCGGGAACGCGATTCACCAAAAGTCGCAGGGTATGCGTTCCATTATGGACAACTTGAGTTTTATCACGGAAGATATTTCCAGAAATTTGAGAACCGGGTCTAAATACCATTGTCTGGAAACAGGAGAAACCATTGACCCTCTTCGCGCCAATGAATTGTCTACTCCCAAAAGTTGCGAGAGTGGAGGCTGGGCTATCGCTTTTGAACCGCCCAAGGGTACTAGCAGTTTTGGAGATCAGTGGGTTTATTATATAAGCAATGATGGAAAGATTTTTAAAGTGGCAGGGGGGCCATATGAAGGAGAAAATTTTGTCCAACTTACTCCAGATGAAGTCGTAATTGATTCAGGAGCTTCTGGTTTTACGGTGTTTGGAGCCGAGTCACCTACGACAGGAGACCTACGACAGCCATTTGCCATTATCAGGCTGGTCGGAACGATAACATACAGAGAAGATATAGTTACACCATTTTCTATCCAGACCGCGGTGTCGCAAAGACAAGTGGATATATAAAATAAAATGAAGAAATTTTTTAAACAAAAAAATAGAGGGTTTACCCGCACACCAAAATTTGGTGTGACCCCGAAGGGGGGCGGGTTTACCTTGATAGAGACGCTTGTTGCCATTTCAATTTTTACCGTATCAATCTTGGGCCTGTTGGCTGTTTTGTCCCAAGGGATCTCGGATACTGGCTATGCGAAAAAGAAAATAATCGCTGAATACCTAGCGCAAGAAGGCATTGAATATATCAGGAATATGCGGGATACTTATGTTTTATACACCATTCCCGGAGGCTGGACTGCTTTTAAAGCAGACATTGCTCCGTGTGGCTTACCTGACAAATGTGGATTTGACAATACCTTGCTTTCTCCGGATGTGTTTGTATGCGCGAACCAAGAAGAGCAGTGTAAACTGTTTGAAGACAACGGAAACTACAACACCAATTCATTAGGGGATGATTCCGGTTTTGTTCGTACGATATATACGGACCCCATAGGTCAGGACGGGATAAAAATTTTCTCAACTGTTTCTTGGACGCAGGGTTCGGGAGAACGTAGTATAACTTTCTCCGAGAATTTATTTAATTGGGCGGAATAATATGATAAAAGAAAATATAAAGCAGAATAGGGGGTTTGTGATACTTTTCGCAGTCACGCTCTCCAGTGTCTTACTCGCTATCGCCCTCGGGGTGGCGAATATTTCCTTGAAAGAAATAAAGTTTGGCACCTCAGCCAAGAACACAAATGACGCCTTTTTTGCTGCCGACACGGGTATTGAATATGTGCTTTATAACGATAAGTCCGGTTCTCTCAATTACGTACCGCCTGCGGGAGGGGAAGCTGAATGGGATATTGTCGTCCCGGGGACGGGTAGTTCGGGAACAAGTTGCGCGAAGGTGCATATCTATAAAAATAATTTTAATACTGCTATCCCGGTGGTTACCAATATAGTTTCAAGAGGGTATGATGTGGGTGATGCTACCTGTGAGTCAACGAATCCAGATCGGGTAGAGCGCGAAATTGAAGTAAATTATTGATTCCCGTTATGGATAAGGATAAATCTTCCGAAGACAAAAAAAGGATACAAAAATTGCGAAATGAAATCGCGCGATTTCGCGATGCTTATCACGTGGAAGACGCGCCGGAAGTAACTGATGATGTATATGATTCTCTCAATCGTGAACTCAGGGAACTTATAAAAAAATATCCCGAACTTGAAGATCTTAATGCTCCAGAGAACAGGGTGGGTGGGAAACCGCTAGATAAGTTTGTGAAAGTAAAGCATAAGATCAGGATGCTTTCGCTGAATGACGTTTTTAGTGAAGAAGAATTGCAAGAATGGCAAAATAGGACTTTTAAATTACTTGGGAGCCGAGCTCCCAAGTGGAATTATTTTTGCGAAGCGAAATTTGATGGGCTGGCCGTTTCGCTTATTTACGAGAACGGTAAGTTTGTGCGGGGGGCTACGAGAGGGGATGGTTTTATTGGTGAAGATATTACAGAGAATTTAAAAACTATACATTCTATCCCTTTAGTGTTGAATTTCCCCCCTGCTAAGGGGGGAGTGAGGGGGGTCGTTCCTGAGTATCTGGAAGTCAGGGGTGAAGCGATAATGAGCAAAAGGACTCTGGTGGAGTTGAATAAGAAAAATGAAAAAGAGGGCAAAATGCTTTTTGCCAATACCAGGAATGCAGCGGCAGGAAGTTTGCGCCAGCTGGACCCGAAATTATCCGCTGAAAGAAAATTGGACTTTTTCGCTTATGATATCGTTGAAGCTTCGGGCGAAGTAAAATTTTTAAAACATTCCGATAAGCACGAGTATTTAAGAAAGCTTGGTTTCCGGATGGACTCCAATGAAGCTTTTTGCAAAAACTTTGAAGAAGTTATGGATTTTGTCAGGAAATTTGAGAAAATAAGACCTGATTTTCCTTATGGCACAGACGGTATAGTAATTTCTGTTGATGATTTGAAATGGCAAGAAGTTCTGGGGGTCATAGGCAAAGCTCCGCGTTATATGTCGGCTTTTAAATATCCAGCGGAAAGGGCTACCACGATAGTAAAAAATATAAAAGTAAATGTGGGAAGAACAGGTGTGCTTACTCCGTTGGCTATTTTTGAACCCACTTTGGTGGCGGGCTCTAGGGTGTCCAAGGCAACTTTGCACAATTTTGACCAGATAGAACGCCTGGGATTAAGGGTGGGGGATACGGTAGTGATAGAAAAAGCGGGAGACGTCATTCCGAAAGTGGTAGAGGTGCTTACTCGTATGCGTACAGGTAAAGAAAAGAAATTTAAAATACCAGAAGTTTGCCCGGCGTGCGGGGGAAGGGTAGAGAAAAAAATCACCACCCCAAAGCCCCTCCTCAACAAGGAGGGGAGGAAAATACGAATATCCTCTCCTCCTTTTGAAGGAGGAGTGCCCGAAGGGCGAGGTGGTATTTCTGTCGCTTATTATTGTACAAATCAAAAATGCCCCGCTAAAAATGAAAGGTATCTAGAACATCTTGTTTCCGTTTTTGAAATTTACGAGTTGGGTCCGAAGATTTTACGCAGATTTAAGGATGAAGGACTGATCACTGATGCAGCAGATATTTTTACTCTTACCAAAGAAGACATCGCGCCCCTGGAACGCTTTGGAGAAAAATCAGCGGAAAACATAATTAACGAAATAGAAAATAAAAAGCATATCCCTCTTGCGCGATTTCTCTGGGCACTGGGAATCTTGCATGTAGGGGAAGAGACTGCGCGAGACTTGGCATATCATTTTGGCACTCTGGAGAATTTGATTTCTTCAGCAAGGGGAGTCCTTGCTGAAATAGATAGCATAGAAAATATTGGTCCGGCAGTGTCAAAGAGTGTAAGAAATTTTTTCAGTGATAAAAATAATATAAAATTTATAGAAAAATTAGAGAAAAACGGCGTGGTGGTGAAAAAAACGGAAAAGAGAAAAGCTGGTAAATTTGCCGGACTAAATTTCGTTTTGACAGGCACTCTGTCCACTATGTCGCGCGAAATAGCCAAAGAAAAGATACTTGCTTTGGGTGGGAAAGTAATCGGCTCAGTTTCAAAAAATACTTCTTATGTGGTAGCTGGTGTTGACCCTGGTTCTAAGCTTAAGACTGCCCAAAAACTTGGTGTAAAAGTTTTAGATGAGAAAAATTTCTTAAATATGTTAGGATAGGGAAGTAATTTTGGAGGGTTCGCATAGCGGTCTAGTGCGCACGCTTGGAAAGCGTGTGTGGAGCAATCCACCAGGAGTTCGAATCTCCTACCCTCCGCAGGGTAAAGGTTATCCCCACGCGGGGAACTATTTAAAATGTTATAATTGGGTTGTTATCAATAATCAATAAAAACACATGAAAAAGCTTAGTAAAATTTTTTTAGCAGTTATTTTTACTGTGGTTGGTTTGTTGGCGGTATTTTTTACAAACACAGAGGCGGCTTCTGTTGGCCCTGCATCTTGTTCTGTAACTCCGGCAAGTGTGACCATGGGGCAAGGTGGAGCTTATGATTTAAGTGTAAGTATAGATCGCGCTTCTGTCGGGACTGATTCTGTTTATGTATCTGCGATGGAATTTCAAACTGGAGCATATTCTGATCTTGGTGCTGTTGTCCCAGCGAGTAGCAGTTCAGCAAATATAAAAATATATACTACCGAAACTGCCAAGGTAGGTAGTGGCACTTTTAAAGTTTATTGTTCTACGGGTTGTTCTAAAGCCAGCTGTCCGGGTGGAGGATCACCGGACGTTGTCGGTTCAGCGATAGTTTCTTTAAATATTACTGGAACTGATGTTGAGGTAGTTCCTACGGGCGGGGGAGACACTGGTTCCGGATCTTCGAGCTGTAAGATTCCAAGTGTTTCTATCCCTCCAAACAGTAGTTTATTAATCCCAATATATACAAAGAGAATATCTAGTGGAACTTTATCATTTTCTGGACTATCTGGTTCTAACATAACTATTACACCAGTTTTTCCAAGCTTTAAAATGGGACCATATGGTGCTCCTGGAAGAGAGGGGGCAGGGGCGATAATTAGAACTGGTCCTAATTTTACTGGGGGGAGTTATTCTATTGCTTGTAATCTTCCTGACGGGAAACACACAGCGACAGCTAGCGCTATCTTGCCTTTTGTTACTAATCCTGCCGGGAAAATAAAACTTTCACAAGTGGAATATTTAAACGATACAATGTTTCCAAAATCTGATTGCCCGCTTACGATCCCAGGGTGCAATTCTTTCTTTGCTGGTGGTGGTATTCATAATCCACAAGTTATGGCATTTACGGATTCCATAGCTCTTTTAGGTGGTAATGCTTTAAATATAGTACAACCCGCAGGTCATGCATGGAAAGATACGGCCAGATATTTCTCCTTAGCTGACCCGATGAATCCTAAACGTGTGGATTCTATGACTGGGCCGACTATCCTCGGCATAGATTACGGCGGAGATTTCGGTGGCCTTTATGGTATTAATAGCGTTGTTTATAGCAAAGATGGTAAATACAGAGCGGTTGTAAGTAGTGTGAATGAGCTTTTTGTCAGTGCTAATGGAGGGAAAAAAGTAAAAGTTAATACTAATATTCTTGGAGATGTGTCTATAGTGAAATCTGGATCAGATTATATCTTTTTATCTAGGGATCGTGTTTTGAACATAACCAATCCAGTGCCAGCGCTAAATGAGACGACTGGAGAATGGCAGGATCAAGCACCTCTGCCATCTGGTTTTCCAGATTTGGGTCGCGATTCCAAAATTGTTCTAGGGGATGATTCCTATGTGGCCACGGTTCCATTTCTCTCTTCCCGGGATGCTTCTTTAAAAATTAAGCTTTTTTCTCTTAGTGAAAAAGAAGAAATAGCAGAATTAGTTGTTGATAAAAAATATCATAATAGTGGAAAAATATCTTTCACTGGAGGTGATTATATCTATGCCACCCGTAAAGATGGTACAGGTATGACCCTTCCTTGGCTTCTAGATGTTTTTAAAATTGAATATTCCACTAAAAAAATAACTCAAATTGTAAAAGGAGCATCTTTGCCTATTGGTTTTTATCCTTTTTCAATTGCGGGGTTTGACCTTGGAAGCGGAAATCTTGGCATTATAAATTTTGGATCTGATCCAAACGGTAATGGGAAAATTAAAGCTTTCTTATTTTCTGATCTTATTGCAGGTAAGGTTATTGATGTTCTTACGAATTCTCCTGTATATGTGCGTGACGAAATTGTTGGTCCAACAGAAAACAGAGCAAGTTCTTATTCTAAAAATGGAGTGACTTATGTTTATACAACAGATAATTTTGGGGTAAATGTAAAGGTTTGGAAATTTGAAAAAAATACTAGTTCTTCTGGTGGGGGGAGTACTGTTCCTCCAAGTCTTCCTCCACTTACAGATACTGTCCCGACAGGAGAAGCAGGTTGTCTTGGGGGAACTGTCTACGAGACTTCCGCAGGAAAATTATGCGTGAATAGTTCGGGAGGAGTCACAACTACGACTTCATATAACTTTAATCCTACAACTGGAAAAAATGTTGAATTTAAGGGTCCACCAGTGGCCGATTCAAATAGTGGTGATATTCTCAAAAGGGGAAGCAAGGGTGAAGCAGTCAGAGAACTCCAGAGATTTTTAAATGCTGAATTAGGTCTCAATCTGGCCGTAGATGGAGATATGGGCCCAGCCACAGTCGATGCAGTAAAAAGATATCAATTAGAGAATGGTCTTAAGTCTGATGGTGTGGTTGGTCCAAAGACGAGAGAGTTGATGCAGGACGCCGGACTGTAGTAATATTGAATTATGTTAAATGTAAATAAAATAAGGGCTGATTTCAAGATTTTAAACAAGAAAGATGGGGCTATTCCTGTATATTTAGATAGCGCTTGTATGAGCTTAAAGCCAAATAGTGTTGTGGAGGCGATGAATGATTATTATTTTAATTTTCCGGCTTGCGCAGGCAGAAGCGCTCATAGATTAGGGGATAAAGCCACGAAAAAAGTAAAAGAAGCGAGAGAGTTTGTGGCAAAGTTTATAAATGCAAAAAGTGAAGATGAAATAATATTTACACGCAATACCACTGAGGGCATAAATCTGCTGGCGAACTCTCTTGGTTTTGTAAAAGGGGATGTAGTTGTTTTTCCATTTCCTTATACAGATTTATCAACA
>CAZXCD010000005.1:0-43427 GCA_964638985.1 uncultured Candidatus Saccharibacteria bacterium
TGTGCGGCCAGAGAGAATCGAACTCTCGTCTCATCCTTGGCAAGGACGTGTTCTACCACTAAACCATGACCGCGCGTTATTACTTAATAAATCTATTTTAACCCTTTAATTATATATTATATTTAACATATTGCAATTTTGTTTTTTAGCTTATAAAATAACGATATTTTGATTATTTCTTTAAATAATGTATAATTATTCATACTGCACCCGTAGTGAAATGGATATCACAACAGTCTTCGGAACTGTCGTTGGGGGTTCGAATCCCTCCGGGTGCACATAAGATTAGAAATCCAGTGTGTCCAATAGTAATGCCTTATAAATTAAGCATTTTGTGCAAAAATGTGGATAATTATGTTAGTAATGTTTATAAAGGACATATTTTAAAGTTGTCTTTTGGGGCCGTTTTTGTGAAAAATACGTTGAAAAATAAGGATTTTATGATAAAAGACACTAAAATTTAGCCAAATGTTTCACGTGAAACAATATTAATGGTGTTACACGTGTAACTTAAATAAAACCTGTCCCGTACTAAATTTTTGAGCAAAAAATATGACCACTATTATTAATAATTTAAAATTTTAGTACTGGGATGCCCAAAGTATTCACATCAAAAACACAAAAAATAGGGGAAATTGGAGAAAACATAGCGGTAAGGTTTCTCGTGAAACATGGTTTTTTAATATTAGAAAGAAATTATACTAAAAAATGGGGAGAAATAGACATAGTTGCTGAAAAAGCCAACAAACTGTATTTTGTGGAAGTGAAAAGTGTTTCCCGTGAAACATTAAACACGTTCATTCCAAAATCTTATAATGATTCTGACGAGAGGTATCAGCACAGGCCAGAAGACAATATGCACCCCTGGAAACTAAAAAGATTATCAAGGACAATACAGACATATCTTTTATCCAAAAGAATCCCCCTCGGCCATAGCCCTACGGGCGAGGCAGATGAAAAAGAGTGGCAGGTAGATCTGCTTGTTGTTTATCTGTGTCAAAAAGAAAAAAAAGCAAGAGTAAAAGTAGTCAGCGACATCATTTTATGATATACTCATTTAGTTTTTAGTTAGTCCGGGCCGTAGTATACCGGTAGTACAAGTGCTTTGGGAGCATTTAGACTGGGTTCAATTCCCAGCGGCCCGACAATGGTAAATAACATCTTTATCTTTACGGTAGCGCTGTTTATGGTAATAAAAGGCGCCACAATGGCCACGAAATACGCCGCTCAACTGGCGGAAAGTTTCAGGCTGTCCAAATATACCGTCGGATTCATCATCGTCGCTGTTATTTCCATTTTACCCGAAACTTTCGTAGCTATAAATTCCGCCCTGGAGGGGATTCCTTCTTTCGGACTTGGTGTCCTTTTCGGTTCAAACGTGGCAGACCTAACTTTGATTTTTGCTCTGTTAATTTTATTTACGGGTAGGGGATTGAAAATTGAAAGTAAAATTCTTAAAAATTATAATATCTATCCGTTTTTACTTTTGTTACCGCTTGTATTGGGGCTGGATGGATATTTCTCTCGTCTTGAAGGCATCGCGCTCATCATCGCCGGGGGAATATTTTATTATCTGGCTTTGAAAAATGGCGTTGATGGAGAAATTCCTATGAGCAAAAACACCAACTATCGTAGAAATTCGTTGATGCTGATTTTCAGTATGGCTATCTTGTTGGTGGGTTCGCACTTCACGGTATCCTCAGCGACATCGCTCGCTTATTACTTGGGAATAAGCCCGATACTGGTTGGAATGTTCATCGTGGGACTAGGAACCACTATGCCGGAATTTTTCTTTTCTCTAAAATCTGCGCGGGGAGATGACGATTCTCTGGCGGTCGGAGATATGCTGGGCACAGTCCTCGCGGATGCGACCATCGTGGTCGGAATCCTCGCTTTGGTAAATCCATTTTTCTTTCCACAAAAAATAATCTATGTGACTGGAATATTTATGGTAGTCGCCTCGTTTATTTTGTTCCGATTTATGCGTTCGGGCCGGACCATTTCAAAAAAGGAGGGATACCTGCTCTTTATTTTCTGGCTGGTATTTGCTCTGGTGGAATTTATTGTGAATAAATAAAGGGAAAACTTAAAATGAAATTGGTTGAAAAAATATAGAATAAAAGATATAGTTAAAAAGCAAAAGCGGGATTAGTTTAATGGTAAAACGTCAGTTTTCCAAACTGAGGTTGGGAGTTCGATTCTCCCATCCCGCACAAAAAATCTATCCTTGACAAAAGGCGTTTTAGTTGTAGTATAAAAAACGAAAGGAGACCCGTTCTTGAAGTCAAACAAGTGGTTCCCGCTGGTGGTGTCGATAGTAAGCCTTCTGAGCGTACTCGTCATCACCGGACTGATGATCAACTACTACGGATAGAAAGGGAGAACGTATGGGATATCTCGGACTAAACGACTCGCCCACCCCAGAGGAACGGTGGGCTCCGGTAACGATGTTCGTGATCGTCGTCTTCCTCGCCGCAGCCGCGTATGGCACGTACGTTTCCCGACACGGGAACGCACCGGCCACCAAGGCCCCCGCGACAACCAGCGCGCCGGCCAAGTAAGGGCCCAACGCGCGAACCGCCATCGGGGCGGGGAGTCGGTCTATCGACTTCCCGCCCCTTTTCAATTTCTATCTAATTTTTTTTGCAAAATATTTCCATTTAATATACGATAAGAAACATGATTACTACTTATATTTATTCTTTCATCAGCGTAATAATAGTGAGTTTGATTTCTTTGATTGGGGCTTTCGCGCTTTCCATCAGAGAAGACCTTTTGCGCAAATATATTTTTGTTTTTATTTCTCTGGCCGTCGGCGCGCTCTTGGGAGACGCTTTCATTCACCTCATTCCTGAAGCATTTGAACATGTCGGCAATGCTACTCACGTGAGTTTGCTCATAATAGTAGGGGTTTTAATCTTTTTTATAATGGAAAAGTTCCTGCACTGGCACCACCACGGCGAAGACACGGAAGAAGTCCATCCGGTGGGGAAGTTGATTCTTTTTTCCGATGGGGTACACAATTTTATAGATGGCGTCATCATCGGAGTGAGCTTCCTCGTAAGCGTACCCGTGGGCATAGCCACCACGATAGCCGTCATTCTACACGAGATTCCGCAAGAAATAGGGGATTTCGCCGTTTTACTTCATTCCGGCTACACCAAATCACACGCACTCTTCCTCAACTTTCTTTCAGCCCTTTGCGCCATCTTGGGAATGATTTTGGCTTTTGTCTTGGGAGAAGCGGGAGAAGCTTTTAGTTTATGGATTCTACCCATTGCCGCCGGAGGATTCATCTATGTTGCCGTCGCTGATTTGATACCCGAACTGCATAAAACAAAAAAGGCAAAGCATTCCGCTTTGCAAATTGTGGCTGTCATTGCTGGAGTCCTCGCGATGGTCGCCCTGCTTTATTTAGAATAAAAATCTTTTATTGTTTCCAGGATTTATCTGCTCCGGGATTTTTCGCGCCGTAAACTTCAAAGTGTAGGTGAGCGCCGTTGCCTCCTTTGGCGGCCCTGACTCTTCCTGAATTTCCGACATAACCTATGACGTCTCCCTGAGAAACATTTTGTCCTGTTGTGCTTGCAAGTTTGGACAAGTGACTATAAAGGGTCCTCGTGCCGTTCGGATGTTGAATGATCACCATATTTCCGTAAGCGCCGTTCCACCCCATACGAGCCAAGGTGACTGTTCCTGAAGCGGCTGCGCGTATTGGTGTGCCTATCGGAGCAGCCAGGTCAACGGCATTCTTGCCATGCAACCCTTGGGTTTTAATATATCCGGGAACCGGGTTTATAAAATATCCGGCAATATTTTTCAATGGAGTTTTTGGAGCGCTTGAGGTGCTAGACTTTTTCGAGGTACTGGAGGCAACACTGCTTGATACTTCGGCCCCGGGAACGAAGATTTCTTCACCCACAGCAAGCTTACAGCCAGCTTCAATTCCGTTATAGTTGATTATATCTTTCACATCAACCTGATATTTATTGGCGATGCTTTGACAAGTCTGCCCTTTCTCTACCTTGTGTCCTTTACCGGAAATAGGGGGTATCAACAATACTTCTCCCGCCACAAGCTTGTCGGTTTTTACTCTTTCATTCTCCCAAAGCACGGTATTTATAGAAACCTCATGAATATCGGCTATTCCAGACCAGGTATCCCCTGGACGAACCGTGTAAACAGTATAAAAATTTGCCTCATAATCTGATCCATCTACATCGTCAGTCCCCAGACTGGCAGTCGGGATTAGGGCGCTGTTGGAATCATCAAAAGCGATGGATGCGCTGGAATCAGAACCTATGGACGACAGGGAAACAGCCGAAGAAAGAGCGTTCTGGTTGTCTTGAAGGTTGGTGCTGTCTGGCTGGACTGGTTGAAGCATACTTGCACCAGACTCTGCATATACCTGGTCTCCAAAGATAGAGGAAAGGGAAGATAGGAAACTGGCCTCCACGTCGTGTGTTGGCACAAAAATAGCCCAGAATAACAGGGAATAGGTCAAAATAGACCTTAATATTTTACTAGCTGTTTTTTTTGTGGGTTTTATAAAACAAACTAAATGTCGCAAGATTTCCTTTTCTAGCCCAAATTAACTAATGAAAATAAGGCTAGAATCACAGGACGACCAATAGGTTCTGCAAACAAAAGGTTCTCACGATGGTTACTGTCTTCTCTATCTTCCGGTCAGTTCGCGCCCAACTTCTATCCAGGACTACAAAAACAGAATAGCTCAAAAATGGTCAAAAGTCAATTTGGGAAGGGAGGTCTGTGGATAACTAATTAGGGGTTAAAATTAGTCTAAAAATATAAAAAGTCATATAATAGAACCAATAAAAAAACATGAAAGAAGGAATGCTAAACACAATAAAGGGAAAACTGGAACGATTAATCAAATCTCCGAACAAGATAGAGCAGAAAAAAGAATTACACTTAAAATGCGTGTCAGATACTAAAGCAAATGAAAAACACCCAAAAAGGAACGGGGATTCTTTCTTGGTTAATGAACAAGAAAGGGCAGCTGCTGTATTTGACGGATTAAGTGAACCCTATGGAGATGAGATAGCGTCGAGAACATGTAAGCAATATGCCTCTGACAATTTGCCTAGGATTAAAAATGGAATGAGCGTCAGAGAAGCCTTAAATATCTTAAAAAAGATATTTATTGAGGCAGATGAAGTCGTCGCTCAGTCTGAAGAACTAGCAGAAGAGAGAGAGTTTTTGCAATCCATGGGTGAAATTCGTGGACACAATAAACCAGGAACGACAGCAACTTTGTTTAAAATACATACTGACAGTGATGGTGAAAATTGGGGATTGGTTGCCACTGTAGGTAATAGTAGGTTATACAAAATTGAAGAAAAGGGAAACTTAACCCAAATAACTGAAGATGACGATTATTTAGTTATGATGTATCCGGACGAAAACGAACGGGCTCGTGTATCCAGAAAAATTTCAAATGTTAAACAAGTAAAGGAACTCGACGCAAACGAACAACTATTTCTAAAAGAAAAGAGCCATGTACTGACCATGACAATAGGAGGCAAAGACGCCGACCCTTCTGTGCATAATTTTAAAATAAAAAAAGGTGATCGTTTTCTTTTACTTACAGATGGAATTCACAGCAATCTAACCACTGACGAGATAGAACAAATAATAAAAGAATCAAAAACTATTGAAGAAGCAAAGAAAAAACTTATGGAAAAAGCGCTTTTACATAGTCGACCCGGAAGTGGCGGAGGAATTCGCACTCACCCAGACGATATGACCGTAGTAATAGT
This sequence comes from uncultured Candidatus Saccharibacteria bacterium, assembly GCA_964638985.1. Classification (GTDB taxonomy): domain Bacteria; phylum Patescibacteriota; class Minisyncoccia; order Phycocordibacterales; family UBA9973; genus UBA9973. Next base: position 5,781 of record CAZXCD010000005.1, read on the forward strand.
CGAAGTAGAAGCAAAAAATCCGGAAACTGCGAAAGAGGCGGAAGAAAAAAGAGTGGAAAATATACGAGAAAAACTACGCCAGGCTTTGGGGTAAATATAAATTTATAGGGTGTTATAATGAAACAACATTATGGGAGAAACAAAAATAAAAACATCGGAACAAGAGAGTTTATCTACGGAACGATTGCTTGGATTTGATAAAATAACTAGAAAGTATTTTAGCGTTTTAGACAATATGGAGAAAGCATTGTTCGGAAACGATAATACAATCACCAAAGAAATCATAGAGAAATTAACAAAAGAAAATACAGGAATGTATGAAAAACTGGAACCATACGCTGATATGGGCACCAAGTATTTGGAATTTAAAAAAATTATCGCCACCAAAATACGTCGCATAAACAGATTAATTGAAGAAAGAAAAATAAAAAATGGAAAAGAGTCACCCGTAGACATCACGGCCCCAAAAGCTATCCAAAACGAACCAAGACAAGAATCGGAAATAGAATTACCTAAATTAAAAAAATTTGTTGACGGTTTAATTGATGAAGAACTGGCTAAAATAAATGTAGGGCTGGAAAAAATTGAAAATAAGAACGACCCGAGAATGATTGAATTTTTAAATAATAAAAAAACATTATTAGAAACTAACCCTATTGAATATTTTACGAGAGAAAAAGAGAAAAACCAGATTCAATTAGACGACATTGTTAATAATAAAACATATACAAAGGAGCAAAAAGAGGACAGGGGAGATATATTGAAATATAAAATGAAAGAGTTACATAGAGCAATCATTGGACTGAAAGAACTCTCCGGCAAAAAAAGGACAACTCGGGCTGAGATGTTAAAAGAAAAAATAACAGCACAAATAGATGCTGGAGAAAAGAAATCAGAGCCTGATGTGATGAAAGAACCATTACCAAAACCTGAAAAAAATAAATCCTGGTGGAAAAAATTATTTTCCAAAAATTAATCTCAAATTCTGTGCTATATTTGATTAATGCAACATCTGGCAGGGCTAAATAAAGAACAAAGAGAGGCGGCGCTTCATATGGAAGGTCCGCTTCTTATTGTCGCCGGAGCAGGAGCGGGGAAAACCAAGACTATTACGCACAGAATAGTAAATTTGATAAAAAATGGAGTCGCTCCCGAAAAAATTCTGGCCGTTACTTTCACCAACAAGGCTGCGAAGGAAATGCGGGAAAGAATTATCGCGGAAATCCAAAAAAATGCCAAGGGGCAGGACAAAATCCCTTTTGTTTCCACTTTTCACTCGCTGGGAGTCTACATAATAAAGGAAAATGCTCGATTACTGGGATTGACTAAATATTTCACTATTTTAGATGAGGGCGATGCGACAACTTTAATAAAAAATATATTGAAAGAGCTAGGCATAGACCCAAAACAATACGACCCCAAGAAAATAAAAAATATAATCTCGCGAGAGAAGGAAAAATTCGTGCATTTGTCCGACTATGCGGAAGGAGCCAGTGACACTTTGGGGAAAATAGTGGCGCAAGTGTGGAATCTATACGAAAAGCAAAAAATGAAAGAAAACTCCCTGGATTTTGATGATTTGCTCTTAAAAGCGACAAAATTGTTGAAAGAAAATGCGGAAATAAGGAAAATTTATCAGGAAAAATGGGACTACATACATATAGATGAGTATCAAGACACCAACGAAGTGCAATATTTGATGTCTAAACTGCTTTCGGAAAACAATAACAACATTTGTGTCGTGGGGGACCCAGATCAGTGTATATATTCATGGCGTCAAGCAGACATGAGAAATATCTTAAACTTCGAAAAAGACTACAGAGATGCAAAAATAATTTTATTGGAGCAGAATTACCGCTCCACGAAGAACATCCTGGAAGCAGCCAATGAAATAATAAAGAAAAATAAGTACCGTCCGGACAAAAATTTATTTACCGACAACGTGGTGGGAGAAAAAATAGGACTCTATGAAGCGCTGGATGAAACCGACGAAGCGGAATTCGTAGCGACAAAAATTCTGGAAATTATGGATGGTCCACACCCTCCCCAAACCCCTCCCTCCGCGGGGGGGGAGGAATCCTCTCCCCCTGCGAAGGGGGAGTGCCACGACTTGAGTCGAGGCGAGGGGGTGAATCCCTCCGAAATTGCTCTGTTATACCGCGCGAACTTTCAATCCCGAGCACTGGAAGAAGCGATGCTTCGTTACAACATCCCATATCAAGTTCTGGGTGTGAAATTTTTTAAAAGAAAAGAAATCAAAGATACCCTTGCGTACCTCCGCGCCGCCTTGAACCCCGACAGCCTTTCGGATATAAAAAGAATAATAAATTTCCCTGTACGAGGAATAGGTAAAGTCACCTTGGTGAAAATCTTTGCCAACGAGATTGAGAGTCTGCCGATAAAAGTCCGAATAAAAATTAATAACTTTTATCAAATTCTAGAAGAAATAAAGGAAAAAATTAAAACTGCCAAGGCGAGTGAGGTAATAAAGTTCGTGGTAAAGAAGTCCGGGATTGAGCAAGAACTTCTAAACGGGGGAGAAGAGGATATAGAGAGATTGGAGAACATTAAAGAACTCGCCACTCTAGCGCTCAAATACGACAATCTGGAAAATGGTACAGGGATAGAAAAGCTTTTAGAAGATGGTGCCCTAGCTTCAGACCAAGATAGCTTAATGATAAATCAAGATAAGTCTGAGCGAGGACTACCCTCGCTCAAAAACGGAGTGAAATTGATGACAGTCCACGCCTCAAAAGGTCTTGAATTCAAATACGTTTTTGTCACTGGACTGGAAGACGGACTCTTCCCACACGAAAGACAAAATGAGAGACAGGCAGGCGAAGACCGAGAAGAAGAGCGCCGACTTTTCTATGTAGCACTCACTCGCGCCAAAGAAAAATTATTTTTATCCTTTGCGAATTTCCGCACTATTTTCGGCTCCCGCCAAATAAATGCTCCATCAGAATTCATCTCTGACATCCCAGCAGATTTATTAGAAAAGGAAGGCGAAACTAGCGGAATAAAGACGATTTATCTATAATGAAAGGAATATTATATGAAAATTTTTAACAAACAAGCACTCTATGTATTAAGCTCCTTTCTGGCCGGATTTTCTGTGCTGGTCGTTGAATTAATTTCAAGCAGAATTGTGGCCCCAATCATCGGTTCCTCAGTCTTCACTTGGACATCGGTCATAGGCATAACCCTGCTCGGACTGGCTGTAGGTAGCTATTTCGGCGGGCAAATAGCGGACAAAACAGATGCGGAAAAGTCTCTTCCTTTAGCATTTCTCATCTCGGCAATATTAGTTTCTTTAATTCCCACATTAGCCAGAAATACTGATTTTATTACAAATTCGTCTGATTCCATATTAAAATTAAATTTATATTTATCTTTATATCTCTTTTTACTTCCGACACTGGCAATAGGACTCATCCAACCGATAATCCTAAAAAGATTTGCTAATGATTTTTCAAAAATCGGTAGCGAGTATGGGACATTGTCCTTCGCCTGGTCGTTTGGCGGTATCCTTGGTGTATTTTTAACTGGATTTTTTTTCATCTCGTATATTGGAAGCAAAGAAACAATCTGGTTGATGTCTGCCGTGTTGTTCTTGGTGGGAATAATTTTCGCCTTTAAAAATAAACGGGTCCTTTTGCTTTTTGTTTTGACGATAATTTTCGTGCCAATGATTTTATATTTTACACAGCAAGAAACACCAAATCCTAAAATAATCTTTCAAAAAGAAACGGATTATTATAATGCAAAAGTTGTTGACACCCATCTTTCTTCATATGGGGATTCCAGAATTTTAGTTCTTGATTTTGATTTTCACAGCATTGAACCGGAGAAGAAAGTAGAGTATTACCCGGAAATATATCCTGTTTTTGCCAATTTAAAAGAGAATATAAAAGATATTCTTGTCATTGGCGCCGGAGCATATACAATGCCTAAACATTTTAAAAATTATTATAAAGACACGGATGTCTCAGTCGTTGAGTTGGACCCGGAAATGATCAGCGTTGGCAACGCTTTTTTTGATTTGGAAAAATATAACATAAAAACAATTGTAGGAGACGCGAAGGTCGTTATAAATAAAAATGAAGAAAAATATGACGTAATTTTTGGTGACGCTTATAATTCTTTCATTTCAGTGCCTTGGTATTTATTAACCAAAGAATGGAACGATGAGGTAAAAAACAAATTAAAAGAAAACGGGATTTATGCGGTAAATTTTATCGGCTCAATCTCAGAAGCAAAGTCTTTGTTTGCAAACAGTGTATTAAATACATTCAAGATCAGTTTTCCTAATTTTTATGTATTCGCTTTTGGCGTTAAACCCGAATACACACAAAATATCGTATTGGTAGGAATCAATGGGGAACTTCCTCTCAGTGATACAGAGCTCCGCCAAAAATTATTATTGGGAGAAAATAGTTTTTTGGCAGAAAAAATAATTTCAGCTGAATTTTTTAAGGGACCAGCTCCTGTAATCCTCACAGATAACTTTTCCCCTGTGGAAAAGTTAATGGAGCCGACAATAAAAAGTTTTTTCCCAAAAAACTTATCGGAGATAAAAGATATTCTGTCTTTATGAAAGCAAAAAAATCATTGGGGCAAAATTTTTTAAAGTCGGAGATTGCGCTCAAGAAGATTGTTGAAGCGGGAGAAATAAAAAAGAGCGACGTGATTTTGGAAATCGGCCCAGGGAAAGGAGCGCTCACAGAAAAACTGTTAGCTTCTGGCTGTCAGCTTGTAGCTGTGGAGAAAGATCGAGATTTATATGAATTATTGAAAGATAAATTTCAGAAAGAAATTGCGGAAGGAAAATTAGTTTTGTTAAACGAAGACATACTTAAATTTCAAATTTCCAATTTCAAATTTCCAAAATATAAAATCATCGCCAACATTCCTTACAACATCACCGGCGCGATTTTAAAAAAATTTTTAACAGAAAAAAATCAGCCGGAAAGAATGATTTTGATGGTCCAGCGCGAAGTGGCGGGGAGAATAATCGCCCGCGATGGGAAGGAAAGCATTCTTTCAATGTCAGTCAAGGCTTACGGGGAACCAAAAATGATAATGAAGGTAAATAAAAGATATTTCTCTCCAGCGCCCAAAGTTGATTCCGCGATAATTGAAATAAAAAATATTTCGAGAAAAAATTTTCCTCCCCTCCTTGTGGAGGAGGGGGCAGGGGGTGGTGATTCAAAGAGATTACCACCTCGCCCTTCGGGCACTCCTCCTCAAAAAAGAGGAGAGGGGACATTCGAGGAAAAATTTTGGGAAATAGTAAAAACCGGCTTTGCGCACAAACGTAAAAAACTTTCTTCAAACCTAAAAGGATTAATTTCTCCCCAAAAACTGTCTTCGGTAAACCTAGGTGACAAAAGGGCGGAAGATTTGGCTCTTTCAGACTGGATAAACCTAGCTAAAAACTAGTTTACTTTCAAAATAGGTGGTACAATAAAAGCATAATTAAAGAAATTTGGTTAAAACACAAAAGAGTAATTCTCATCTGCTCGGCGGTGCTGTTTCTTGTTGTTCTTTTTTTACTAAAAAACACTTCAATACTTAAAAACACAGTCAATTTTGTAAGGGGTGGAGGGGAAGGATTGACTTATAATACCGTAGCGATAGGGGACCTGGTGAACAAAGACACAGACAAGGATGGAATCTTGGATTGGGAGGAGCCTCTGTGGGGTCTTGACCCGACAAAAATAGAAACCACTCCAGGAGTTCCGGATAGTTCTGTAATAAAAAAATTAAGAGCTGAACAAGGTTTTGAAATAAGCACCACAGAAGGAATCGTTGAAAATTATTCAGAAAATCTTACGGAGACAGAGAAATTTTCTAGGGAATTTTTTTCAACTGCAGCCGCCCTAAGCCAAAGCGGGGTTACTGACCAGGAAACAATGGACCAAATTGGTGTCGCTTTGGCAGAAAAAATACAAAATTCCTCTCCAAGAAAAATATTTCAACTTTTGGACATAAAAGCTATAAATAACAACTCTGCCCAAACAATAGAAACTTATGCTAGCTCTTTAAATAATGCCTATGTTAAAAATCCAATAAAAGGAAACGTTGTGGACATATTGGAAAAATTCATAATTGATGAAAACAACGTTGATGGGAGTGTTTTAGAAGAACTGGATCCAATTATCAAGCAAACACAGAATTTGATAAACGAGGTACTAAAAATAAATGTACCGGAATCCCTTACCCTGCAACATTTGGACTTTTTAAATGCAATGGAAAGAGTTGTGGAAAATATAAGCAATATAAGGCTTTATAACAGTGACGTTGTTTTAGCGTTGGGGGGAATAAGCCAATATGACAAAAATACTATTCTTTTGGAATCTGCTCTAAAAAATCTTTCAGACGCAATTAGCCAAAAATTGAATAGTTAAACAAAAAATCGTATAATAAAGTGGTAAAAATACAAAAAAAATGATTTTCAAAAATAAAAAAAGTCAAAAAGTTATATCTGGTATTCTTATCATTTTAATATTATTACCAGCTGTTTTATTTTCCGATCCCAAAAAGGTAGAAGCAGCTTGGTGGTCTACTTTTTTGACAGATATTGAGACAGCAATTACATCGACATTTGGTGGAGTAACAGCTGGATCAACCGTAACAAATACAGGCATCTCTATAAAAAATGTGGCAAAAGAAGTTTATAAACAGGTTCTTATGGCTATTGCCAGAAGAGCATTACAAGAAGTAACTAAAGGTGTTGTGGGCTGGATTAATTCCGGCTTTCATGGGAGTCCACTTTTCCTAGAAAATCCAGGTTCTTTCTTTGAAGATATAGTAAAATCTGAGGTGAAAACAGTAATAGATATGGTCGGATATGATTCTGTCAGATTCCCTTATGGAAAAGATTTTGCCATAAACACGATTATGGCTTATAAACAAACCACTGAAAACAATTTGGCATATTCTATGAGCAAAGTTATGTCAGACCCCGTGCAACTAAATAATTATCGGAACAATTTCAATGTCGGTGGGTGGAACGCATTTTTGGTAAATACACAATATCCTCAAAATAATTATTTGGGTTTCCAGATGCTCATGAATGAAACTCTTGCAGAGAAAATATTATCATCACCTTCAGCCAACAATGCAATAACAAAAGTAAAAGAAACACTCCAGCAAGGACAGGGTTTCTTGTCTCCGGAAAAGTGTATGGATCCTGGTACAAAGTATAATGACACCATGGCAAATGCGTGGCAGAGACCAAGTTTTAATACTACCGAATTACAAAAATGGTACGCCGAGGAAGGAAAAAAGATTGCAAATTCAAACAAAGATGACAAAACAAAACAAACAGAAATGAGGCTTTTGGCCGAACAATATGAAATACAAGTTAAGAAACAAAAAGCTGAGTGGGCAAAAAATAACACTTGTAAAAACTTAGTCGCCACAACTCCAGGTTCTGTGGTAGCAGATCAAATAAAAATTAATTTGGGCTCAAGTGTGCGCCAACAAGAACTTGCCGCTGCGCTGGGTAATAGCCTTTCTGCTATTTTTGATGCTTTAATAAATAAATTTATTGATGAGGGATTGAATGCTTTGGCAAGTAATAAAAACTCAAAACCAGTGGAAGATGAGTGGAGTTATGACGGTTTGAAACTTGGTAGCCCTGCCGACGGAAATAATTCATCTTGGGACTCTGGGCCTGATGAAGAAATTATTTTGGATAAATTTAAAAAACAGTTGCATGGTAAAACCATTGTCACGAAAGTTAATTTGGAGACTGGTGAAGAAAAAACCACCGAAGAAGTAGGAAACACCAACACCAAAGAAATTACCAAAGGCACATACATTCCCGGCGACATCGCGAACACAGAAACTGAAATAATACTATTGGAGTTGATTCCAAAAATAATCAACGATAGAGGCGATACAGGCCCTGGTATTGTGCAATTGACACAAACACTTGATCAGTGCATGCCTGGACCAGACAAAAATTGGGAAAATAGATTGAAAGATGAGGAATCCAGAGTAGGCAAGTCCCTTTTAATGGAAAATAACGTAGATAGCGACGAACTTAAAGCAAAAGCGGCTGCTGATGCATTACGTGAATTAAAATTTGCAGCAAGCTCCTTTAAAGACTGGCTAACCACAAAAATAATAAACGAACTCCCCGGCTCAATACTTTATTTGGATGCTATAAAATCCATAGATGATTTTCCTCAGCAAACGAAAGAAGCTATAGACAGAAGGTCTGCAAAACTTCAAACACTTGCAAGACTAAAAGCTATAGCCGGAGACGAAAAAAGTATCCAAAAAACAGGGCTAGCGGCAATATCATCTCAACCAATATCTGGATCCAATGAAGAGAAAACTCTAGTTTTATTAAAAAAACAATATAATACACTTGTGGCTTCTATATCTTCCTCGGCTAGTGTGGAAGAAACAAGGGCTGAGTTAGATTTCTTAAAAGATCGTTCTTCGAATATAAAAAATCTGATTACTCAATGTAAAACTGAAGTAGAAAGCGCCGGTTGGCAAATCACAAAAGAAGAAAAAGGGATTTTAGAGAATACCAACGATGATACCTACGGGGCACCTGTAGCAAGAAGAATAGAAAGAGAACAAAACGGCACCACAGAGACAGAAAAATTTTGCTCTATTCCTATAGTAAGCGGTTATAGCCATGGAGAAATAATTAGGGAAGATTCTTCAAACAGAGGGAAGGATTTCACGTTTAGAAATGAAAACAATAAACTAGGAGACGAGGGATATCAAGACATTCCGATTGTGAACGCAAAAAACGTGTATGGGGATATAACATGCACAGGGACATGTAGCTGGTTGGGTGGAAGTGGAACAGACAAACGAGTAAGTATTAAAATAGACTGCAACACAATATTCAAATCCAACATAATAGATTATACACACGCCGGAGATCCAGCAAACTAAACCAGAAAGATTCGCGTACCGTGTTAGAGATAGAATTAAACAAGTAAAATGAAAAATTTAGCCAAAAAACTAGTCCCATATTTATTTATACTCATCGCGCTAGTTGGGTTGTTTGGGTGGGCAGAGAAAGCGGAAGCCGAAAGCCCAGATGACCGGGGAGATTGTAAAATCACTACAGAATCTGCTTCGGGTAATACACCTCCCAGAATTGAAACTAAGGAAAATATAACAAGAGCGCAATGCACCGCGCTGAAGACTCCAACGGCAAGTACAGTATTTACTTTGAAAGTAGCAGTAGATGATATTAAAGGGATGTGTACGACTAATACCACAGTAACCGAGGATACAAAAAAACATTGTGAAGACGGCGGGGGGCAGTGGAGGCTAAAAGGAACTGATAATAATCCAGATGCAGCACCAGAAGCAGAGGATTCGGAAAAATCTGCGTTTGAAAACAAACTAAATTTAACTTGCAAAAACCCAATTAGTAATTTTTCAGGATGTTTTCTACAAGTTTTCTATTGGCTTCTTCACGACATCCCAGCGCTTCTACTGGGAATTTCTGGTTATTTTTTTAATATCTTAATATCTGTGTCACTAGATGGTACTTTATTAAAAAGTGCTTTTGTAGGAGAAGCTTGGGGGGTGGTAAGAGACCTTTCAAACATTTTCTTTATACTTATTCTCCTCTATATTGCTGTCAAAATTATTGTGGATTTAGAAGGACACGAGGCAAAACAAATGATAGTAAAAGTTGTAATTATGGCTTTGCTTATAAACTTTTCTATGTTTTTTACTCAAGTCATCATTGACACATCAAACGTTTTAGCTCTAGTTTTCTACAACAAAATGAAGGTAAGTACCGTAAACCCTGACGGTAACGAAAGACAGTATTCTTCAATAAAGAACGAAAAAGATATTTCGGGTGGCTTGGTGGCCTCGTTTGATCCCACGACAAAGATACTGAGCTCGGGCTTTTTTGAACAAATAGAAAAAAAATATGACGCTAATGGAAAGATTATAGTCATAAATGGACAAGAACAAAGACAGCCCATAGGATTTGGAACAAAACTGGCAATCATTGTTCTTTCTGGCGCCATTATGATTGTCGCGACTTATGTTCTATTTGTCTCGGGGTTCTTCTTCCTTGGAAGATTGATTGAACTATGGACTTTAATTATTTTCTCTCCATTCGCCTTTATGTCTTATACTGTACCTAAACTATCAGAGATGGAAGAATTGGGTTGGAAATCATGGTTTAAACGCTTAATCAGCTCGGCCTTTATGGCGCCGATTTTTATGTTCTTTTTGTATTTTATATTTATGTTAATAGCCTCTCCATTATTTAAAAATCTTATGCCGGAAAGCACTGAAACAACTGGCGTGGCTGGGTGGATAAAAATTATATTAAACGTGCTGTTGCCTTTTATATTTATTTGCGTACTTCTTCTGAAAGCAAAAGACTATGCGAAGAAAGGTTCCGGACAATTTGGGGAGGCGGTGATGAGTGTAGCCAAGGTCGCGGGTGGACTCGCCTTGGGTGCCGCAACGGGCGGGGTTTCAATAATGGGAACTGGAGCGGTTGGAAGTTTGTCTTCTGGAGTGGCAAGTAGTAAATTCCTAAATGAAAACCAAAATAAAAAAGGGTTGGGGGGTATGGCTGCTAGGGTGGCCCTAAAAACCGCAGACTATGGTTCTAAGGCTTCATTTGATGTTAGAAAAATAGCTGGTGTCGGGGCTTTAGCTAAGATGGGCGGAATAAATCTAGAATCAGTAAAAGCAATCGGACTAGGATCTAAAGATGGTGGATATATACAAAGAAGAAAGGAACAAGTAGCAAGTAGGCAGAAGAGGGCAAAAGAGCTTGAGATAAGAGAAGATGAGCCATTAAAACAAGCTTTAAATAAAGCAGAAGCAGACCTGCAAAGTCTTTTGAGTGACAACCATAACGTAATCGAGTCGCTAGATAAAGACATAGAAAAGAAAAGACAAGAGGTAAGCGATGCAGAGAAAAAATTCAACTCGGCTAAGGGTACTGCTAATGAAGGGGCTGCGAGAACAGCGTTAGATTTAGCAAACACTAAATTAGACTTCGCAAAAAACAACAAGCAGGATTTCCGAACAGGACAACAGTATAGAACTTATGATAGGGCAGGAAATTTTGTGCTCCAAACTGGAACTGGTCAAAATATTAACGACCTAGAGGAAAACAAAAAACATGCGGCTCATGACATACAAAAAGAAAACAGGGCAAGAAAATGGGCTTATGCTGAAAGAATAGTAAAATGGAGTCCGGGATTTTATAAAGCCGACAGAGAAGCTGCTCATAAAATACGAATGGAAGCAAAAATAGAAGATACAGGAAAAGATCATGGAGGTGGTGGTGGAGGGCATGCCCCAGCGGCAGCTCACCCTGCACCCCCGGCTCATGGCCCAGCTCCAGCAGTTGCACCTGCCGCCCCAGCTCATGGTCCCGCCCCCCACCAACCATAATAGTTAAAAACTTATGACAGAAAAATTACAAAAAATAATTAAAGAAGAAATTACGAAACTGCCTAAAGAAAATCAAGAAGTGATTAATGCTTTTGATTGGGTAAAAATAACGGAAGAAATTGGTAAAAAGTATCTTCTTGATGAAAATGAGATAAATGATTTACAAGTAGAAACGCTTTTGGTTTTGGTTGGGCTAGAAGAACCTGATTCTTTCGCAAAAAACATTGAAGACGAGGTGGGGACAAGTAAAGGAGAAGCGGATAAAATAACAGAGGAAATTTTACAAAAAATATTTATTCCGATAAATGATATCCTTATAGAGAACATTAAGAAAAGCGAAAAAATGAAAGACTCAAAATGGAATCAAAACCTTGATTTCATCCTCTCTGGTGGAAATTATTCCAGTTTCTTGGAGAAAAGAGACAATATAGTTAATACAACCCCCACTTCCCCCTTGTCAGGGGGAACCACTTCTCCTCGCCCTGATAAGGGAGAGGTTGGGAGAGGGTTTTAGTAAAAAACAATATGGAAAACACAACTGATTTATTACAAATAAAAATTGAAAAAGCAAAAGCACAGTTGCCAGAGAATACATTGAATGCTATCAATGCCGTCCCTTGGCAAGCCATCATATTACAGATGAGGGAGACAAAAGGATATAGCTTTGAACAATTAGGCGAATTAGAGACTGAAACAGAATTATTACTCTGTGACCTTTTAAATCCGGAAAATTACCAAAAAGAATTGAAGGACCGCATGAAACTTTCAGACTCTCAGGTGAATGAATTAGTAAATGAAATGAATAAACTTGTTTTTGTGAAAATAAAAGAAGAATTAATTAGAGGCACTGGAAATAAAAAAGTCTCCACAAACGAAACCAAAAATGCTCAGAATATCCCTATTAAAACCGCGCTAAGTGACAAAGAGCAAGAAAGAGACACCCAGATCCTAAAATCCGCCGGGATTGAGATTATTCCGGACCTGCCCGCAGCACCTTCAGCACAGCTGATGCAGGCGGGAAAGTTGGAAATAAGTTCTCCTCTTGAGGAGTACTCCACCCATAAAGTGGAGGGAGGTGGAAATGCATCCACCCCGGCTAAGGCCACCCCTCAAGAGGGGAATATTCATCCAATCTTGACTCAAAAATTGTCCGGCTTTGTGAAGAATAGTGTCGTGGAGACAGACCATTCTTTGCATAATATTTCTCCAAAAGAATCCGAGAACACTCCCGGTGGTAATGTAAAAAAAATAGACCCCTATCGCGAGATTCCAGAATAAGTTATAATTAACAAATGCAGTTCAAGGTACCTCAATTTTTAGACATAGAGGACAAAATATTCGGCCCCTTTACTTTTAGGGAGTTTGCTTATTTGGCCGGTGGCGCAGGTCTGTGCTTCGTCCTTTACAAATTGCTTGGGCTTATTTTCGGAGCCATCCCTATTTTAATTATCGCCGGGTTTTCCATCGCCCTGACTTTCTACAAACCAAACAACAAACCCTTCATCAATATGATAGAGGCGGGATTTAAATATTTTACCCAAAACAAGCTTTATATTTGGAAAAAGCATGCGGGCAAAACCTCACCTCCAGCCCCTCTCCCGAGAGGAGAGAGTGGCGAAAAGCCGGGTGAGGTGGGTTCAAAATTAAACGGGAGCAGACTCCGAGACTTGGCGTGGAGTCTGGACGTTTTGGATTTAAGTAAACAAAAAAAGAGTTAATTTTATGGCCTTAAACGCAAAAGCAACACAAGAATTCATACCAATCAAAGAAATACGCGATGGAATCATCGTACTAAAAGGGGGCGAACTCCGAGCAATTGTGCTTGCCAACTCGGTCAACCTATCCTTAAAATCGTCCGATGAACAAAAGGCAACCATTCTTCAATTCCAGAATTTTTTAAACACTTTGGATTTCCCTGTACAAATCTCGGTCCAGTCCAGAAGGCTAGACATCAGGCCGTACCTTCTGCTTTTGGAAAACAGAATCAAAGTGCAAAGCGAGCCCTTGATTAAACTGCAGACGAAAGAGTATATAGAATTCATCAGAAACTTTACCGAATCGGTAGCCATCATGACAAAAAGTTTCTTTATCGTGATACCATATTCTCACACTGTGTTTAAATCCGATTCTGGGATATTGGGGAGATTGTTTTCTAAAAAAAGCAAACAAGAGGCGCAAGCGCTAAAACAAATAGACTTTGAGGAAAAGAGATCTCAGTTGGAAGAAAGAGTGGCGGTCATCCAGCAAGGATTGTCCCGTTGCGGTATAAATTCTGCTCAGTTGGACACAGAAGAGGTAGTGGAAGTATTTTATAAAGTTTTCAACCCGGGAGAATTGGAGGGGAAAATTAAGATAGAGTAATATTATGGACTTTTTTAAAAAATTATTAGGTGGGAAAAAAGCGACGGAAGAAAAGGAAGTGAGAGCTTCTGTCTTGGCGGTGATGCCAGAAGAAATTTATCAGTCCGCCACCCTGGAACTCCAAGATGTCATCGCACCATCAGCTTTAAAAATCGCCTCCAAATCCATAAGTCTGGGAGATAAAATTGCTCGCACTTTTTTTATTATTTCTTACCCTAGATTCCTGACGGACAATTGGTTTTCTCCCATAATCAACTTAGATAAGGTTTTTGATATTTCCATTTTCATCCATCCGATAGACACCTCCCTAGTACTCCGACAATTCCAGAAAAAAGTCGCCGAAGTACAGAGCCAGATAAGTGTGCGCGAAGCGAAGGGAATGGTGCGCGACCCGATGCTTGATACCGCTTATCAAGATTTGGAAGGGCTCCGCAACAATTTGATTCAAGCGCAAGAAAAAATGTTTGACGTGGGCATTTACATTACAATTTATGCCGACAACGAACTGGAACTTTTCAAAATAGAAAATGAGATAAAATCAATCCTGGAATCAAAGCTCATCTACATCAAACCGGCGCTCTTCCAACAGGAAGATGGTTTCAAGAGCGTTATCCCCATAAACACAGACCTGCTCGGCATTCATCAGAAGTTGAATTCTGAACCGCTTAGTAGCGTCTTCCCATTTATCTCCTTTGACCTGACCTCCGACAAAGGTATACTCTACGGCATCAACAGACACAACTCCAGTCTGGTCATCTTTGACAGATTTTCTTTGGAAAATTACAACTCAGTAACCTTCGCCAAGTCCGGCTCCGGAAAATCTTACGCAACAAAATTGGAAATCTTAAGATCGCTAATGTTTGACGTGGATGTCATTGTGATAGACCCGGAGAGGGAATATGAATTCTTGTCGGAGGCCGTGGGGGGAAGATATTTTAATATTTCTCTTTCTTCAGACCACCACATCAATCCTTTTGACCTGCCCATCCCGCACGAAGATGAAACAGCCGAGGATGTTTTGCGTTCAAACATAATAAACTTGGTAGGACTTTTCAGATTGATGTTGGGCGGACTGACTCCCGAAGAAGATTCAATGGTGGACCGAGCTATTTCCGAAACTTACGCCATGAAAGATATCACTCCCGAGTCTGATTTCTCAAACATTGAGCCTCCGCTTCTCTCAGACTTTGAGTTGGTGCTCGGAGGAATGGACGGAAGCGATTCAATAGTCACCAGGTTGGCGAAATATACGCGCGGTTCTTGGGCGACATTCTTAAACAGACCATCCAATGTGGATATCAACAAAAAATTCGTGGTATTTTCCGTCCGTGACATGGAGGACGAACTGAAACCAGTAGCCATGTACATCATTATGCATTACATCTGGAATACGATAAGAAAAAATCTAAAAAAACGCTTACTGGTCGTAGACGAGGCCTGGTGGATGATGAAATCCGAAGACACCGCGTCATTCTTGTACTCTATCGCCAAGAGAGGCAGAAAATATTACCTGGGTCTTTCCACCATCACCCAAGACGCGGCAGACTTTATGAAGTCTCCATATGGTGTGCCTATCATTACCAACTCTTCCATTCAGCTTCTCCTCAAACAATCGCCCACTACTATAGATATTTTGCAAAAAACCTTCAACCTTACAGATGAAGAAAAATATTTGCTCTTGGAATCCGGACTCGGGGAGGGCATCTTCTTCGCGGGGTTAAAACACGTCGCCATAAAGGTTATTTCTTCTTACACAGAAGACCAGATAATCACCTCAGACCCTTCACAGATACTTTCAAATAGAAAAGCCAAGGAAGAGCAGGAACGGGCGGAGACTGAAAGAACCTCACCCTAGCCCTCTCCTGGAAGGAGAGGGGGAAATTAGTCCCTTCCCATTCCAGGGGAAGGCGGGGGATGAGGTTAGCATTAGGAAATGCTATAATAATCACAAGTTATGCAATTCAGATTTTTACCTTCATATTTAATAGCAATGCTTTTGTTGCTAGGAATCTTTTTACCTTCTAGCGCACTGGCTGTTTCTTCCAGTAGTATTTTGGTTGATGTGGTCCCAGAAAACCCGGCTCCAAATGAAAATGTAAGCATAAGCCTAAGCAGCTATGCCAGCAATCTAGACAGTGTTTTAATAAATTGGTCGGTAAATGGCAAGACCATGCTGTCTGGAATCGGCAAAAAATCTTTTTCCCTTAAAGCTCCAGATGCCGGAGGAGAAACAAGCATCGTAGCTTCTATTTCTTTGCCGGATGGCACCATGGACAAGAGAATAATGATCCGGCCGTCTGTGATGGCGCTTCTTTGGCAAGCCAATGACTCTTATGTTCCGCCATTTTATCGTGGCAAGGCCATGCCGACAGTGGGAAGTGAAATAAAAATAGTGGCAATTCCGGAAATTAAAAACGGTAATCAAACGGTAAATCCTAAAAACATTGTCTATGCCTGGAAAAGAGATTATACCAACAAGCAAGACAGCTCTGGCTATGGCAAGAGTTCTTTTACTTATGTGGATGACTACTTAGAAGACTCCAGCACCATAGGAGTGACCGCCACCACCACAGACCAAAAGTATTCTTCTTCCGCAAGCATCAATGTGCAGGCGGGGGAACCAAAAATTTTATTTTATACGAAGGATGCAACTTTGGGAACACTTTGGGAAAAATCTCTCTCTGACGGACACCAAATACAAGGCAATGAAATTATTGAAGCTGCGCCATATTTTATTTCCCCTAAAGAAATCAGAATCCCGACCCTCGTATTCAACTGGTTCATTAATGATTACCAAATCGCCGTCCCTTCTTATAAGAAGAATATTATGCCACTCGCGGTACAATCTGGAACATCGGGAACGTCAATAATAAAACTGAAAATTGAGGACACTTATAAAATATTCGTAGACGCAAGTAAGGAGCTTAAGGTAGAATTTTAATACCCAGTATGATTTTATTAAATCAAATGAAAAAACTTTTTATTTACATTTCAATACTAATAGTAATAACCGGAATATTTAGTCCAATATTTAAAACAGAAGCGGCAGATCCTCAGATGGGGACTTGTACCTACACGTATGAATCCTATGGTAAACCTGTTATTGAAAAAACTCGTACCATAAAAGATAATTGTAAAGGACCAGATAGGGTGTGGGAACCGGATACTGCTCCATCAGCAGACACAGCACTAGGAACTTGTACCTACACGTATGAATCCTATGGTACTCAAAAATTTGAACTTACTCGCACCTTTAAAACTAATTGCACTGGAGCAGACAGAACCTGGAAGGAATCAACGCTGGCAGAATTTCAAGCAGAAAAAGCTGCCAAGGAAGGCACTGGCGGTGAAAAAGATGATGGTTTTGTGGGACCTCCAGATCCATATTATCATTTTTTAGCCCCATTACCTTGCGAACCAGGAACTCCCGATTGTGACAGCAGTGGAAAACTTATAACCTTTGATCCTAGTGGAGAAAACAAAATAGGTGGGTATTTGAATGTAATGATACGAATATTCATTGGTATGTGCGCCGTGTTGGCGGTGATAATGATTGTCGTGGGGGGCATAGAATATATGACGAGTGAGTTGATATCAAATAAAGAAAATGGCAAACACCGGATTACCGGCGCAATCTTCGGACTTGTACTGGCCTTAGGAGCCTGGACGCTTCTAAATACAATCAATCCTGATTTATTGAAGACAGATTTAACAAGTTTGCAAAATGTAGAGGTGGTAGTAGATCTAGGTGGTGAAGGAAATACTCCACTCAATGAAACAACGATCCAAAATGATTTAAAAGGTGTCGGCATTGTTTGCCCTAAAGATGGTGGGGCTGGAGCACTTTCTGGAATTGCCCAATCTTATGTTGGACACTCAACTTATAGTATGGAAAAAAGAAATACCACAAGTGGAGGGATAGCTTATGTTGATTGTTCTTCTTATTTGAGTCAGGTCTATGTATGTGCGGGGCTTAGAAACCCTGGAGGTACCTCTCTTGGAATATTTGGCTCAGGAAGTACCCCTGTCACAAGCATTAGTACAGACGGAACAACAATAAATGGTGTGGCTCTAAAAATTGGTGACTTAATCGGATGGACCGCGGGTGGAAAAGAAAAATATGGCCATGTTATGATGTATGTGGGTGGCGGAAAAATGATTGACGCACAAGGACAAGGTGGTGTAGCAATAAGGGCGGTAAGTTCCTACGCAGCAAGAATAAAATTTGTTAAAAAACTTTAATTTTATGTCAAAAAGAAACTTTATACTTTTAACAATAATCTTAACCATCATCGTGCTAGCAGTATTGGGATTTTTGTATTCACAGCGCAACGTGACGACCCCCGGGGAAGACAGCTCCGGCACAAATTTCATTTCGCAATTTAACCCATTCGGGAGCGATAAGCCCACCCCCACTCCACCTGGAACAACCCCCACCGATGTTTCTGGTTACGAGCCTGGACCAGAACAAGAAGAAGTGAAGTTAAAAAAAGTTTCCAGTATGCCTGTAGCCGGTTTCACTGTCTATCCTAAAGAAAGATTGAAAGAGGTAGCAGTAGCTCCCCTCCTTGTGGAGGAGGGGGTTGGGGGTGGTGCTAGCTCTACAACACCACCTCCCCCTTCGGGTACTCCTCCTCAGAAAGGAGGAGAGGGATCCAAACCCACCCCACCAGCAACAGAGTTTGCATCTGCTCTCCGATATGTAGATAGGGTCACAGGAAATATTTACCAAACTTTCGCGGATAAAATAGAAGAGAGGAGGTTTTCAACCACAACGATACCTAAAGTATATGAAGCATTCTTTGGCAACAAAGGGACTTCTGTGGTGATGCGATATTTGAAAGAAGATAGTACAACCATTACGACTTTTGTCGGCAATCTCCCGAAAGAGCTACTCGGAGGGGACTCTACCGAGGACAATGAAATAAAGGGGGTGTTCTTACCGGAAGATGTGCGGGATGTAAGTCTATCCCAAGATGCCGGAAGCATTTTTTATCTGTTTAATGTTGGAGAAAACATCGTGGGTACGACTTTAGGCTTAACCACCAATAAAAAATCCCAAATTTTTGATTCACCTTTTACCGAATGGCTGTCCCGGTGGCCGAATAACAAACTAATCACTCTCACCACCAAACCCGCCTCCGGAGTTCCCGGATACGTGTATGGGATAGACCTGCTAAACAACAAAAATTTACGCCAAATCTTCGGTAATATAAACGGGTTGACTACACTCACGAGCCCTAATGGCAAATTGATTCTTTATGGAAATGATGGTTTATCTCTAGGTATTTATCACACGGACACAAAAGTATCGGAATCGCTTGGAATAAAAACTCTGCCGGAAAAATGTGTTTGGGGAATGGCTAGTGATGTAGTTTATTGTGGAGTACCTGGATCCATAGCTGGGGCGGGTTATCCTGATGCCTGGTATCGCGGAGAAGTATCTTTCGTAGATCAAATTTGGAAAATAGATATAACTTCCGGAAATGCCACCCTCCTTGTAGACCCGATGACAACAGAAGGAGGGGAGGAAGTGGATAGTATAAAACTTGCGCTAGATGCAGACGAAAATTATTTATTTTTTGTAAACAAAAAAGATTCCTTTCTTTGGGAACTTAAATTAAAATAAATTCACCCTCCCCACTCCCTCCCTTCGCAGGGAGGGGACCTTCTCCCCCTGCGAAGGGAGGGAGTGCCTGAAAGGCAAGGGGGTGTTTGAATTTAAATAACCCCGACGTATTTAATAACCACTCGGCGATCGCGCCCCATACCCATGGATTCGGTTTTGAGATCCGTCGCATCGGATAAAAACTCATGTACAATCCTGCGTTCAAAAGCGGACATCGGATCAACCTCTATGTTGGATTTGAAATATCTTGCTCTCTCGGACATCATATGCGCCACTGCGCGAACATTCTCCACGTGTTTTTTCTGAAAACCATTTATGTCTATAATAATAGACCCTCCCCCCGCCCCTCCCTTCGCAGGGAGGGGAGACTCTTCTCCCCCTGCTAAGGGGGAGTGCTCCGACTCAGGTCGGAGTGAGGGGGTCTTGGCCTCAAGAATCCTATGCACAATATGATTTAACGCTTGTAATCCCTCGCCGTCATGCGAAATAAAAAAGTGCGGTTCATTTACTTCCACTGAAATCCATATGTTTTTGGGTCCATCTTCCACCACCGAGACTTCATTTAGTTTCACTGTGGTTTTCTCAATTAATTCTTTTATTAACTTTTGTATTTCTTCTTTATTCATATTTATCTTAATCCTCTATTTAGAGACCACCGCTGTAAACTCCTTTTTCTTAACATAAATCTGTTGTCCCACCATAAATAGATTACTCGTAATCCAATATAATGCAACCGCGCCGGAAATACTATAAGCAATGAAGGCGACGATGAATGGAAAAACATATTTCATCTGCATACTCATGCTCTTGGCAAAACTATCGGAGAAAGATGGAGCGCCACCGGTTTTTGTCGGAGAGACCGACGGTTGCGGCATAAAGTGAGCTTGTAAGTATTGGGAAACGCCTGCTAAAATAGCCAAAATTAAACTCTTTTGGGTAATATCAAGGAGCCCCAAGAAAAGCATATTGCTGTGTTCTGGTATATGAATGAAGGAATAGAGAAGTCCGCTTTCAAAATTTATTCCTTTTAAAAAGACATAATACAAGGCGAAAATAATGGGAATCTGAATTAAAACCAAGAGACACCCTGAAAACGGGTTGGTTTTGTGTTCTTTATAGAGTTCAAAGGTTAGCCTGGCTTGTTCTTCTTTGCTTGCCCCACTTGCCTTAATTTTATTAAGCTCGGGGGTCAAAATACTCATTTGGGCCTGACTTTCTATGGATTTTTGAGAAAGGGGAAAGAGAACCACTTTGACGAGAATAGTAAGTATTATAACGGCAATCCCCACATCTCCACCGGGGATAACTGAAACCAGGAAGGCTAGAGCGTTTAATAGTGGCTGATATAAAACAACGTTCCAAATATTGCTGAGCATTAGCCCATTCTATATTAAAATGCCAAAAAATCAAAGCACAGGATCAATATGATTTTTTTGCCAGGGGTGACATCGTAAAATACGTAAAAATCCCAAATAGGTTCCTTTTAGGAAACCATACTTTTCTATCGCTTGTTTTGTATATTCCGAGCAAGTCGGATAGAAAACACAACTTGGTTTTTTAAAAACTGAAATATATTTTTGATAAAAATTAATTAATTTTTGAGAGAATGTTTTTAATTTCATTTTCAAGCGTTAAAGTATCTTCTTGATACTTTTTAAAAACAAAAACCCCCATAATTCCGGGAGGGAAGTCCGAAATGTGCTTTTCCAGAGCTTTGTATCCCAAACGCCTCAATAAATTCCTTTTTACCGCCAGTTTTGTCACGCTTTTGGGGACTATAACGGAGATTTTTTTGCCAGCTTGGGGGGTTTTAAAAAATTTAAAGGTCAAATTCAAAGAATTAAGAAATCTCCCTTCTTTAAATATCTTTTCCACCGTCTTCTTGTCGGCCCTATTTATTTTTTTAAGCATAACTTGTCCCGCCGTGGCGTGGGCTAAACAGTAAGTTTGGCGCGCCCCTTTCTCCTTCTCCTTACCAGAACTTTTTGGCCTGTTTTGGTCCTGGATCTAACCAGAAAACCGTGGGCCTTTGCTCTTTTTCTCTTTTTGGGTTGATATGTTTGTGACATACGGGTAGTATATAACATTATCCACATCTTATCAACATAGTTAATAAGATATTGCATATACCCTCTAATTTATAAATAGTGTAAGATACAAACAATGAATACAAAAGAGTTGTGGAAAAATTGTTTAATGGAAATAGAGTCCGGTATATCAAAGGCAAATTTCAGCACCTGGTTTAAAAATACTTCCATCATAAAAGAAGACACTGGCATTGTCTATATAGGGGTGCCCAACGAATTTGTCCGCGATTGGCTTATAAATAAATACCACAAGCTTATCACTAAGACCATTGCGGACGCATACGAAAATATGCGCGCTGTGGAGTACGTTATTGTGAAAACCGAAAATTTAAAACAAGAACCAGCGGTAACCACCGAAATAACCATAGAAAAGGAGCTACCTTTGAAAGATTTATACATAAATCAAGAAGACAACTTAAATCCACGCTATCAATTCAATTCTTTTATCGTGGGAACCTTCAACGAGCTCGCTTATGCCGCGGCGCAAGCGATAATAGATTCCCCGGGAACAAAATACAATCCATTTTTTATTTATGGAGGCACCGGGCTCGGCAAAACTCACTTGATTCAAGCGGTGGGGAACTCAATAAAAGAAAAATACCCGAACAAAAAGGTGCATTATATGACTTTGGAGAAATTCGCCACGGATTTTGTTAATTCTCTGCAAAACAACAAGGCAAATTCTTTTAAAGAAAAATATCGCAAGTATGACTTGTTAATCATAGACGATATTCAATTTATCGGTAAAATGGAGAAAATTCAAGAAGAGCTTTTCCACACCTTCAATACCTTTCATGAGAACAACAAACAAATTATCTTCTCCTCGGACAAACACCCCAACTATATCCCCGAGCTGGCGGATAGGCTAAAGTCGCGTTTTGCCGCTGGAATGATTGTTGATATCTCAGAGCCGGAATATGAGTCCCGCCTTGCCATTTTAAAAGTGAAACTACGCGAACTTAATGTTGATTTAGCGGAAGAATTGGTGGAATACGTGGCTGGATCCGTCCAGGGCAACATTAGAGAGCTTGAGGGAAGCCTCAACCTCATAGTTTGCCAATATCGCTTAAAAAACAAGCCCTTAACGCTTATGGAGGTGAAGAACCTGCTAAAAAACAACATGAAGCCGAAGAAAAATATGGCCATAAAGGATGTGGTAAAGATAGTAAGCGAATACTATAAATTGGAAGAGGCTTCGGTTTATGAAAAAACAAGAAAAAAAGAGATTGTAAAAGCCAGACAAATCGTAATGTATCTGCTTCGGGAAGATTTTAACGTCTCGTATCCTTTAATTGGACAAAAGTTGGGAGGAAAGGATCACACCACGGTAATCCACTCCTGTTTGAAAATAAAAGCGGACCTAAAAAACGATTCACAACTACTGCAAGAGCTGGAACAAATAAGAATTATGTTTAAATAGTTGTTTATAAGTGGTTTAAAAGTTTATAACAACCCAAACAAAAACTGTTAACAAAAAATATTAAAAACATAAATTAAAAAGGAGAAAAATTTTATAAACAAAAAATAAAAAGTTATCAGACTTAATCACAATAAAAAAACTATAAAATAACCAGGTAGACAAAAACAAAAAATACTTATCCACTTATCAACACCACTAGTATTATTAGTAATTTATATAAAGAAGATATAAACAAATATATGAAAATAGAATGCTCTGTAGAAAAAATCAAAAATGCCATTTCTCAAGTGGAGAGAATAACCGGCAAAAACCTAACTCTGCCGATTTTGAGCTCCATTCTATTAATTGCCTCGGGTAAATCTTTAAAATTAAGATCTACCAACCTGAGTTTGGGTATTGAGGTTGAAATTTCTGCTAAAATTGAAGAAGAAGGCACTCTAGCCATTTCCGGTTCGGTGTTGAACGCTATTTTTTCCAATGTTTCTCAAAACGAAAATGTGCATCTTGAAGACAAGGATGGAAATCTTATGATTAAGACTAAGAAGAGTCAAATAAAGTTGAAAAGCCAGCCCCACGATGATTTTCCAACAATTCCCACCGTATCGGGAACCACTTTTGAGATAGAAGCTAAAAAGTTTATTGATGGTATAAAGTCTGTTTACTACAGCTCTTCTGTTTCAGATATAAAGCCGGAGATTTCAAGCGTTTTTATGTATACCAACTCGGATAATCTAGTCTTTGTGTCCACTGACTCTTTTAGATTGGCGGAAAAGAAAGTGAAAGTAAAAGGAATTGAAGAAATTTCCGGCATTCTTATCCCGTTTAAAAATGTGGCCGAAATACTGAAGATCTTCGGAGAATTCCAGGGTGTTATAAAAGTTTGTTTCAATAAAAATCAGATTTCATTTTCTTCCGACAACACCTACCTAACATCGCGAATAATTGACGGAATTTTCCCCGACTATCGCCAAATTATTCCCAAAAGCACGTCTACGGATGTGGTGGTGCTTAAACAAGACTTATTGAATGCCCTTAAACTATCAAACATCTTTTCGGATAAATTTAATCAAGTTAATTTAAGAATTGCGCCCAATGAAAAAGTATTAGAGCTTTCCTCCGCCAACAACGATGTCGGGGAAAACAAAACATACTTGGATGCTGTCATTAATGGGGAAAATATTGAATTATCTTTCAATTATAAATACTTTTTGGATTGCTTCCAGTCAATCACCACCGACAGTGTTTCTATAAAGCTTTCCGGCACGGGAAGCCCAATGGCTATATCTCCTGTTTCCGACGTTTCGTTCACCTATCTCATTATGCCGATGAATAGATAAACCTCACCCCAACCCTCTCCTGAAAGGAGAGGGGAAAGTTATGATTGAAATTAAAGATTTATTGGTCAGGTTTCAAAACATCCTTCTTTCCGAGAAGGGGAAAAAGGAAGTTGTCAGGAAAATAATCTCCGAGGTTATTAAAACAGAAATAAATTCTGAAGATATTGAAATAAAAAATAACACAATATATTTAAATATAAAACCGATTTATAAAAACGAGATTTTTTTAAAGCGAGAACAAATTTTTTCAAAATTGGAAGAATCTCTAGGGAAAAAAGCTCCCCAAGACATACGATAATTATAAATCTACCCGAAAGACGACAACAGTTTCGTTGCGGTTGAAGGCTGTGTCGTAAGAAATTACCTTTAGCTCGTTTCTATTTTCTAGATTTTCCACTTCTTTGGGCAGGAAAGAGAAGTTGAAAGGAGATTCTAGGGTTTCAAAATATATGTCGTTTATGAAGACTTCTATTTTCTGCAAAGGAAACAGGCCCGAACTGGAAAGTTTTAGGTTTATTTTTTGGTCAGGAGAATAAATTTTTGTTTCATTTGGTTCAGTGATGAAAACCGAAGGGACAGATAACTCCGTGTGTATGTCGTCCGACAGCCGCGGTTTTTCACTCCAGGTTGTTATTGGATATTTGCTCTTGTTTTGTGCCCACCAATTTTGTACGGGCGTTTCCCAGTGGTTGAACTGCACTGGATTATCTTTGCCGAGCGGGGGTGCACCCACGATATCATCTCTATCCACCCAGTATAAAATCGAGTGCACGTTGGTAACGACTTTTTCCAGCAAAGTTTCTTTAGGGGTGAATTCCGTGGCTAATTTCCCGGAAATTTTATCAATAAAGTAATTTTCATTACCCATCCAAGACCCGCGCAAGACGGGCTTCACTTGGGTCGGGTCCACTTCCAGGTTTGGTTTTTCAAAGCTTTCGTTTGGCAAGTTCTTTAACGCCTCGGTTATGAATTTATTCCAAATAGGTCCTGCCATCGCGGCACCTCCTTTTTTCATTGGAGTATTGTCATTGTTGCCCGCCCAGACACCCACCGCGATAGATGGGGAATATCCCACAATCCAGGCGTCCTTGTTGTTGTTTGTGGTTCCCGTTTTCACTGCCACGCTTTTGTTTGGAATATAAAGAACCGAGTGCGCGCCAAAGGTTGGGACACGGGATTTGTCATCGGATAAAATATCCGAAATAGTTAGGGCAACATTTTTAGGTAGTACCTCTTGCGCGCTAGGCTTGAATTCTTCTAAAATATTTCCGTTTAAATCTTCAATTTTTAAAATTCCGGTGTGTTGGTTTTTTATTCCATCATTAGCAAAAACTCCATAAGCGGAAGTCATATCCAGGAGGGAAACCTCCCCGCCTCCGATAACGAGAGTAAGTCCATATTGGCCCACATCTCCCAGGGTGCTGATGCCCATACTTTCAGCTGTTTTCAATGAATCAGAGAGTCCGGATAAATAAAGAAGCTTCACGGCCGGAATGTTGATGGATTGGGCTAAAGCATCTCTCAAACTCATCGGGCCACGAAACTTTCCGTCATAGTTGTCCGGCATGTAACAATTACTTTGACTGCGTCCAGGCAGGGCCTTGCCTGAGGCGTCACAGGTGGTCTGAAATTCTGTTGGTAAGTCAAATAGTACAGTATCCGGGGTAAAGCCCTTGTTGAAGGCTGTGGCGTAAATAAAAGGCTTAAAAGAGGACCCTGGCTGTCTGTTGGCTGTGGCTATGTTGAAATTACCATCAATTTCTTTGTCAAAATAATCTCTTGATCCGACCATAGTTAAGATTTGTCCTGTTTTGGGATCTATGGCGACCAACCCGGCATTTTTACCATTCCAATCTTTTTCATTTTTGAGCGCACCCTCTTTCACAAATTCTTCCGCCTTGGCTTGCAGGTCGGCATCAAGCGTCGTGGTTACCTTGAGTCCGCCTCCGGTGGACAGCTGTCCGTATTTTTGTTCTATATAATCTTTGATATAAAAAACAAAATGCGGAGCCCGGATGCCCATCGTCGCCTGCGGGATGAAAGCCACTACTTCGCTTTTGGCTTTATTGTATTCTTCTTCGGAAATAAATTTAAGCTCATACATTCTTCCGAGTACCAAGTTTTTCCTGGTTTCCAACCTCTCTTTGTTTTTTCCATAAGGAGAGAGGACGGTCGGAGATTGGGGAATGGCTGCCAAATAGGCCGCCTCCGCCATGGTCAGGCCCTCTGCGTTTTTATTGAAATAAGTTTTGCTGGCAGCTTGGATTCCATAAATATTTCCCCCATAAGGAATTTCATTTAGATAAGCTTCCAGAATTTTTTCTTTTGGGATAGAGCTATCTATTTTGACTGCTAGGAACCACTCTTTTATTTTTCTGACGTATCTGCCGAGGCCACTACTCTGCGTCAGGAGAGTGTTTTTTACCAACTGCTGGGTGATAGTTGATCCGCCTCCGCCTATGCCGACGCCAAATAGATTGGAAAGAACCGCGCGGACGATGGAAGTTATGCGTATTCCGCTATGGTTGTAAAATTCCGAGTCCTCAATGGCCACGGTGGCGTTTTTGATATTTATACCCATCTCTCCAAAAGAGATAGCCGTCCTCTTTACATCTTGGTGAATGTCAAAAAGCAATACTTCTCCAGTACGATCAAAAATCTGAGTGGAATTCTCTACTCGTCTTTCCTCAATGGAATGAAAATCCGGGATTTTTAGAGAGAAAAGCAAAACGAGCACCATTCCGGAAGCCAAAACGAAAAGACTAACCAACAACATGGCCAGGTTTTTTAATAATTTTTTGTTTTGAAATATTTTAAACACTAATAGAATTATAGCAGAAAATGTGGTATTATTCTATTTATGAAAGTGATAACGGATGAGAAAAAAATAGATGAAGTTTTAAGCCGAGGGGTGATAACCAGCGTTTTGCCGATCAAAGAAGATTTTAAAAAACTTCTTATGTCTGGCAAAAGAATAAAGATTTATATTGGTTTTGATGCCACTGCAGACACACTTCACTTAAGTCACGCCAAGAACATAATTCTTCTAGAAGAGTTTAGAAAACTAGGACATGAAGCAATACTGCTTTTTGGGGATTTTACGGCACGCATAGGAGATCCTTCTGATCAAGCGGGTACTCGTAAAATTCTTACAGCGAGAGAAGTTTTAGACAATGTTAAAAGTTGGAAAAACCAGATTAAAAACTTGATGGATTTTAATAATAAAGAAAATCCACCAAAAGTACTTTTTAATAGTAAGTGGTTGGCAAAGATGACTATGGAAGAAGTTTTAGAACTGGCTTCAAACATTACTGTTGGTCAAATGATTGAAAGAGATATGTTTCAAAAAAGAATGAAAGAAGGCAAACACATATTTTTGCACGAATTTTTATATCCATTAATGCAGGGATACGACAGCGTCGCCATGGAGGTTGACGCTGAGCTATGTGGAACTGATCAGATTTTTAATGCTCTTATGGGACGCACACTTTTGCGTAAACTTAAAAATAAAGAAAAATTTGTTGTGGCTGTTAATTTAATGGAAAACCCAAAGACCGGAGAATTAATGTCAAAAAGCAGGGGGACAGGAGTGTTTTTAAACACAACAGCAACAGAAATGTTTGGTTCAATTATGGCTCAGCCGGATGAAATGATTGAAGTTTTACTTATAAATTGTACCAGGGTTTCTAAAGAAGAAATAAAAGAAATAATTAAACAGGGTCCTCTTGAAGCAAAAAAGAAAACTGCTACAGAAATTATAAAAATAATTTTTAGTGAAAAGAAAGCAAAAGAGGCTGAAGAGAATTTTGTGAAAACTTTTCAGAAAAAAGAAATTCCGGATGAAATGGAAGAGATAAAAGCCGGTACGGGTGAACTGCTGAGTGAAATTTTAGTAAAAAATAAAATATTGTCTTCAAAAGGGGAATGGCGCAGACTGGTTTTAGAAAATGCCATTCACAATTTAGGAAACAATAATAATATTACAGATGTAAATTTAAAAGTTTTAGAAAACCTAACACTTAAAATCGGCAAGAAAAGATTTGTGAAAATTTTAACTAACTAGCAACAAAAAAAGGAAGCAAGGCTTCCTTTTTTTGTTGCTCTATCTGTCTTTATCTGGGTCTTCTTCCCCCAATCCAAAATCATCCAATCCTTCAGGAGGTAAATCAAGTTCTTCCTCGTCTCCTATTTTGAAACCCTCTTCTTCTACTTCCTCATCTTCATCGTGCATATAAGATATATTTTACTAAATACTCTATTAATGTCTCTTTTGTATCAAAATACAAAAAGCTTGTCAACACTTTAAGTGTGCAAAGGCGGTGAGGGCTATGGCAATAGCATCCAATTCATCATCAGAGGTTTTAGAATTATCCATTTTCACCAGCATTTTCACCATTTTGATTATTTGCGCCTTGTCCGATTTGCCGTATCCTGTGGTGGCTATTTTAATTTGTGGGGGAGAAGCTTCAAATATTTCATGTCCTGCGCGCGAAGCTTCATAAACCACCACTCCGCGCGCTTCAGCCACGCGTATTACTGTTTTGTGGTTGGTATTTAAAAATAAAGTCTCAATAGAGAGAATTTCCGGCTTATATTCTTTTATTTTTTTTCTGATTTCTTCCCCGATTAAATTTAAACGCTCCGAAAATTCTAACTTTGCGGAAGTTTTAAAACATTCCGAAAAAAGCACTTTTTCTTTTTGGTCGCCTTTATTTTTTTCCAAGACAGCCACCCCCAACCTCTCATATCCAGGGTCTATTCCTAAAATAATCATATTGTTATTTTAGCACTTCTATTCCGCGTTAGTATAAACCCCAAACGAAAGCCTTCGGCTTCGTACGGGGCAGGCTTCTTGCACATTTAGTTACTCCGCGTTTGTATAGATTTCTTGGACATCATCCATCTCTTCGAGTTCTTCCACGAGTTTATCTAAAAGTTCCAAGTCCGCATCTGAAAGAGAAATAGTGCTAGTCGGTATCCAAACAAGTCCTTCAGGGGTTCTTGCCCCGCCCTGGCGTGGGTTTTGCTTGGTGAATGCCCAAGTGACGGAGCCGATGCCTCCTAAAGCAAAACCATTTTTTGTAAGTATGTGTTTTATATCTTGCGCTGTTCTGTTTTTACTGTCTGTAAGTGTTTCAATAATTATACCCACTCCTCCCGGTCCATGAGTTTCATAAGTAATGGCATCCATATGCGCTCCTGGCTCACTCGCTTTTTTTACCGCTCTCTCTATAACATCTCCAGACATATTTACTTTTTTTGCTTTTTCAATCGCGGCGCGGAGCCCGGGGGACTCTTTTCCGCCGGAGAGTTTCGCTTCTACAGAAATGAAACGCACCAGTTTAGAAAAGATTTTGCTTTTCTTGGCATCAGTGATGGCCTTTTGTCTTTTGATTTGTGTCCAACGATTATGACCTGACATATTATATTGATGTTATCAAAACGTGACGGCCGTTCAAAAGTGATAACTTTTACAAAAGCTTTTCTTGACCTTTTTTCATATCAAAACCCAGGTGCTCGTACGCTTTTTGTGTAGCGACACGTCCGCGCGGGGAGCGTTCAAGTAGTCCGAGCTGGATTAAATATGGCTCCACTACTTCTTCCACTGTGGCTTCTTCTTCCGACATCGCCGCAGCTATCGTCTTCAAGCCTACCGGCCCGCCGTTGAATTTATCTATCAAAATTTCCAAGAATTTTCTGTCAGAAGGGTTCAGCCCGATGTCATCTATTGCGAGCATATTCAGAGCTTCTTTTACTATTTTTTGATTCAAAAGTTTTTTTTCGTCTTTTTTATACACCTGAGCAAAGTCTCTACAGCGTTTCAAAAAATAATTTGCGGTACGCGGGGTGAACCGGCTTCTCTTGGCGATTTCTTTCAATGCTTCTTCCTCTAACTCTATAGATAGTAATTTACTTGATCGTTCAATAATTTTTGAGATTTCTTCGTTGGAGTAGAATTCTAAGCGGAAGACTCCACCAGAGAAACGGGAACGAAGCGGGGAAGAGACGAGGGCTACACGAGTGGTTGCTGCAATCAAAGTAAAGGGTGGCAAATCAAGCTGGATAGTGCGCGCCGAAGGTCCTTTGCCGATGATGATATCCAATACCCCAGACTCCATAGCAGGATAAAGTATTTCTTCAACCATCTTATTGAGTCTGTGAATTTCGTCTATAAAAAGAATGTCGCCGGGCGCTAGGTTGGTAAGGATAGAAGCCAAGTCGCCGACTTTCTCTATCGCCGGACCGGAAGTTACCTTCATCTGTCTGCTGGTTTCTTTCGCAATCAAGTGCGCGAGGGTTGTTTTCCCTAATCCTGGAGGGCCATAAAATAAAATGTGTTCAGGGATATGTCCGCGTTCTTCGGCTGCTCTTAACAAGATTTTCACATTGTCTTTTATGTGTTTTTGGCCAATATACTCTTCCCAGCTACTAGGGCGCAGGGTTTGGTCTAAAACAGATTCTTCTATTTTTTCGTTTTGTTCGCTTGACATTGTATTTATATTATGCTATACTGTACTTACGGTGCATTTATCAACAGGGTATACACATACCTATCAACATTATAGCACTGGCGCTCTTTTACATATAGTATAATTCTCTCAGAGTTTTTTTTGGGGGGTTTAAATAGGAAGGCATTAATCTCTAAGCAATCAGCCACAGGTTATACGAATTTGCATAGGACGTTCTGGTACTTTTATTAGTTCACTGGTACTATCCTATAATACTTTGTTACTTTGGGGGCTTAGCCCCGAAAGGATTGTTTAGAGATTAATGCTTTTTTTATTTGATTTTTAATTTTTCACTCTTGCCTTTGATATTTCACCCCTCAGGCATTTCTATGCCAGCTCCCCTTCGCAGGGGAGCAAAAATCCAATACTAATATGAATCTTGATTACAGAGAATTTTTCCTCCCCTGCGAAGGGGAGGTGCCCGTTAGGGCGGAGGGGTGAATACAATCTTTTATTTTTTGCAGTACATTTTTTATATTTTTATCTATTTCACTATTCCAAAGTCTCAATACCTTTATTCCCAAGGTTTCTATATAGCTGTCTCTTTCTTTGTCGTATTCTTTTTCATCTTTATGTTGAGCGCCGTCCAATTCAATTATTAAATTGTGTTCTTTGCAATAAAAATCAACAACGTACGGGCCTATCCC
Source organism: uncultured Candidatus Saccharibacteria bacterium (assembly GCA_964638985.1). GTDB lineage: Bacteria > Patescibacteriota > Minisyncoccia > Phycocordibacterales > UBA9973 > UBA9973. The sequence goes on from CAZXCD010000005.1 coordinate 37,192, forward strand.
ATGTTGTCTCCTAAATTTTACGCCCAATTTTTTATTTCTTAAAAAATGCCAAAGTTTAAGTTCTTGTGGAGTTGAAAATTTTCTCAATTCTTTTCTGCGAGGTAGAAATTTAGATTTGTTAAATACTTCATACATATATTTTAGTATATCACCCCTCTGTTTTTTGATTACAAAAAACACCTCCCCTTCGCAGGGGAGGAAAAACCGCTAATCATATGTTTAGGGAGTATTTGCCTTTCCTGCGAAGGAAAGGTGGCTCTGTGTAATCACAGAGACGGAAAGGTGAAAGAATTTAGTATTTTTTATTCCTCATTCACCCTTCGCAGGGGGAATTAGGTGGAAAAGAATAAGTTAGTAAACTTATTCTTCGCTCAAGTCCACCACGCTTTGCACTTCTACGAAGGAAGTAACTCCATTTAATATTTTTATCAATCCGTCCTGCCTCATAGAGAGGACGCCTTGAGTTCTTGCCACTTTTTTGATTTCACGTTCACTAGGATTTTCTGGAATTATTTTTTCTATTTCTTCGTCTGTTTTTATCGCTTCAAATAACCCGATGCGTCCTTTAAAGCCGGTTTTGTTGCATTTGTCACAGCCGACGGCTTCAAAAGTTTTAAAAGGTCCATCAGGGTTCAAATTATAATTTGAAATTTGTTTTCCTTCCGCTGTCATTCCGTCAATGATTAATTTCATTGTTTTTATTTCTTCTGGAGTCAGCTCTCTTTCTTTTTTACAAGAAGCGCAAAGTTTGCGTACCAAGCGTTGAGCCAGGGAGATAGACAGAGCGGATACCAGAATTTTGGGGTTGACTCCGAGGTCAATCAAGCGGGGGATGACTCCGGCCGCGTTGTTGGTATGCAGAGTGGAGAAGACCATGTGTCCGGTCAAAGCCGATTGCACGGCGATAGAGGCTGTATCTCCGTCGCGGATTTCCCCGACCATTATTACGTCCGGGTCTTGGCGGAGCGCGGAACGCAGTCCTTCAGGGAAAGTATAACCTCTCTCCATGTTTACTTGAGTCTGGGTTATGCCCGTCAAGTGATACTCCACCGGGTCTTCAATGGTGATTATTTTTATTTCTGGTGAATATATTCTTCGCAAGAAAGAATAGAGAGTGGTGGTTTTTCCGGAGCCGGTAGGTCCGGTGACCAGGATTAAGCCGTTCGGTTTCGCTATTTCTTCTTTTATTATTTCAAAGAGTCGGTTTTCAATTCCCAGCTCCTCCATCTCCACTTGCAAGGATTTCGGGTCCAAGATACGCATCACAATTGATTCGCCGTAGGAGCCGGGGATAAGGGAACAGCGAATACTGATTTCTTCCTCTCCTTCTATAATATTAAAGCGTCCGTCTTGCGCTACCGTGGAAGTCAATTTCATTCCCGACAAGAGCTTGATGCGGGAATTAAGCAATTTATATACATCTGTTCCAAAAAAATTCACATCTTGCAATACACCGTCCAAACGCAGTCGCAACCTACCCCTGTCCTTTTCCGGTTCTATGTGGATGTCGGAAGCTTTGATGGCGATAGCGCCGGCTAAAATAATTTCAAGCAGACGAGAAATTTTATGGATTTTGTTTCCCTCCAAGGCTTCTTTTACCAACTTCTCTATGTCTTCCATTTTTTCTATTTGTTTAGCCGTATCTCGGAGAACTTCTCCAGAGATGTCCAAGCCCCCGATTCTTGAACTTTCCGCCATGGAAATTTCCTTGTACCTGTCCCAAACTTTATTCAAGCTGGCGGCGGAGGCCATATAGAAAACAGGGACAAGACTTTTCCTTTCCATATCCTCTTTTAGTCTGGCAAAAAGGCTGTCCGTGGGAGCGCGCACCGCTATGAAAATATTTTTTCCAAAAAGCTTAAAAGGTGCCACATTCATTTCTCTAGCGTCCTGTTCGGAAATTGCTCGCAGGGCTTCGTTGTCTACGCCCAGACGATATAAATTGATATAAGGAATGCCATACTTGGATTCCGCCAAAGTAGCCACCAGTTGCTCTTCCTCCTGTTTGTGTAATTCATCCAGTTGCTTATTTTGTTTTTCTTCATCAAAGGAAGCCATTTATGGTAAAGTATAACCTATATGCTTAAAAATGCCACAAAAATTTCAAAAAATGTCAAAGAAACCAAAGAAATAGCGAAGATGTTTCTGGATAAAATACTCGGAGAAAAAAAGAAGCAGAAGGGGGCGCTGGTGGTTGGTCTCTCGGGGGATTTAGGCGCAGGGAAGACGACCTTCGTCCAGGCTATAGCCCAGCATCTCGGTGTAAAAAATAAAGTAAACAGTCCGACCTTTGTGATAATAAAAAAGTACTCTCTTAAAAATAAAAAACACAAGTTTTTATTTCATCTAGATGCGTACCGTCTCAAAAATGAAAACGAACTGTTGCATCTCGGATGGGAAGACATAATCAACAATGAAGAGCACCTCGTATTCATTGAATGGCCGGAAAATGTATCGGGGGCTATGCCTTCACACGCCAAAACCGTTCATATTTTGACCGACAAAAACAGGCACAAACATTTTAAACTGCTATAATTAATCCAATGTCTAAAGATAATAAAAGAGTAGTCTTATTGGATGCTCACGCCATAATACATCGCGCTTATCATGCGTTGCCGGAGTTTTTGTCTTCAAAGGGTGAGCCGACGGGGGCGCTCTATGGTCTTTCTAGTATGTTGATGAAGATAGTTACTGATCTAAAACCGGACTATATCGTCGCTTGTTATGATTTACCGCAAAAGACCTTCAGACACGAAGCTTATGACGCGTATAAAGCCGGACGAGCAAAGGTTGACGAGGCTCTAATTGTCCAGTTGCAGAATTCTCGGCAAATTTTTGAAGCTTTTAACATTCCCATTTACGATGCGCCGGGCTTTGAAGCGGATGATGTTTTGGGGACGATAGTAAGACAATTTTACCCCCACCCAGCCTCCCCCTATGTAGGGGGAGGGGCTGAAAGCGGAGGGGGGATAGATATTATCATCGCTTCCGGAGATATGGATACGATGCAGTTGGTGGATGACAAAAAGGTCCAAGTTTATACCTTAAAAAAAGGAATTAACGATACTATTCTATACGACGAAGATGCTGTAGTGAAGCGTTTTCATTTCAAGCCGAAGCTTTTGCCGGACTATAAAGGTTTGCGCGGAGATCCTTCAGACAACATTATCGGCATCAAGGGTATAGGTGAAAAAACAGCAGAAACCTTGATTATAAATTTTGGCACCATAGAAGAAATATACAAACAATTACGAATGGACAATTACGAATTACGATTTAAAGAGGCGGGTATTAGCCCTAGAATGATTGAGTTGCTAAAAAATAACGAAGAAGAAGCTTTGTTTTCAAAGACGTTGGCAACTATCCGCACGGATGCGCCGATAAATTTTTCTTTGCCGTCAAAAACTTTTTGGGAAAATGCGGATTTGAAGAAAATTGAAGAAGTTTTCGCGACGTTTGAATTTAGGAGCTTGCTCGGACGACTAAAAAACTTCTTTGAGAACAATGGGAAGGCAAATCTAGCAGAATTTTCTCAGGTCCTCGGTTCTCCGGGGCCCCAAACCCCGGCCAGACCATTCAAAAATTCTCTAGATTTACCGTCCCCAGAGAAAATCCAAGAAGCCAGTATTGCTCTATGGGTTATCAATTCCGAGATGTCCAATCCGAAACTGGAAGACATTTTGCTTTTTGCTCACACTGAATCTTTTGAGACGGCGTATAATTTTATTTTTACAAAACTGAAAGAGAAAAATCCCCGCCAGGGCGGGGCAAGCTTAGAAAAAGTATATGAGGAGATAGAAAAGCCGATAATCCCCGTCGTAAAAGAAATGGAAAATCACGGTATTTTGGTAGATAAAAAATATTTTGAAAAATTATCGGAAGAGTATCATAAAGAGTTGGATATTTTAACAAAAAAGATATACAGCCAGGCCGGCACCGAATTCAATATCAATTCCCCGAAGCAATTGGGTGAAATACTTTTTGGAAAATTAGGGATGAAGTCACCAGGAAAAAATAAAGCAAAAAAGAATGCCAGTGGCGCGTTTTCTACCAAGATTTCCGTTCTAGAAGAACTGGAAGGAGAGAATGAAATAATAAAAGAAATAATGGCTTATCGGGAACTGCAGAAACTGCTATCAACGTACATTGATGTTATCCCTAAAATGGCGGGAGAAGATGGTCGTCTTCACGCCAAATTTATCCAAAACGGTTCCACTACTGGAAGGTTCTCTTCCCAAGACCCGAATTTACAGAACTTGCCGATAAAAACGGAATTGGGTAAGAAAATTCGCAACGGCTTTGTCGCGCAAAAGGGACACAAGCTCACCGCTTTTGATTACAGCCAGATTGAACTGCGGGCGGCGGCGATGCTTTCAGGAGACAAAAAAATGACCCAAGTTTTCCGAGAGAGGAAAGATATTCACGCTGGGGTGGCCTCGTTTGTTTTTGGAGTGCCGATAGAGAAAGTGGATAGTGAAATGCGTCGCCAGGCGAAAGTGATAAACTTCGGAATTATTTATGGTATGGGGGTTTCCGCTTTGCGGAAAAATCTCGGAGGCACTCGTGAGGAAGCGCAGAAATTTTATGATAATTATTTTACTCAATTTTCCGGTGTGCGAGATTATCTGGAGGGGGTGAAAGTTTTCGCTGGGGAACATTCTTATACGGAAACCTTGTTTGGTCGTAGGCGATATTTCCCGAATATAAATTCCAGAATTCCTTTTTTAAAAAATATGGCTGAACGTACCGCTACAAATGCCCCCATCCAAGGAACCGCCGCTGACATTATCAAGCTTGCCATCAGATACGCGGAAGAGGATTTGGAAAAGGCGGGGTTGTTGGGCAAGGTTCATCTGGTACTTCAAATTCACGACGAGTTGGTTTATGAGGTAGAAGAAAAAGTTTTGCCAGAAGCCGATAAAATAATAAAAGAAGCCATGGAAGGAGTGCTTTTGCGGTCATATTTGCGTTATAAAACGGATGTTCCACTCCTCGTACATTCTGGGTCAGGAGACAATTTAGGGGAAGTAAAATAACGAATTTGTGGTATAATGTAAAAATGGGAGATTTTAATACAACCAATCCTCCGAAGCAAAGTGTGCATAAAATTCTGGCGCATTCATACGTCGCTTATCTGCTTTTTTTCTTGATTGGCGTTTGTTTGGACTTCATTTTTGATTTCGGAATTTTTAATAATTCTTTTATTACCCAAACCGGGATAGTGTCTTTGATTTTCGGAACTTTTCTGATTGTGTGGGCGCAGTACACCTCACGCAATCTTAATAAAGAAAATATAACCATAGACACTTTCCGCCATGGGCCGTATCATTTTACCAGGATGCCCACTAATTTCGGTCTTTTCTTTCTGACTCTCGGGTTTGGAATTATCGTCAACGCTTTTTTTGTAATTTTATCTTCTTTTATCTCTCTTATTTTTGCTAAACTGGTTTTTATTTCAAAACAGGAAAAAGTTTTAGCGGAAAAATACGGCCAGCCGTATTTGGAATATGAAGAATCAGTTAAATTTTAAACTATGCTCTATCTCTTTTCGGGTGATGACGCAAAAAGTAAAATAATAAACTATGAAAAGTTTATAAAATCCCTGCCGAAAGAGGTGGAGGTTTTTCCCGTAAACAGAAACGATTTTGACCAGGTTCAGATTGAAAGTTTCTACTCCGGCTCCAGTCTTTTTTCCGCGAAGTCGGCGGTAATTTTTTCCGGCATTCTTGAATACGAAGAAACACGCGAATTTATTTTAGAAAAGTTGGAACCGATGGGGAAGTCCGGCAACACCTTCGTGTTTTTGGAAGGAAGATTAAATAAGCCGATATTGGATGCTTTCAGGAAAGCGCGCGCAGAACTCAATGTCTTTGAACTGCCCAAAGAAAAAAAGGAGAAATTTGATAATTTTTTAGTGGCGAACGCTTTTGCTAATAAAGATAAATTGAATACTTGGATTTATTTCTGCCAGGCGGTGGATGTGGGAGTGGTGATGGAGGAGCTTATCGGGGTGCTTTTTTGGAAAATCAAGGATATGCTGTTGAAAAAAAATTTCAGCAAATTTTCCGAGGAACAATTAAAGGATTATGTTTCCAAAATTTCTTACCTTCTGCCGGAAGCCCGCAAAAAAGGTCTGGACGCTGAATCGGCCTTTGAACAATTTTTACTTGAAGCTTTCTAATTGTGCGCCCGCTCGGGATCGAACCGAGGACCTTATCCTTAAAAGGGATCTGCTC
>CAZXCD010000006.1:0-5403 GCA_964638985.1 uncultured Candidatus Saccharibacteria bacterium
CAGCGGGAGAAATCCCTTACAGGTTCAAGTCCTGTACCCTCCGCCCCCATAGTCAAATCCCTGCCTGCCGGTAGGCAGGTTACCGCCTCCGCAAAGAACTATCGCTAGGTTACCATTCAAATAAAAAATTGATATAATAGTATTATGGAAAATTCCATGGACGAAGAAAAAGTTTCTGCTAGACGTTTTGAATTAGCAACAGCACCAGTTGCTCGCACCAGGCTTGATGTTTTTAGAGATGGAATCAAAAAGTTTCAAAAGAAACATTCTGAAGTGCTCGGAGCAACAGTGTATGGCTCCATGGTAAAGGGCGAAAAAGCTAAGGCCACGAGCGACGTTGATGCTTTTTTGTATATTGATGCAGACGTTATAACTGATAAAAATAAACTACAAAATCAAAGACTTCTTGAAAATGAATATCGTTCTGAGTTGTTAAGGGATTTAGGAATTAGCGAAGCAGAGGCGCATGGATTATATAAAGATTTAATCCCTAAAATACTCAGTGATGAAGTACTGGATAAAAATATTGAAGCCAATATTGAATATGAAAATGCTTTAGGAAAAATGGACTCCGAGGAACCAACACCTCCTACTGATAATTTTGAAATTGCAGGAATGTTTCATGCAAGAGTTGGGGCTGGTATTGAAAAATATCGCAAATCATTTCTTGAAAAACTTATGATGTTGCCTGATAGAAAAATGGCAGAAGCAATTTGGATGGGTATATATGCGCAAATAGAAACACTAGAAGCGGGAGATAAGAAAAGGAAAGTGCCAGCAACTTTGGAAGAAGCGCTTCAAACATATCATCCTGAATTATACAAAAGTATAATTCAACAGAAAGATAATCAAGTAATAGAGAAGCTAAAAAATAGGATTGGTCTTATTTATTGACCCGTACGAGGTGCGTCATCATGGTAAACTTAAAAAAGTTTCAAAAGCCTTGCCAGTCTTGTTGCCGAAAGGTTTCAACGCGAGACGACCTGCATTGATTGCTTTTTCTTTGTCTGTTAAAATAGAGGATATGGAACAAGAAATAAAAAATAAAAAATGTGGAAGTATGAACAGGGGCGATGCGTCGGCCGGAGCAGTGTACGGTCTAGGAGTCATTGGCGCAGCTGTTTATTTTATTCAACATGCAGACACTTTCTTGTTGGGTGTATTTGGCATACTAAAAGCTCTCGTATGGCCGGCCTTTTTGGCTTACAAGCTTTTCCAGTATTTTGGTTTTTAATTTCACCCCTAAACCTGGCTTTGGGGTGTGGATAACTTAGCGTGCGTGGATGGTGAGATAAATATCTTCCAAGGCTCTGACAGCATCGCCGGCAGCGATGTTGTTCTGATGATAGAGGACATTGGTGCAATCGCCGGCAGCCCAGATGCCGGGAACTTCCGTTTTCTGACTCCAAGCGTCAATTTTGATTCTGCCTATTTTATCAAGCGGTACCACACCTTTCACAAAATCAGTATTTGGGATTTGTCCGATTTCCACGAAGATGCCAGAAACTTTTAGAGTCTTTTCTTCTCCTGTAGTCTTGTCTTTATAAACCAATCCATCCACAAATTTGTCGCCCAATATTTCTAAAATTTCCGCATTTTTCACTATGGACAATTTTGGATTCTTGGAAACTTTTTCTACGGTAACTTCATCCGCGCGGAAAGTGTCGCTCCTGTTTATGAGAGTCACAGACTTACAGTAGGCGAGGAGCTGAGAGGCGGATTCAAAAGCGGCGTTGCCTCCGCCGATGACGGCGACGTCCGCTCCGTCAAAAAGGGGACCGTCGCAAGAGGCGCAGTAAGTGAGGCCCTTGTGTTCTAATTTGTCTGCATTTTTGGCTTCTAATTTTCTTCTACCACTACCTGTCGCTATTAAAATTGTTTTAGTTGTAAATTCTTTTCCAGATTCTGTTTTTACAGTAAAATTTTCTGTCGGGTGTCCAACACCCGACACCCGTTCTCCTTCTTTGACTTCCAAGTTGTCTCCCGTGTTAGCCAATACGTGCTTTTTAAAATTTGCCGCCAAATCATTGCCGGAGATGGAAGGGGAACCTATCCAGTTGTAAATTTGTTCAGACACGACGGATTGTCCGCCCCATTCCGAGGTGATAAAAAGCGTTTTTAATCTTTTGCGGGCAGCGTAAACAGCGGCCGCTGTGCCGGCCGGTCCACCCCCGATAATTATCAAATCGTATGTCATCTCTCTAGTATACACCACGCGTCAAGTTTTTTACTTCTTATTGCGTCTCAAGAATGCTGGAACAGCGCTCCAGTCATCGCCATCGTCTTCTATGATTTCTTCCTTTACTTCTTTTTTGTTATTGAAATTGTTATTGTCTTTTTTGATGAAGTCGCTATTGCCGATGTTGCCGTTCTGCATACTGTTATGAATCTCTTTCTTGATTACAGCGGCGGGTTCATCCTTGAGCAGGGTGCCGGGTGCCCCACTGAAAAGACTCTTGCGAGGCATATCGGCAGGGAAGGAGGTAGCGATGACAGTGACTTTGATTTCTCCCTTCTTTAATTTTTCATCACGAATAGTTCCAAAGATAACTTTCGCATCCTTGTCTATGGACTCGGTGATTATCTTGGCTGCTTCTTGGATTTCGTTGATGGTCAAATCATCTCCGCCGGAAATAGCGAAGAGCACACCCTTGGCGCCATGAATTGAAACTTCAAGTAAAGGAGAATTGATGGCAGCTAGAGCCGCCTTCTCTGCGCGTTTTTCTCCGGAAGCAGTGCCGATGCCCATCAAGGCGCTACCAGCATTGGCCATAACAGCCTTAATGTCTGCAAAGTCCACATTTATGATGCCCGGGGTGGTGATGAGGTCGGAAATGCCTTCTACCGCCTGACGGAGCACATCGTCGCATCTGATGAAAGCGTCTTTAAAATTGGTGTTTTGCTCGGCTAATTGGGGTAATTTGTCGTTTGGAATGATGATGATGGCATCTACTTCTTTCGCCAATTCCTCAATACCTTTTTCCGCTATTTTCATTCGGTGATTGCCCTCAAAGAAGAAAGGCTTGGTGGTGACAGCCACGGTGAGGATGCCTTGTTCTCTGGCAGCGCGAGCGACTATCGGAGCCGCGCCGGTGCCGGTGCCTCCACCCATTCCGCAAGCAAGGAAAATCATATCCGCGCCTTTGACGACATCTTGAATTTCAGATTTTGTTTCCTCCGCCGCCTTCTTGCCGATTTCTGGATCCATGCCGGCGCCGAGACCCTTGGTCAAATTTTTTCCGATGTGAATTTTTTTCTCCGCGAGAGAATGATGCAAATCCTGCGTGTCGGTATTCATACAGATAAAGGTGACACCCTTCACCTTGGAATTTATCATATGGTTCACCGCGTTTTTTCCTGACCCTCCGATTCCGATAACCATAATGCGGGCGAAACTCTCTATCTCCTGATTTATTTTTGGCATAGTTTTTTGTTAAAAAAGTTAATGACTTATATAGATAATACACTATCAGAAAGCAGAGAAAAGTAAAGTTTTTACGGAAGCAATTGTTTTAGGCTTGATTTTAGTGCGTTTTTTAAGTCTTTTAGCATGTTTCCAAAAGAGCCCTCGGAATAACCCATAGACTCTTTGCCAGAATAGAGAAGGCCGAGGACGTTCCACCAGGCGGGGTCGCGGAATTTGGTTTTAGCATTGCCGAAAATTTCCGTTGACCCCAGGCTGGAAGGGAGTTTCAATATGGACTTGGATAATTCCGCCAATCCGGAAACATTCGCCCCGCCACCCACGAAAACTATTCCTGCCGGCAAAAGTTCCGATCTTTTTTGTTTTTTTAAATTATTTTCTATTGATTCAAAAATATCGCAGAGACGAGCTTCAATTATTTCCTCTAATTTCTTTTTTGAAAATTCTTCTCCGTCGCCATTGCCGAGTTTTAGCTCGTCCGCTTTCTCTAGTGGAATTTTAAATCCCAAAGCAATGTCATTAGTGATTTCTGCGGAGCCTATGGAGAAGGTATGAACGGACATCAACAGTCCATTTTCAAAAACGGAAAGGGAAGTCGTCTGGTCTCCTATGTCTACGAGCGCCACTCCGACGATTTTCTGCTTTTCGGATAAAGCCAAATTGCTGATAGCGACTGGAGAAGCTACCACGTCCAGGGTTTCCACCCCCGCTTCCGCCACAGCCTCAAGCAAATCTTCCAAATGCACAACGGAATAAGTGACGAAAATTGCTTTGGCCTCAAGCTTGGTGCCCCGTAGGCCTTCCAGCCTGCCTAGCACCTCTTTCCCGTCCAAGCGGAAAGAAATAGGGAAAGAATGAATGATTTTTTTATTGCCCAGGCTTAAATTGTCCTCGCAGTCCGATAGCGCTTTGTTGGCATCGAGCGCCGTTACTTCGCCGTCAGCCTTGGAGACGATGGTTCCACCGGAACTTATTTCTCCGCGCAGAGTCGTACCGGATAGCGTTACGAACGCGCGTTTTATTTTCAAACCGGAAGTCTTCTCTGCCATCGTCACAGCCGTTTTTATGGAATTTGCCGCGAGAGCGGAGTTTGTGACGTAGCCGTGGCGCAAGCCCAGGGTAGGACTTTCTCCCACGCCAATAACTTTAGGATTTTTTTCTCCCTTTAAGAATTCTCCGACCACGACTCGCGTCATGGACGACCCGACGTCTATGCCCACCGAAATATTTCTGATCATATTTGTTTTCCGCTTTCTCCATTCTACTACTATGTTCCATTCCCTCCAAGTGGAGCATGCCGTGGATAACTAAAAAGCCCAATAATTCGGGATAAGTCTTGTTGAATTTTTTTATTCTCACTTCATTTTTGATAACTGTCGGGCAGAGTATTATTTCGCCCGTGTTTTTTGAAAATGGAAAAGATAAAATATTTGTGGGTTTATTTTTATTTCTATATTTTTTATTTATTTCTTTAGAAGTTTTTTCATCAACCAGAGCAATAGATAAAGAATATTTTTTCCCCAAGATGTCGTCTTTTATTTTCTCAAAAGGCAAGCCTGGAAGCTTGCCTTTTGTTTTGTTTATCAGAGAAAATTCACCTTGCATGTTTTTATTTGGTTACCATTTTGCCCAGTTTCTTGAGTTTCTCTATTTCTTTTCTGCGGCCCATTCTCTTGAGAGCGCTTTTCTTTATTTTAAGTTTTGATTCTTTGCGGACATTATAGCGGGCGCCTTTGACCTTGCGGATAATGCCGGATTCTTGAATTCTGCGAGAAAAACGACGCAAAACACTCGCGTTGTTTTCGTTTGGATTTTTCTTCACCTCAATTACTGTTTTAGCCATATAAGTAGAGATTATCATAAAATAATATTTTTGCAAATTTTACCCTATTTTATTGACTTTTTACTAAAAAAATATAAGATAATTATCTATGCAACAGGATGGGAATTATATAACCGAAGAAAAAAGGCAAGCTTTA
>CAZXCD010000006.1:5413-34939 GCA_964638985.1 uncultured Candidatus Saccharibacteria bacterium
GAGGGCTCCGAAGGCTTTCCCGTGACGGTGTCTCCGTAGTTTACTCCCCAAAAGGAGATCTGTTTCAGCCGCGTGCAAGCACGCGGCTTCTTTTTACCTAATTTTTATTGACTTTTTAGTAAAAAAATATAGTATAATTAGTTATGCAATCCCGTACGAAATAACGGGATTTATTTAATAAATTTAATAATTCTTTCAGAAACAATAATGATAGAATTTCGTACGGGATGCAACAGGACGGGAATTATATAACTGAAGAAAAGAGGCAAGCTTTACTAGCTGAGTTGAAAGATTTGAAAGGCCCCAAAAGAAAAGAAATTCTTGAGAGTTTAGAGTACGCCAAGTCTCTCGGGGATTTATCCGAAAATGCGGAGTATCATCAAGTTCGCGAAGAACAAGGCAAACTAGAAGAACGCATCGTCAAGATTGCGCGTATTTTGGAATCCTCAGAAACAGTAAAAGGCAGTGGAGGAGACGTGATAGAAATCGGTTCCAAGGTAGTTGTGCAGAAAATAGATGCCAAAGGCCTGTCCGCCGACAAGGCGGAAGAGAAAAAATATGTTATAGTTGGTTCTGAGGAGGCGGATATGGTTAATGGGAAAATTTCCAACAAGTCTCCTTTCGGCAAAGCGCTTTTCGGCAAAAAGAAAGGCGACAAAGTTTCTTTCAAAACTCCGAACGGTTTGGTTGATTATAAAATACTAGACGTGTCGTAGCTCGCCCTAGGCGAACAAATTAAAATGTCTTCAATTGATGAAATTAGGGACGCCAGAATACACAAACTTAAACTCTTGCAGGATAAGGGTATGAACCCGTACCCGGCGGAGGCGAAAAGGGAATTAACTCTTAAGGAGGCAGGAGATGACTTTGAAAATTTGGAGAAAAACAAAGAAATAAAATGGCTTGGGGGCAGGATAATGTCTATTCGTGGGCAGGGCGCCATTATCTTCATCACTCTCTATGACGGTACTGGAACTTTTCAAGGACTGCTTAAGAAAGACGTGCTTGGTGATGAAAAATTTAATTTCTGGAGTGAAGTGGTGGACATAGGCGACTTTGTGGAAATACAAGGAACATTTTTTGTGACGAATAGGGGAGAGAAAACATTGGAGACGAAAGATTGGCGGATGTTGTCCAAGAGTTTGAGACCATTACCTGAGAAATGGCACGGACTCACGGATGTGGAAGAACGATTCAGAAAGAGGTATTTGGATATTCTGATGAATCCAGAAGTTAAAGAAATTTTTGAAAAGAAATCAAAGTTTTGGAATGCTACCCGTAATTTTTTAAAGAAAGAAAATTTCTTAGAAGTAGAAACTCCGACCTTGGAAGTGACGACAGGCGGAGCGGAAGCAAGACCTTTCAAAACTCACCATAACGATTTTGACATAGATGTATATATGCGTATCTCCGTCGGGGAACTCTGGCAGAAGAGACTTCTAGCGGCCGGTTTTCCTCGTGTCTTTGAAATAGGGAGAGTTTATAGAAATGAGGGCTCCAGCCCGGAACATACGCAGGAATTTACCAACCTGGAATTTTATGCCGGATATATGGATTATAAACAGGGGATAGAATTTACCGAAAGAATGTTGAAAGAAGTTACCCAAGAAACTCTGGGCACTTTGCAATTTGAAACACACGGACAGAAAATTGATTTTTCTCCGAAATGGGAAGTCATCACTTACGTGGATACGGTTAAAAAGATTACCGGCGTAGATGTGCTAACTGCCTCTGAAAAAGAAATGATGAAAAAGTTAGACGAGCTCGGAGTAAAGTACGAGGGAACCAACAAGGAGCGCTTGACCGACTCGCTCTGGAAATATTGCAGGAAGCAAATCGTCGGGCCGGCGTGGCTCGTAGATGTGCCGAAGCTAGTGTCTCCACTCTCCAAGGCAAAACCAGAGAACCCGCTTCTGACTGAGCGTGTTCAGCTAATTCTCGCTGGGGCGGAAATGACAAATGGATTTTCGGAATTAAATGACCCTATTGACCAGGGCGAACGTTTTGAAATTCAAAAGAAATTAATGGAAGGAGGGGACGAAGAGGCAATGATGCCGGATGATGAATTTGTGGAAATGCTTGAACACGGTATGCCCCCGGCTTTCGGCTTCGGCTTCGGTGAAAGATTTTTTGCTTTCCTTGTGGACAAACCTCTTCGCGAGACACAACTCTTCCCATTGATGCGACCGAGAGAATAAAATTTTTTTCTTTCTTAATATATTATATATCGTATACTAAGAAATTTTTTATATAAAAACTCTCCATAAACGACACAACCTCGGGCGTGAAGCTCCGAGGCATTTTTGTGGCGATTTCTCGCCGATGTGTTGATAGTTTGAAAGAACAATACTTCCTTGCCTTCGCCCCGATCGCACCGGGGCGAAGGCTGGTGCCCTTGTTTCGTCACGCGTCAACGCCCTTTTTAAGAACGTTGATACCCACGCAGAGGATGACGAAGCCGACGATACTCACACCGACGATGATGAAGAAGCTGATGACGGCGATGTTCTTGAGCGTCTCGAGATCAGGCATCACGTTCTCCTTTCGGAATTCGGGTGAACTTTCGCCAGGACAACCAATTACGGAAGTCCTTGAGCCGTTCGATTGCCCAGAGGAAGAGAAGAGCCACCGCCACCCCCAATGAAGAGTCCCACTACGGCAAGGATTATAATCTCAACGATCACAAAGAGCCTCCTCACTCACTTTTTACAACTTTTAGGATAGATAGTCAAGAAACACAGTTGATCAGAGTTATCCACAGTTTGGGCTTGGTGTTGTTTTAGTAGTGGTTTATAATGTTAATCAAGTGGGAAAAGGTGGGAAACGGGTGGATAAATAATTTTTATAAAAATATGCTCATCGGCGAATACATACACACCATAGACGAAAAAAACAGAATGTCTTTGCCGGTAAAATTCCGCAAAGAGATGGGCAAGAAAGTTATCATTACTCCCGGTCTGGATTCTTGTTTGTTTATTTTTACAACTAAAGAATGGGAAAAAGTAAGCGCAAGGCTTTCTGATACGAAAAATGATTTATCTTTTTTGAAAGCTGACCAAAGAAGTTTTAACAGATATATGTTTGGCCGGGCAGCTGAAGCAGAGATAGATTCAATCGGCAGAATATTAATCCCGGATTTTCTGAAAGACAGAATAAATTTAAAAAATAGCGCGGCAATTATCGGAGTCGGAGACAGAGTGGAGGTTTGGAATGACAAGACATGGTCGCAAAATCAAGAAGCCGTAGCAAAACAAGCCGGAGATTTGGCAGAAAAGCTTGGAAGCGGCAAGAGTTTATAGATGACAAAGATAGAAAGTGTTCACAAGACAGTTCTTTTAAATGAAACAATAGATGGGCTGAATCTGCCCCGAAGCAAGGCTTTAGGGGATTCCAAAAGCCTTGCTTCTGGGCAAGTTGTCCTGGATGTTACTTTCGGAGGAGGCGGACACAGCAGGGAAATATTAAAAAGATTTCCGAAAGTGAAAGTAATAGCGTTGGACCAAGACCAGAGCGTGTGGGATGGAAACGAAAAAAGAATTTCTTTCCATAACGAAAATTTCCGTGATTTGGATAAAGTTCTGGGAAGCGAAAAAGTGGATGGAATTATCTTTGACCTAGGCTTGAGTTCCGACCAGTTGGAGAATTCCGGACGAGGATTTTCTTTCCTGAAAGACGAACCGCTTTTAATGACAATGAAGAAAAATCCAGGGGAAGAAGACCTGACTGCGGGAGAAATCGTAAACACCTGGGAAGAAAAGAATCTGGCAGACATCATTTACGGATACGGAGAAGAAAGATTTAGCAGAAGAATAGCAAAGGGAATTGTGGAAGCAAGAGCGAAAGCGGAGATAAAGACCACCACCGACCTAGTGAAGATAATCAGCGACTCAGTTCCGGCAGCATACAGGAGGGCGAGGTTGCACTTTGCCACGAGGACGTTCCAGGCATTAAGGATTGCGGTCAACGACGAATTACGAAGTTTGCAGACAGGGCTCCAGAAAGGGTTTGAAGCACTGAAAGAAGGAGGCAGGATGTCGGTGATAACATTTCATAGTTTGGAAGACAGGATAGTGAAGAAATATTTTCAAGCATTGGCCTCGCCCGTAGGCTCTGGGCCGAGGGAGCAAGAAGGAAAAGCGACATTAATAAATAAGAAACCGATTTTAGAAAACGAAGAAAATTTAAAAAAGAACCCGAGAGCAAGGAGCGCGAAATTAAGAATTTTAGAAAAAATATAATGAGACAAGCAGCACTACAATTTAAGACCCGAATAAGGAACACGAGCATCACCAACAACAATTTGGAAGTCAGGAAAATTATTTTAAACACTCTCCTCGCAATCCTGGCCGCCTTGGTCTTTTGGTATGTTTTAATTATAGGCAATATGGTTTTTGATATCGTGCAAAGAAAAGCCTTGGAGAAAGAGACGCTCGCTCTCACCAATGAAATCGGAAATCTGGAGCTCTCATATTTATCCATTTCGGATAGCGTTGATTTGGCCCTGTCGTCTTCTATGGGATTTAAAGAAACAAAAGCGACTTTCGCCACCCGCAAGGCTCTTGGCAGTTTAAATCTTGATAAAAATGAAATATAGTTTTCTCTTAAGGTCTCGGGTAGTTCTATTTTGTGTCATTGTCTTTGCCGGTATCCTCATGGCGAAGCTTTTTTTTGTGCAGATTGTGCACGGTAAAACTTATTCGGAAGCTGCCGACCGCCAATATGCCACAGCTTCTTCTGATATTTTTGAAAGAGGCAATATTTATTTTGAACGCAAGGATGGACAGCTCGTGTCTGCCGCTACGCAAATTTCCGGTTTTAAGATGGCTATCAATACCAATAAAATTATTGATCTGGAAGACACCTATGAAAAATTATCTAAAGTAGTGGACGTTGCTCACGGCGATTTTATCGCCAAAGCGGAGAAAAAGAACGACCCCTACGAAGAAATACTGCACCATTTGGGAAAGGAGCAGGCGGACGCCATCTCCGGTCTTAAACTGCCCGGCGTAAACATTTACAAAGAAAAGTGGCGTTTCTATCCCGGGGGAAATCTGGCTTCGCATACGCTCGGCTTTGTCGGCTACAAGGGAGATGAACTGGGCGGACGCTATGGACTGGAGAGACAGTATGATGACCTGCTTTCGCGCGATGACAACAATCCTTATGTTAATTTTTTTGCGGAAGTTTTTTCCAATATTCGTAAAACTTTGTTTGAGAAAGAAGCGTTAGAGGGCGACATTGTGACAACGATTGAACCCCAGGTGCAGGGATTTTTGGAAAAGAAGCTGGTGGAAGTGAGAGACAAGTATCAAGTTGATTCTATTGGCGGGATAATTATGAACCCACAGGACGGGTCCATCTACGCGCTTTCTGTGAAGCCGGATTTTGACCCCAATAATTTTTCACAAGTGGGAGTAGTCTCCATTTTTTCCAATCCATTAGTGGAAAATGTTTTAGAATTCGGCTCAGTGGTAAAACCGCTCGTGATGGCTTCCGCCTTGGACGCGGGAGTAGTGACACCAGAGACCACCTACAACGACAAAGGGTCCGTAATAGTTGAAAAAAAAGAAATATTTAACTTTGACAAGAAGGGCCGAGGACCGAACACGAGTATGCAGGAGGTCTTAAACCAGTCGCTCAATACAGGGATGGTTTTCGTGGAGCAGAAGCTAGGGAAGGAAAGGATGCGGGACTATCTGCTTTCTTTCGGCATCAATACCAAAACGAAAATAGATTTACCGAACGAGACGAGCGGTTTGGTATCGGGTATATTAAAGAGTCCTCGCGAGATTGAATATGCCAATGCCGCTTTCGGCCAAGGTATCGCGCTCACTCCCGTTGAATTGGTGCGGGCGCTGGCGTCCTTGGGTAATGGCGGGAATTTGGTCGTTCCGCACGTGGTGAAAGAAATAAAATACGATAACGGTATTTCCAAAGAGCTCACCTATCCGACGACTCCGACCAGAATCACCAAAGCGACTTCGGAAGAAATAACGAGTATGCTGGTGACGGTGATGGATAAAGCCATCAAAGAAGGCAAAGCGAAGCTAGAACACTTCAGCGTGGCAGTGAAGACCGGCACGGCGCAAGTTGCGGACAGCGTAAACGGAGGATATTATACAGACAGGCACTCGCATTCCTTTTTCGGCTATTTCTCGGCGTATGACCCGAAATTTATAGTCTTACTCTATGCGATAAATCCGAAAGGTGTGTCCTATGCCGCTACCACTTGGTCCGATCCGTTTTTAGACATCACCAAGTTTTTATTAAATTATTATAATGTTCCGCCGGATAGATAAATTCACCTCACCCTAACCCTCTCCTTATTAAGGAGAGGGGAAAATCAAATGAAAACCAGCTTCAAAAAAATAATAACTTATATTTTGAGAGTAGAGTCACAACTCGTGCTTTATAAATATAAACCAAAGATTATCGCCATCACCGGCTCGCTCGGCAAGACCTCTACTAAGGATGCGGTGTATGCGGTGCTTTCCAAAGTCGCGTATGTTCGCAAAAGTGAAAAAAGTTTCAACAGCGAGATAGGCTTGCCACTTACCATCTTGGGATGTCCGAATGGATGGAGCAGCCCGTTGACTTGGCTTGAAAATATTTTTAAAGGGTTATGGCTTTTCCTCTGGTCTCATAAATATCCCGAGTGGCTGGTGCTTGAAGTGGGTGTGGGCAAGCCCGATGATATAAAAAAGACAGCTTCCTGGCTCTCTACGGATGCTGTGATTATCACGGCTATAGGAGAAACTCCACCCCATATTGAATTCTTTAGTTCTCACAAGCATCTGGTAGAAGAAAAGAGCCAGCTCATTAAGACTCTCAAGTCGGATGGTATCTTGGTATTGAATGCCGACGACCAGATAGTATTGGAGATGAAAGCTAAGACAAAATGCCGGACAATTACTTACGGGTTTGGGGAAGGGGCAGATATTTTGGGCTCGGACGACAAAATACTTTTTAATGATAAAAACATACCGGAGGGAGTTATTTTCAGAGTGGACGAGAAGGGAAGCAGCCTGCCCGTCGTCATAGAGGGTGTATTCGGACGTAATCATATCTACGCGTCTCTCTCGGCGCTGGCTCTTTCTTCCGGTTTGAAATTCAATATGTTAGATGCGACAAATTCATTAAAAAATTATGACGTTCCTCCCGGGAGGATGCGGTTACTTGACGGAATAGAAGAAAGTTTTATTATTGACGACACTTACAATTCTTCTCCTTTCGCCTGCGAGTCCGCGCTCAAGACTCTGGGAGAAATAAAATGGGATGGGAGAAAGATTGCTGTTTTGGGAGATATGCTAGAACTCGGACGTCATACCGTTGAAGCTCATAAAAATATCGGCAAAATTGCTAAGGAAAACTTGGGGAGGAAAGAGGATATACTGATGGTGGTGGGGCAGAGAGCGAAAGCTATCAAAGAAGGCGCGCTCCAGGCCGGGATGGACGAAGATAAAATTTTTGAATTTTTAGATTCAAATGAGGCGGGAGATTTCATAAAAACTTTCGTAAAAAACGGAGATATGGTGTTGGTGAAAGGTTCTCAGGGAGTGCGGATGGAGCGCGTGGTGGAGGCCATACTGCTTGACCAGAAAAATAAACGCAAACTGCTAGTCCGCCAGGACGACGAGTGGAAAGATAAAAAGTAAATTATTTTCAATTAGTAAAAACTAAAACACCCCCTAGAGGGGGGTGTTTTAGTTGCTTTTTATTGAGCAGGAGTTTCAGGTGTTGGGGGAGTCGGGGGGCAAGTACATGGGCTATTGCCACATACTGGGCATTTTGTATCGTCCATAGTATTTTAGTTAACTTAAAAAGGTAACATTAACAGCTGGTCGACTAAATCTACTGTTGTTGCTACCTTTACATTATACACCAAATGAATCTTTAAAGATAGGGAACACAAAACCCGTCCACTCCGACGGATTTTGCGTCGTTGAATGAAACGGGTTTATCTTACTATATAGAAATGGTAGCTTGGGTCGAGCCACACGTTGTTTATATAGTTGATTGTTTCTCTAAAGGCCAGTCTACCAAAGAGCCGATACCAGGCTAGTTGGCACTTAGAAACTTGCACCGAATCGTGTTTGCCTCTTATCGCAACCTCCGTGCCGTTTATGAAATGGCACACTAGCGTCACCCCTCGTGGCTTCCACGGAGACAAGTTGATCTTGTTGCATATTTGCTCGGCGTTGAGGTTCCCGAATAGGGTATGCCAGTGTCGGTGAAGTCGGTGGGGAACGAAGGAGATGTTGGGTGGTTTGTCAGCTCCACCCAGCGATCTGGGGCGTCGATGGTGTTCTTCCACTACGAACCTTTTCAATGTTCAACCCCCCTTTCTCCTTTACTCTAACACAAACCACTAGTAAAAGAAAAAATAATTTTTATTAAAAATTTTGTGAGCTTTTAACAGATAGAATTCAATGGTTCATTGCCCTGTAAGGCGGTTTAATACTTTTTAAGTATATTATAACAACCCTTCTTGTGCGATCACTTTTCTTTTAAAGAGAACACCTCACTAATAGAATCTTTTTCCTCTTTTGTTAGAGATGATTTATCTTTCATAAATTTTTCCATTAATCGTGGTAGTTTCATTATTTCATCTTTTTGATTTTTATTTATGGAAATGTTGGTTAATACAGAGTCAATATTATCATTTAATTCTTTTCTGTTCACACAACTTCCAGAAGAATAGATACTTAATTTACTTAAAAGGCGTACAAGATTAAGGGTAATTTTTTGTATTTCTTCTTTTATGTTTTGATTCTTTTCCAAAATAACTTTCATTTCTGTTAAATTGAGTTCTTTTATTGAATCTTTAAAGTAAATTATTAAGCCTATTAAAATAGATAGGGCCATAAGCGGTAAATAAATATTTTGACCTATCTTATTGATAATTAGGAGATAAGTAAAAAGACTTATTAAAAATGTAGATATCACAACAGCAGATATTGATTTTAGTATGTCATTCATAATTGAACTTAATTACAGGTTAAGCAATGAAAATATTATAGTCTGATAATAAATATTGAATTACATAAAATTTAATAACTTCCGTAAGTAATTTATTGTTTCCTTCTTTATCCAAATTTATTTTTTCTGCTATAAAACTTCTTACTTTAAATATGAGATCATCTCTCATTTTTTTACTAAGAGCCATTTTAGAATTTTCAAAAAAGAAAATACTGGCGTAGTTAAATGATATATTGTAGATTTCTTTTTCTATTTTATTTTGAGACAAATCAAAATCTGCCTGGTCATATTTTTCTGAAATATTTTTAGCAATCTCCTTACCCTTATTTTCTGCAAATTCTAATATATTAATATCCATACTTATATTTTATCATAAAAATACACTAAAAATTAGAATTTCTTATACTACTCGTGCTAACTGTTGATGGTGAACTCATTATACTTTAGTTGGAACACTTTAGAAAGTGAAGTTTTACGTTGGAAAGAAGCTATGCCTATTATCAGTCCAGTGCTAAATAAATTTTCTCTAGCTTTGTGAGGTATATTTATAAAGGGTTTTTTATATTAAAATGTTATAGGATACTTACCTCATTAGTAATAGAACTATATAAATAATATGCAAACACCAACAGGAGTAAAAAGAAAAGGGCTAAATATACAAGAATTTCTTGCTAGAAGAAAAGCTACTTTGACGAAGAAAGCAATCAAGCCACAAGTGTTAAATCGGGAAAAGAAAATCGCTCCAATTCAGCAAGAAAAAGAGCTTGAAAAACTAGATCCGGCGAAAGTAAAAATAAAGAAGATAACCCCTAAAACACCTAAAATAGAAAAATCTAATCTGTTTAAGTTTATTGACACGAGCAAGATACGTAATCCATTAAATCTTCTTGAATTTATTGAGTGGTGTGCTAAACCACCGCAAGACAGAATACCCAAAACACAGAACGAAGTTGCTATGAAATTAGGTATTGATATAAACACCCTTTCCGAATGGAAAAAACGTGTTGGATTTTGGGACGAAGTTTCTATCTATCGCGACCAGTATTTTAGAAAATTTACCAGCAGTATTTATTACGGATTAGTGCAAAGAGCAAAAACAGGCGACCCTAAAGCTGTGGAATTATGCGCTTCTCTTTTTGAGAACTACAAAAAAGGAGTAAAAGTTGAAGACATAACACCGGAAAGAATAATTACTGACGAAGAAAAAGCTAAAATAGACCACGCTCTAAAAAACATAGGACTAGCTTCAATAATTGCTAAAGACCAAGAAGCTGAAATTGAATAAAAAGAGCGATTTTGATATAATTCTTTTACAACTAAATATGAAGACCTAACCTTTCTAGTTTTTCTAGAAAGTATGGTCAATAAGTCAAGTGAAGCACAAAAACCTCGTCATAGGGTCGCTTCACTTGCCGTATCAAGAAATTGATACGAGAACCTTCGGGTTCTACCTGTGGCGAGATTTTTTTGCGCCTTTCCACTGGTTTATAAATAACTGCAAAAGAATTATTTATGGAACAGCAAGTGAAGCAACCATTTTATAAAAAGGGGTGGTTTTGGGTGCTTGTTTTCGTTATTATTTACAGTTTTTATTTTCTAGGTGGTGGAGTAGAACAGCAAGCGTCTAAAAATATGGACGATATCCGCCGAAAAGTTGCCCAAGACGCAGTTGATCAGTATCAGATTGCAAAACGTCAGGGTGATAAAATGCAAACTTGTGTTCAGGCAATGCAGGTTTCGGCAGCATATTTACAAGCACAAAATGAAGCAAGCTATCAAAATTGGAAGTTTATTGAAAAAGTAGATTGCCGAGACGCTGGCTTGCCTCAATAAAAAATTTTCATTGGGTTTGTCCACACCCCAATTTGCATTAGGTAGTCCGTCTGCTAGGGTTTCATTATGAAATCCGAAATTTACATTTACACTTTTGGTCATTCCAACGTTTCCATAAATACCTTTCTAAAAAAGCTGAAGGAATATAAAATTCAAGTTTTGGCAGATATTAGAACTTACCCAGCCAGTAGGTTCTGTCCTTATTTCAATGAAAAGCCCCTACGTGCAACGTTAGCCAGCGAGAGCATAAATTACCTATTTAGGGGTGCAAACCTCGGTGGTAGAGCCGTAAATGTGGGATATGAAGAAGCTATAAATGAGCTTACAGAGCTTGCTAAATCGGGAAAGCGAGTGTGCGTGATGTGTTCAGAGAAAGATTATAAAAAGTGTCATAGGTTTACTATGCTTACCCCCTCGTTTGAAGAGCGAGGGCTTTTATTAGTTCATATTCAATATGAAAATGAAACAGGAAATAATAGAGGTGGACGAGATTAGAAAAAGAGCCGATCAGATTTTTGATAGGCTAGATTGTTCAGAAAATACGCGAAAAGACTATTCATCACGGATAGGCTTTTTTATTTCGTATGCAAAAGAACACGGTTTAGATAGAAACACTTATCTCTTGCTTAAGCGACATTTAGAAAGCCGGACGGATTATACTGTGTCCACGAAAAATAAATATCTAGCGACTGCGAGAGTTTTTCTTAAAGAATTAAATCGGCTGGGATTTTTACCAGTTGATATTACCCAAAATGTAAAACTTTTCAGCCAAAGCAAAAAGCACAAACGAGAAGGATTTACTGAAGAAGAAATTATGGAACTTTTAGCCAAGTTAGAAGATTTGTCGGACACCCCAAAAAAAGCACGACTTCGCGCACTATTTTCTCTTTTGGCTTTTCAGGGTTTAAGGCAGATAGAAATAATCCGACTTAATGTCCAAGATATTGATTTAGTTCGCAAGGTTGCCTTTGTTAGGGGTAAGGGTTCAGACGATAAGGAAATTGTATATCTCGCACCGCAGACAGTTAATGCTTTGAGAGAGTATATGAAAACTAATAAGGTTGGAAGTGGTGCATTGTTCCAAAGTATGAGCAATAGGAAAAGTGAAAGAATTAGCACTATGACGATAAAGCGCCAACTGGGTGCTTTATGTAAATCAGTTGGTATCAACAAGGCAACGCACGGATTTCGCCATTTTTTCATCACCGCACTGCTTAAAAAACTTGACGTGAGGGACGTGAGAAAGTTCAGCCGACATAGCAGTTTAGAAATGCTGATTGTTTACGACGACGAGATAGATATAAAAAAGAAAACTGTTGATGTGTTTCAGGTTTTTGAGAAGTTCAATGTTGCATAATTGTAATTACACAACACTATTATTTATTGATTTATTTTGCTACAATTGAGCTTACTTATGGAATTTTCCTTAAATTCTTATATTAAATACTGTTTGGGATATTTAAGTTTAACAAGACCGACAGGTTTTAATAGGGGGACATCACTAGATATTAAGTTACCACAAAAATACTTTTCTTTGCCACTTTTGATAAATGGAGATACTGACGGTAATTTAAGTGAAATTGTTAACTTGGACTGTTATTATAATACTGACCCAAAAGATATTACTGATAAAATTGCAGATCAGTATAGAGAAGAAAAAGCTCTCGCATTACAGATAGACGAAATATACAATAAGGCGAAGAACGACACTTTTACAAAAGAAACAATTCTTCGTTTTGGTAAATTTGATTTTGAAGTTTTAGAAGAACCGATAATAGAAACAGAGGAAGATATTGAAGAAAATGAAAAACAAAAAAGCACCGAAAAAGAGGAAGCAAAACTAGTATTAAAACAATTCTATTTATTCTCACTGCCTGTTAGAATTGATAAAGAAAAAGATAAAAATAATACAGATAGATACTCAATTACCCCAGTTGATTTTGAGGTTCGTTTAAACTTACCCCCACTCTATGAAATCTTTAGAACCTATAAAAAAGAAGATTTGGTTTATGAATTTTTAAATGATTACGTAAAAATGGAAAGTGAGGAAGCTTTTTCTATTCCTATTACTTCCAATCAAGTATTTTTGGATTTATGGCATATTTTAAAAGCAAAGTTGAAACTAACTGAAGCAACTTTCAACGAAAAATCTTTTACACTTGAAGAATTAAGATTGACACTAGCACCAAGAGCAAATTTCTTTTTAGTTGAAGACCTAACAAAACTTTCAAGAGAAGAAGAGAAACTTTTAGAAAACACGTCTTTGTCTGGTTGGTTTTCAGAAGAAGGTTTAAATATAAACTCTGATGTTTGTGAAGAAAAAGCTTTATATTTTCCATTTCCATACGATAAATTTCAAAGAGCGACGACTTCTCTTTTGGGAAACAAAGCTTCCATAATTCAAGGACCGCCCGGCACAGGAAAATCAGAAACTATTTCTAATCTGATTTCTCATTTGGCAGTTAATAAGAATAAAGTATTATTCGTAAGTCAAAAGCCCCAAGCTCTACGTGTTGTAAAAGACAAATTGAAAACACTGGAAGTGCCTTTACTTTTTGGCTACATACCTAGCGTAAAATTTCAGCAATTAAATGACGAAGAAAGCGATACAATATCTTCTCAATTAGCTTCTTTAGATACTTACGGCGCTCAAAAAAGTAATGGTAGAAATGACCTAACTTTGACCCAATTTACCACAAACACAGGTGAAAGTTTGAGTAAAAGAGACAGAATTATTGCAATTGAAAGAAGCATATATGAGTTTGAAGAAAAGAAGCGAGAATATGATTTTCTGCAAGAACTTCCTGAATTAAATGAAGAAAAGATTTTAACGAACCTTACGGAAGAACTATATAATTCATATACAGAAACCAAAGAAAGAATATCAGAAAACAATAACTTAATTGAGAACCTAGGAGAGATTTCAGGAAAATATAATCTTGATAGAGGTTTGTTCTCTGATTTTGCTTTTTCAGATTTGATTAAAACTGTTCTTCTTGATGTTAAAAAAACTGGTTTTGACAGGTCATTTAACATAGGAAGATATATCAATAATTTGAGCCGAAAGATCCGACTTAAATCACATTTAACAAAATTACCAAAGGAAATTTATGAAGAAATAAATTCTATTCTTGGAAAAGATATATCTCGCCATACTGCGACACAAGAACTAGAACAACTGCTTGGATTTTGTAGTTACTGGGAAGCAATTATTGAAAATGAAAAGCTGGAAATTTCTCTCAAAGAAATAGAAGCTAATTTGGAACTCTCAAGAGAGACTCTTGCTGAACTGCTTCAATTCTTAAAGGAAAAATCTATAACTGCAACAGAACTAGTAGTGAAATTATCAGAGCTTATTACATTGAACCATAATCAAAGAAATTTAATTGATGAGATTGCTCAACTTAAGAAAGAAGTTATACCAGAAAATACAATTACCAGAAAACAAATTATTTCACAGTACTTATCAGCAATCATAGAAGATAATATCAAGACAAATGTCTCACAGGTTAAGATATACAGAAAACTTCAAGAATTACAAAAAGCGTTTAAAAAATCAAAAAAAGCGTTTAAAACTTTTGATAAACTAAAGAGCGACCCAAATAACTTTGAGACCATATTAAATGTAGTCCCTGTGTGGATTATGGATTTAGACGACGCTAGTCGGCTCATTCCTTTGGTGGCAAATTTATTTGATTATGTGGTATTTGACGAAGCTTCTCAATGTAATATCGCTTATACAATTCCTTCAATGTATAGAGCCAAGAAAGCTATCTTTGTGGGCGACCCTGAACAAATGAGGGATAGCACAGTAATGTTTAAATCAAACAATGCCTTTGACCAACTTGCTAGTCGTTTCAAAGTTCCTGAAAGTTTACAAATAAAACCAACTGGAACAGCCGTGCAGTCAGTTTTAGATATTGCCAAAACTAGATTTGGTATACCAAAAATACTTCAGTATCATTATCGCTCCCCAATGGAGTTAATAGGTTTTAGCAATAAATACTTCTATGAACCAAAAGGCAAACGTTTGATAGCTTTAAATAATAAATATCTAACTTATAAAGATACAAACCGAATAATGGTTATTCACGACATTCAAAATAATGGCGTAGGAGAGATAAGTGATAATACCAACAGAGCGGAAGCTATAAAAGCTTTTGAGCTGTATCAAGAAATGGTTGACGATCCGAAATATGAGGGAAAAACATTTGCAGTATTAACCTTTTTTAATGACCAAGCAGAACTAATCAGAAAGATTTTTGAGGACAATAGAATTAAAGAAAGTGAAAAGCTAAAAATTGCAGTGATTGAAGGGATACAAGGAGACGAAAAAGATATTGTGATATATTCTTTTGTTATTAGAGACCCCTCTCAAAAAAGACAATATATTCCGTTAACAGGAGAAACTGGCGACATAAGAGCTGATATAAATGCTGGTAGAGTTAATGTCGCATTTTCACGAGCAAGATTGCAAGTTCACTGTATTTCAAGTTTACCTATTGAGAAAATTCCTAATGGTATATGGATAAAGAAATACTTGGAATATGTTAGAGACAACGGAGAGGTTTCAGCTTCTAAACTAGCCCTTAAAAAATTTGATAGTTATTTTGAAGAAGAATTTTATTATCTACTTAAAAAGAAACTTGGTAGAGGGTATACAATTCAAAATCAAGTAGAGAGCTGTGGTTTTAAAATTGATTTTGTAATTACAAATTTAAAGAATGGTAATCAGTTAGCGATTGAATGTGATGGTCCTACCCATTTTAAAGATAATATAGACGAAGCTTATGGCATTTATGTTGAAAGCGACATACAAAGACAGCAGGTTTTAGAGAGTGCCGGTTGGGATTTCTTCAGGGTTGGATATTCTGAATGGATAGAGGGCGAAGAAAATAAAGAAAAAATAATTAACAACATTAAAGTTGAAATTTAGGTTATGTTTTTACGGTAAGGTTTTCAAGAAAACAAACAATTCATTGCTCGTATCATCAAGATCAGCCAATGTTATTTTTTCTGTTAAAAGTTTTGCGAGTATGGTTTTTGGCACTTGCTTACCATTAAATCCATTCGGGTTATTTTTCAGATATTCAGTAGCTATTTTTTCTCTGCCTTCTTTTGTATTAAAAATGTCTTGGAGAATATGTTCAGGATAGTAATGTTCTATGGCGTCTTTAGTTAATACCTTTAACCTTGTTTTATCTCCAAGTAGTATTTCCCATTGCCTAACCACGGTATTTTTGATCGGCTTATCGGCAAGGACAAATACATTATTGTTATAAACCGGCAACTCGTTTTTATGGAAAGTTAAAAATTGAGTGATAGAGTTAACGGCATAATTTATATTTCCATTTCCACCTGAATTATGAACAGCGAACCCTTTTTTTAATAACAGAGTTAGGCATTTATTTATAAATGTTGTATCAGAAGAACCCTCTAATACTAATACTTTTTCAGGAAGTAGAAAACTTGAAAGAGTATTTCCCAGTAACCTAAAAATTACTGGCTTGAAATCATCAACTTTTGTAAGATAGATTTTATTATCTGAATTTCTTTGACAAATATAATTATTGTCCATATTTTCAAGATCAAGAAAATGGTGAGAATGGGTGGCAAGAATTATTTTTTTATCAAGGGAAGATTTTTCTTTTAATGCGCTGAATAGATACTTTTGCAGGTATGGCTCTAAACCCAACTCTGGTTCATCAATGCAAAGTATTTTTATATTTGGGTCAAAAAGTTTTATAAAAATCTCCAATGTTGCCCGAACCCCAGAACCCTGTGTTGTAATAGGAAAACCGTTAATTTTCAAGAACATTGCTGATGCTTTATTTTCAGGGTCTTCTCTTTCTTCTATTATTGGATTAGGAAAATACTTGTTATACCATTCTATAATTGGTTGTCTGTCTTTATCTTTTAGATTGAAGAAATCCTGTAATGGCTCGGTTGCTCTTTGATAATTATCGTCTACTTGGTTCATTACCCTTTGAATTATACTTGGGTAGCTGTTCTGATAATCCTTTCGGGTTGACCCTTCACCAGTTAAAACAGTTCTGTTTACATTGACTAGGTAGGATAACTCTTTCCCTTGATTTTTGATAATAGTCCGAAGGAGCGTTGATTTACCAGAATTATTACCCCCTACAACAACAAAAAAATTACTATCCGGTAAAACTATCGGGTCGGTATGAAATTGTGCTTCCTTGTCTGCGATTTGCATAGGTTTAGTATTGCCTTTTTTACGGCTCAATGCAACATAACTATAATTACATTACATCAAATTTATTGATACTGATTAGGTGTTTCAAGCTCAAATACTTTTTCAATTTTTTTGCCACTCCTCATTCCCTTACAAGAAACAGTGATTTTTATTTTTTTATCAACACTAATACTCGGTATGTTAATAGCGTATACTCTCGTTCCCATTTTTAACATATTGAGCGATTTGGGAAGAGACATAACTAAATAATCAGTTGTATCGTTGAATTGTGACAAAATTCTTTCTTGTGTCCCTTCTGGCTGTGTCCAGTTTGCTTTTATTAAAAAATCTTCCAAATCCTCGTCGCCGTTGTTGTAAATTTCTAAAACATTATAATCGTCCTTTCGTGCTGTATATACCTTTACGTCAGGTTGAGGTGTTTCTGGTTCAATAAAACTTAAAGCGGTTTTTGTTATCTGCACCGTTTCACCAGTTTTTAGTTCTAGTTTTGCCTGTACTGATTTTATAAGATCGTGTGGTGATTTATCTTTTGGGTCAATTCTTATTTCTCCAGTTCCACCGTCTAGGATTAAGTGTGTATGTTCTCCTGAACCTTTTTCTGTGATAAAAATATGCTGGTCTTCTCCGTCAACCACTGATTGTATATTAACTTTTTCACTTGATAATTCAGATTTTATTTTCCTTGTTTCCTTGTATTCTTCAAGAAGTTCTATCCATACGTCCAATTGTTCGGCCTCTTTTTCAGAAGCAAAAAGGTTACCACTTTTTGGGAGGTTTTTTATTACTGTTTTTGCTTTTAATCCTTCCGCTTTTCTTTTTAAGATTTCATTAGTAAATAATGCAGTAACGTCTTTTGCTATCTGTATTGCCATATCTTTTTCTTCGTGTTTTCCTACACCCTGTTTAATTAAGTTCTGTATCCGCCTGATTTCTTTTAGAGTTGTGTCAATTTTTTCATATATATTAGCCATAGTTTTTATTTATTTTTGCTTTTTTCTAATCTTTTTTTTGATACAGCTTTTGGAGCAGGAAATTGCTTTCCTATATGCTGAAGAACATTTGCGCTTCCCAAAAGAAACGCCCGAAGGTCTTTAGCACTAATACGCCAATAGCCAATTTTTGTTGCTCTTAATTTACCGCTATGAATGTAACGGAAAACGGAACGTTCACTAACTCGCAGGTGTTTTGCCACCTCTTGCAAGCTGTATAGCTTGTCTTCAGATATTTTCTCGCTCATAGGCATTATTTTATTCCTTATTTGGGAAATGTCAAAAAGTGGCAAGGTTATGTTGATAAGCCAGATATTGACACAAATGGACAAGAGTATACAATATAAGTAATGATTACTGTGGAAGAACACAAAAAAACACTGGAAGCGAAAGGCATATATCTAACTGAAGAAAATGTCGGGAAGTTGTTAACTGTGCAATACAAACTGGCGAACGTATTTTTTGATATGTGGGTTAAGCAAACTAATCCAAAGGTTATTATGGGCGCAGGAATTGTTGTCCATAAGAAAAACGGTAATTGTATTTCTATTCAAAGTTTTTCATTTATATATATTTATGGATAAAGAAAATGAAACAATCTATGTTACTGGTGGAAGTCGCATAAGCGCACATAAACAGCAAGAAGGTGCAAGTTTAGAAGACCAAGATATACAGATCAGGTTTTTTGTGAAGGAAAAGGGTTGGGAACTACTGCACGTTTTTAGTGAAGTTTACTCTGGGAGGTCAGAAATACGAGAAGATTTTAATGAAGTAAAAGCTTACATAAAATCTAAAAAGGAAGAAGGGGTGCAAGTTCGTTATCACATAATAAAAAGTATTGACCGTATTACAAGAGGCGGTTCTATTGTTTATCAGAAAATGAAAGACGAATTGAAAAAACTTGGCACAGAACTTATAGACGTGAGAGGGGTTATTCAACCTGAACAAAATTCACTCGCTCACTTGGGTTTTCAATATGGGTGGAGTATGCGTTCACCGACTGCATCAGCTCAATTAGCCGAAGCTGAAGACGATAGTAAAGAGGTTTATAAGATATTAACTAGAATGATTGGTGCTGAAATAGTCCTTGTGCAAGAGGGATATAAAATGAGAGCGCCTAATGATGGTTTTATAAATAAAAGGATTTATGTTGGAGGTAAGAAAAAGAAAATTGAAATTCCTGACCCTGAAAGAGCGCACTTTTTTCGTGCAATGTTTGAATTACGTGCAGAAGGGCTAGACGACAAGGAAACCGTAGATCGTCTAAATGCTTTGGGTTATAAAACAAAAAACCAAAATAGGTGGAATAAAAAGAAAACTGAAATCATTGCAATAAAGGGTGGAGAACCCCTCACAGTAAAACGTCTTCAATCAGTTATTCAACGCCCTATATACGCAGGAGTAAAAGTTGAAAAATGGACAAACTACAAACCTATTTGGGCAAAGTATGAAGGTTTAGTATCAATAGAAATGTTTAATGAAGCAAATCGTGGCAAGATTGTTATTAAAAAGCGTGATGATGGCTCTTTGGAATTGCTACATAACTGTTCGCAATTTGGAGAGTTAAAACCGAAACGATTTCGTAATAATCCGGACTTTCCTTATAAATTTTTCCCTTGTTCACTTTGTAAAAAGTGGATGCTGGGTAGTTATTCTAGGGGTAAGTCAGGCACTCGTTACCCTGCATATCATTGTGGGGGTTTTACAAGTGGAACTAGGGCGCATAACTTTATACGTTTTCCAAAAGACGAATACGAAAAAGCAGTAACGAAATTCATTAACGATTTGAAGTTTACTGACGCTATGATTGAAAGTTTTGAGAAAATTTTGAATGATGTATACAGAACCAGAGAAAAAGAAGTAGTAGCTCAATCCTCAATGATTAGTAACAATGTTGGTAGCTTAAAAGCACAACAGGCGTCGGTTTTGGACACGCTAACTGTAACTCAAAGTCCTGTTGCTCGTAAAAAACTTGAAGAAAAGATAGACGAATTGGAACTCCAAATACAGGAAGCTGAAACTCAACGAAATGAAATTGAAATAACAGAGAAAGACATTAAGTCATTTATACGAGCTGTCAAAATAATAATGGAACACCCAGCAAAAATCCTTTTAGATACTGACGATATGGCTACCCAACAGGTGTTATTTGGTCTTGTGTTTGAGGAGCTACCGACTTACCCAGAAATACTTAATGGAACACCAAAATTATCTTTAGCTTTCAAGCGTCCTGAAGATTTTAATAGCGATAAATCTCACCTAGTGACCTCACCGGGAATCGCACCCGAATTCCAAGCTTGAGAAGCTTGTGTCCTGACTATTAGACGATGAGGCCATGTGGGGAACCTTACTCGGAGAATATAACATTTTATTTTGCAGTATGCTATATTTGCAGTTTTATCAATCAAATTTTGTGTGGTATAATAAAAACAATGTAATAAATAAGACAGTTGAAACGTCTACCCATCTATATTATTAGGTTTATTAAGAAATTAAATTTTTATGATGAATAAAAACAAACTTATATCAACGACAGCGATAGCCCTGGCCATTGCTCTTTTAGGAGGTACTTCCGCTTTCGCGGAGAAGGCCGTGCCGGGAGACATGCTCTATGGAGTGAAAGTATTTGTGAATGAACCGACAGCGGGAGTCTTTGCTTTTTCAAAGATTGCTCAAACCAAGTGGAAGGAGAGGCTGGTGGAGCGCAGGCTGGAAGAAGCGCAGAAGGTTGTTTCTGGGGATGCACTCGATGAATCAACTAGAATTATTTTAGAAGAAAAGATAAAGACTCAGATTGATGATTTTAATGAAAATCTAATTGAACTAAAAGAAGATGAAGACGAAGACGAGTCCGAAGATTTGTCTGAGATAAATATCAGATTGCAGGCTTCTTTAAGAGCTCATCAGGGCGTACTTGAGAGGGTATTGGGAGAAACGAACATCAGTGATGACACCAGAGTGGAAACAGAAAAGCTCGTTTCAGTTCTGAAAGAATCAAAAAACAGAGTAAAGGATGACCATGAAGGTCTTGAGTTGGAATTGGGAGCAAATGAGCAAGACACCCTACTTTCTTCTTCCGCTTCAGCTAATCACGAATCCGCATTAGGAAAACAAACAGCGGCTGAGAACGTACTCAATTCAGTAAAACTTTTATATCAAAAAGAAAAAATAAATCTATCAGCTAACATTCAAAGTCAGATTGATGGGAAGCTTGCCTTAGTAGAAACAGCCTTACAGGAAGGTAAGGCCCTTATCGTTTCTTCAGACTATGTAGATGCGTTTAATAAATTTCAATTGGTTATAAGCGGAGCCAATTCTACCAGACTGCTTGTGCTATCAAATGTTATTAAAGGAAACATAGAAGACGATATGGATGACGATGACGATGAAGAAATAGAAGACGATGAAGATGATATTGATGATGATGAACTTAATGACGATGATGGAGATGATGACGAAGACGAAGACGAAGAAGATGACGATGGCGAATTTGAACTAGAAGACTAATTTTCACTTTCAGAAACCTGTGGTAAAATAAAAAATATGAAAAAGTTAGTCTTATCTCTATCTTTAATATTTGTTTTTTCTGCGTACACATTGTATGTGCGAATAATGGGGGCGAACGCCCCCGTGGCGCTAACACCGGAGCCAAATAAGCAGAAAGTAGCCCTTTCTCTGCCACAATATAAAACAACAACTGGAAACCCGAAAGTCGGACCTACTCCCAAACCAACCAACACACCCAATTCTCCGATACCCGCGCCAACCCCAACCCCCGCTCCTGCGCCAACTACAAATATCGGCAAGTATAAAAATGGAACTTACACGGGCAATGTGGTAGACGCATACTATGGCAACGTGCAGGTCAGGGCTGTCATCTCCGGAGGTGAAATAGTAGATGTGCAATTCCTGGATTACCCGCAAGATAGGAAAAATTCTGTGCGTATAAACGAGCGCGCAATGCCGTACCTGATCAGTGAAGCTATCACAATACAAGATTCCAATGTAGACACGGTCTCTGGCGCATCTTTTACTAGTTCTGCTTATCGTAAATCCCTATCTTTCGCCTTGGCTCAGGCTCGTCAATCTTAAATAAATCCCAATGAAACAGATTCAAATTATCATGGGGACTCCTGTCATCGTGGAAATTGCGGACAGAGAAAGCAGGCAAGAACTTTTTGATGAAGTTTTTGACTACTTCAGGTATGTGGATGACAAGTTCAGCACCTACAAAAGTACCAGCGAAATTTCCGCTATTAACGAAGGGAAAATAAAAAAAGAAGAAATGAGCGACGATATGAAATTGGTTTTTAAGCTTTCGGAAGAAACCAAGAAACTGACGGATGGATATTTTGATATTGTAACGAAGGCGGGGAAGTATGACACGTCCGGTTTGGTAAAAGGCTGGGCCATTTTTAACGCAAGCAATATTTTAAAAAATCACGACATCAAAAACTTTTTTGTGGAAGCCGGCGGAGATATCCAGACATCCGGGCTAAACGAGAGTGATGAGCCATGGTGTGTCGGTATCCAGAATCCTTTTTCTGACAGAAAGGAAGTTATAAAGAAAGTTTACTTGCATAATAATGAAGGTATAGCTACCTCCGGAAATTATGTGCGGGGTAACCACATTTACAATCCTAAAGATAAAAATGATTCACTTGCAGACATCGTAAGCATCACAGTCATCGGACCGAACATCTTTGAAGCAGATAGATATACAACGGCTGCTTTCGCCATGGGGAAGAAGGGCATCTTCTTTATAGAAGAATTGAAAGGATTTGAAGGATATTCTATTGATAAGGATGGCCAGGCCATTATGACGAAGGGTTTTGGTAATTACATAAAAATAATATAATAAACTTATGCTCAAATATATAGATAATTTTTTAAACAAGATAACGATGTACAGAATAACTCTGTACGTTTTGCTATTCTTTTTCGGTTCCGCTTTTGCGCTTTCAATTTTTAAATTACTGCCATATACGCCAGTGGACTTGGTGGCTTCTCTTCTGATTATCTTGGCGGTGTCTTTTTTTTCCAATGTTATTTTTTCTTTGGTGTTTGAAGCGCCGACCAATACGGAATCCATTTATATTACCTCCTTGATTTTGTTTTTCCTTATTACCCCCGTCCAAGGCGGAGTGTATGCGCAATTTCTCCCACTGGCTATCTGGGCATCTATCTGGGCGATGGCCTCAAAGTATATTTTTGCCATTGGAAAGAAGCATATTTTTAATCCGGCCGCCTTCGCTATGGTGCTCGTGGCTTTCACTATCAATGAATCAGCCAGCTGGTGGATTGGAACGCCCTATATGCTGCCGTTTGTCGTCGTGGGTGGTTTGTTGCTCGTCAGGAAAATTCGCCGGGCGGATTTGGTGTTTAGTTTTATAATTTCCTCTTTGGTGTTCATAACCATATTTGCGATATTCAGGGGTTCAAATGTCACAAATACTTTATTCTTTACTTTCAGAGATTCCGCTTTCTTGTTTTTTGCTTTTATAATGCTCACCGAACCGCTGACTGCGCCCACCACGAAATGGCTGCGCGTAGCCTATGGAATTTTGGTTGGGTTTTTGTTTACGCCCTCGCTTCATATCGGCGCGTTTTATGCTACCCCGGAACTGGCGCTTGTCCTCGGCAATGTGTTTGCTTATTTGACGGGCCCCAAGGAGAGATTATTTTTAAAACTGAAAGAGCGTGTTAAAGTGGGCGCGGACACTTTTGATTTTATTTTCCAAAAAGACAAGAGCTTTTCTTTTAAGCCGGGGCAATATATGGAGTGGACTTTGAAGCATCGCTCCCCGGACACGAGAGGGAATCGCCGTTATTTTACCCTGGCGTCATCACCGACAGAAGATGAAATACACTTGGGGGTAAAATTTTATCCCGAACCGAGCAGTTTCAAGAACCGCTTATTGGCACTTCCGCTCGGCGGGGAAATTATTGTCGCCCAGAAGTCCGGAGATTTCATATTGCCGGAAGATAAAAATCGTGAGCTCGTATTCATCGCAGGTGGCATCGGGGTCACTCCTTTCCGAAGTATGGTCCAATATTTATTGGATAAACAAGAAAAAAGAGAAATCACTATTTTTTATTCCAATAAAACAGTCGCAGATATAGCCTATAAGGAAGTCTTTGATAGAGCGCAAGCGGAACTCGGAATAAAAACAGTTTACATTATTACTGACAAGAACGAGAAGTCGCTAGATACATCAATCCGAAACGGCCATGTGGACGCGCAGACCATCAGGGAAGAAATTCCAGATTATTTAGCCAAGCAATTTTTTATTTCCGGTCCGCACAATATGGTGGACGCATTTGAGAGCCTACTAAAATCTATGGGTGTACCGAATAAAAATATAAAGATTGATTTCTTCCCGGGTTTTGCTTAGAAAATCTAGTCTTCAATTTTCGGTTTCTCTACTTCAAGGAGAGATAGTTCGGGCGATGCTCCAGCGATGCGAAGTACATCCTTGTCTATCTTTTTTAATTCTTTATTTGAAGCATTGTAATGGTTCACCACAGTACCCAAGGCGTTGCCGAGTTTGCCGTGATATTCATCATAAGATTTTAAATGCTTGCCCAAGTCTTCAACCTTCTTAATTATTTCTTTGGCAGACTCTTCTATCTGGAGAGCTTTGAGGCCCTGTAGGACAGTCTGTAAGTATGCAAGGAATGAAGTAGGGGAGGTAATTATGACCTTATATTTTCCAGCTGCTCTTTGTATTAGATTTTCTGCATTTTCTTCCGAAGAGCCGACTTTGTTGGTGAGAAGGTCGTAATAGATGGCTTCGTGCGGGATAAACATAAAAGCAAAATCCATGGTGCCTTTCGTCGGTTGAATATATTTTGATGTTTCTGTAATTCTATTCTTTAAATCTCCAACGAAAACATTTTCTAGTCTCTTTTTTTCCGTGAGGTCTTTTTCTTCAACCATTTTATTGTAATTCTCAAGAGAGAACTTAGAATCTATCGGTATAATTTTATCTTTTACGAAAACTACCGCATCTACGATAGTGCCATCAGGAAAAGGGTATTGCATCTGATAACTTCCAGGGGGTAGGACATTTTTTAAAACTGTTTCTAAATAATATTCTCCTAAGATTCCGCGTTGCTTGGGATTTTTTAGAATATTTTCCAGGCTTTGTAGTTGGTCGGCGAAAGAGATGACTTGCTTGTTGGTCTCATCCAGACGGGTGAGTCTTTCCGTCACATCTCGGATAATCTTATTTGATTCACTGGAATGAAACTGCAGACTTTCTTGCACTTGTTTGTGCGATTCTCCAAGTTTGCTGTCTACTGTGCGCGAGAGTTCATTTATCTGAGTGAGGATTAGGTTTAATCCGGTGTCACTCTTAGCCTCTTCCTTTTTTTTGCCGAAAATAAAATACACCAATATGCCTCCAGTTATTAATCCTAATAATATAAAAAAAATATTTTCCATATATTTATTTCCCTAAATGATGCTTAAGGGTATAAATCCAGTCTTCGTCAATCTGGTCGCTTTCTAGTTTTTGAGCCAGTAGCCATTCCAAATATCCTCTGTCGGTTGCGAGTACGTCTTCAATTTTTTTACCCAAATGTTTTCCGAAATTAAAGGTTCTAAGTAGAGAAGGATGTGAAGAGATTTCTATCATTTTTTCTATTACTGAATCCTCTCCCGCCTGCGAAGGGGGAGTGCCCCTTGGGGCGAGGGGGTCCTTTTTTGTTTCTTCTTGAATTTTATTATAAAGTCTCTCAAAAAGTTTTTCTAAAACCAGAACATCGCCCAATGCGTCATGAGCTGTCGCTTCAACATCTAAATCGAGCAAGTAGCGCAAGTATTGCAAATTGTATCGTTCAATTTTTCCTTCTTTGTCCAGTTCTCTAGCTACTCGGAGGGTGCAAATAAATTTATTCGGGTTGATATCTTCCTTTTTAATAATCATTAAGTCAAAAGGCGCGTTGTGGGCAACGACGACAGAATCTTTATCTTCAAAAAGTTTTTTAATGATGGGCTGGTCGGTGCTTTCTTTAAAAGTGGGCTTTTCCGCCACCATCTTGTTGGTGATGTGGTGCACCGCGGAAGCTTCTGGTGGTATCTTTGTGGGAGGTTTATAAAGACCGGTGAAATTTTCATCATTGGTTTTATAGGCAATTTGCACCAAGAAATCCTTTTCTTCGTTGCCTGTGGTTTCTGTATCAAAAAATATTAATTTATACATTTGGTTATTTTAACATATTTTGATATAATTTAAAAAGATATAAGTATCGTTTCTGGGGTCGTATAAAATTCTACTAAATTTTTACTCATTCTCGGGCCGTCGCCCTGCGAAAGACCCCATAAACGTTACTTACATCTTTTTAAAACTATGCTTCACGAACAAATAAAAAACAATATAAAAGAGGCCATGATGGCGAAAGACAGTGTACGGCTAGAAACATATAGGAATATGCTTTCTTCTTTTACCAATGAGCTCGTCAGTAAAGGCAAGAAGCCAAACGAGATGCTCACAGATGAAGAAGCCATTGCGGTGATTACCCGGCTCTCTAAACAGCGCAAAGATTCAATAGAACAATTTAAAAAGGGGGGTCGTGAAGATTTAGTAGCCAAAGAACAAGCCGAGCTTTCAATCCTTGAGACATATCTGCCGAAATTAATGGACGCAGATAAAGTGAAGAAAATCGCGGAGGCTAAAAAAGTAGAACTCGGGATAACCGACCCCGGGAAGAAAGGAATGTTGATGTCCGCGCTCATGAAGGACTTGAAAGGCAAGGCAGACGGTGGAGTGGTCAAAGAAGCAGTGGACGCCCTCTTTTAATTATTTGTCATGCATACCGTAAACCTTTTGACCAATCTAGTGGAAAATCATCAGGTTTTGGCCTATGTGGTAATTTATTTCGGGTTGATTTTTGAAGGAGAAATTTTTGTAATTTCCACAGGGATTCTCGCGCAACTCGGAGCTTTAAATGTTTGGTTCTCTCTTCTTTTTATTCTGTTGGGCGGACTTTCCAAGACTGTTTTGGGATACGCTTTAGGAAAGTTCTTGTATAAAAAGTTTAATCATCACAGAGTTTTTAATTATATTCAAAGAAGGGTATATGGCGTTCTGCCACGGTTTAAGGTCAAGCCCTTCTGGTCCATCTTCATTTCAAAGTTTATAATGGGAGCGAATTATCTGGTGGTGATTTTCTCCGGTTATGAAAACGTTGATTATAAGAAGTACCTCAAGGCGGAAGTTTCATCCACTCTGATCTGGGCTCCGTTTATGCTGTCTATCGGTTATTTCTTCGGTTACACCGCGCTCCACATTACTCGCGAAATTTGGAAATTCTCTATGGTGGTGCTCATTATGTTTATAATCTTTATCCTTTTTGACAAATTTATCAGCTGGCTGTTTGAATTATTTGAAGAATATTATCACGGGTCCCGTTAGAAATTCACCAAATAACACGTTAAGATAAATATTATTAATTAAAATTTTTAATGGTATGGAAACAAACAATAAAATTAAAAAATTAATCACTCACAATGGCTCCTTTCACGCGGATGATATTTTCGCTTGCGCTACTTTGAGCTTGATGCTGGAAAGAGCGGGGGAGAAATTTGAAGTGATAAGGACCAGAGACGAAGAAATTATCAAGACAGGGGATTATGTGTTTGACGTCGGGGGAATTTACGACGCGGACAAAAACAGATTTGACCATCACCAGATAGGCGGAGCGGGGAAGCGTGAAAATGGTATAGAATACTCTTCTTTCGGGCTTGTTTGGAAAAAATTCGGAGAAAAAATTATAACATCAGAAAAAGCAAAAATGATAATAGACAGGCATTTAGTTGCCCCGATAGATGCTTCTGATAATGGTTTTGATCTGGTGGAAAGTAAACACAAAATCTTTCCATACTTGATTCAAGATTTTTTTAGAGTAATGCGTCCCACTTGGAGAGAAACAGATGAAAAAATAGATCAAATGTTTTTAAAAAGCGTGGAAATAGCCAAGGAGATTTTGACGCGAGAGATTGCTTATGCACAGGATGCAATCATAGCAGATGAGGCTATTTTTTCTATTTATAAAAATACAGAAGATAAAAGAATTATCGTTTTAGACAAAAATTATGCAAAAAAAGAAATTCTTGAAAAACTCACTGAAACTCTGTATGTGGTTTATCCAAGAGAAACTAGTAATTCCTGGGGAGTTGAGGCAATACGAAAAGATTTTAAAAGTTTTGAGAACAGAAAAAATTTACCTAA
The DNA here is from genome assembly GCA_964638985.1 of uncultured Candidatus Saccharibacteria bacterium. GTDB lineage: Bacteria > Patescibacteriota > Minisyncoccia > Phycocordibacterales > UBA9973 > UBA9973. The sequence continues at coordinate 33,670 of CAZXCD010000006.1, forward strand.
ATCATGGGCTGGTCTGAAAGATGAAGCGTTGCAGAAAGTTTCTGGTGTAGGAGACGCTATATTTTGTCATAAAGCACTCTTTATGGCCGTCGCTAAATCTAAAGAAGGAGCTATCAAATTGGCTGAGCTTGCATTAAAAGATTAATAACTATAAGCTAAAAGCTAGTAACTATACCTAATTTTATGGCATTTATTGATGAAATGAAGATTTATGCGGAAGCCGGACGCGGTGGAAACGGCGTGGTGCGTTGGCGTCAAGAGAAGTTCGTGCCGAAAGGCGGACCTTCGGGCGGAGACGGCGGACGTGGAGGAGATTTTTTTGTTAAAGCGGTGCGTGATGTTCACATCTTGGCGAAATACAAGGCAAAGAAAAGTTTCTCCGCTTCGCGCGGAGAAGACGGCGGGAATAAAAGTCTACATGGTAAAAATGGGGAAGATTTTTTCTTAGAATTACCTGTCGGTTCTATTATTACAAATATTGAAACCGATGAAAGTTGGCAGTTGTCCGAAGAAGGAGAGAAATTTTTAATTTTAAAAGGTGGTTATGGTGGTTTTGGCAATGAGCATTTTAAGAGTTCTGTAAATACGACTCCTAAAGAAGCGCGACCGGGAGCCGAAGGAGAAAAAGGGAATTTTAAAATAGAGTTGGAACTTTTTGCCGATATTGGATTGATTGGTCTGCCGAACGCCGGCAAGAGCTCCCTTTTAAACGCGCTTACCAACGCAGATGCGAAAATCGGGGATTATGCTTTCACTACCCTAGACCCTAATCTCGGGGATTTTTACGGGTACATTATTGCCGACATTCCGGGAATTATTGAAGGAGCCTCGGAAGGCAAAGGCCTCGGAGTAAAATTTTTACGGCATATCAAGCGAACCAAAATGCTCGCGCATCTCGTCTCTTTTGAAAACAAAAATATGTTAAAAGCATATAAAGAGGTACGCAAAGAACTCGCGCAATATGGGCAAGAATTAGACGAAAAAGAAGAGATTATAATTTTGACAAAGACAGATGTAGTTGAAGACACCAAGAGAATAACGAAGGAAGTGGAGAAATTTAAAAAGATGCTTGCCCGTTCCTACGGCGGGAACAAAAATGTTTTCACCCTTTCCTTATTTGATGATAAAATGGTAAAAAAGTTGAATGACAGCTTGTCTAAAATTTTAAAGAAAAAATAAATGGCAAATAAATATTACCCGACAATTGGACTTGAAATACACGCGGAGTTGAAAACACAGACAAAAATGTTTTGTGACTGTTTAAATAATC
>CAZXCD010000006.1:34949-41109 GCA_964638985.1 uncultured Candidatus Saccharibacteria bacterium
TGAAAAGACACCAAACCTCAACATTTGTCCGGTGTGTATGGCGCACCCGGGGACCTTGCCTGTGGCGAATAAAAAGGCGATAGAAAATGTGATAAAAGTCGGCCTGGCGATAGGCGGACAGATTGCTGACTTTTCGGAATTTGACCGCAAGAATTATTTTTATCCCGATATTCCCAAAGGCTATCAGATTTCTCAATATAAATATCCGATAGTATCCGGTGGGTGTCTGGCAGATATGGATGTCACTCGTATTCACTTGGAAGAAGATACCGCGAATAATAAACACAGAGAAGAAACATTTCCCAAAGACGGTCTTTTGTCCCAAAAGACCGTCTTTGGGGAGAAAGGATATTCACTGATTGATTTCAACCGCGCCGGAGTGCCTTTGATGGAGCTTGTCACCGAACCGCATACCTTTGAAACAGCAGAAGAAACAGCCAAGAAAGCATCAAGATTCGCGAAAGAATTACAGCTTATTCTTTGGTATCTGGGTGTGTCGGAAGCGAATATGGAGAAAGGAGAAATGCGGGTGGAGGCAAATATTTCAATTTCAGCGGATAAAAATAAATTGGGCACGAAGGTGGAAGTGAAAAATTTGAATTCATTTAGAAGTGTGGAGCGCGCTATCAAATACGAAGTGGATAGAATGACTAAACTGATGGAGGAAGGAAAAGGCTCAGAAATTGTACAAGAAACTCGCGGATGGGATGAGGGCAAACAGCAGACCTATTCTCAGAGGAAAAAAGAGGGGAGCGCGGACTACAGGTATTTCCCGGACCCCGATTTGCCAAAAATGAAACTGCACGAAGCTTTTGACTTGGAGAAAATGAAAAAAGAAATGCCAGAATTGCCAACACAAAAACGTGATAGATATAAAAAAGATTTCGGCATTAAAGACGAAGATATAGAAAGTTATATTAATGATCCCGTGTTAGGCGCATGGTTTGAAGGAGTGGCAAAAATTTTAAATGATAAAGAAAAAATAAAAACAGCGTCAAATTATATAACGACCGACTTTATGGGACTGAAAAAGACCCACTTGGAGGCAGAGCCACCAAGTGCGGAAAATTTCACGGAATTGATAAATTTGGTTGCGGAAAACAAAATTTCTTCCCGAACGGCGAAAGATATTTTGGTGATGATAGTGATAAATGATGAATCTCCTTTTAAAATTGCGACAGAAAAAGGACTAATTCAGAAAAATGATGAAGGCGCGTTAAAAATCATTGTAGAAAAGATAATTTCAGAAAATCCGGAAGTAGTGGCTGTATATAAGAGTGGAAAAGAAAATGCCATTATGTCTTTAGTTGGAAAAATTATTAAAGAATCAAATGGTTCAGCCAATCCTCAAATTGTTATAAAACTTTTGAAAGAAATGCTTGCCCGTCCGTAGCTTTTGAAGCGAAGGAGGGTTATAATCAGGAGATGAAGACTCTTAGAGAATATATAAAAGAAGCTGAAGAAAAAAAGGTAGCCATCGGGCATTTCAATATTTCAAACTTGGAAAGTTTACATGCTATTTATAATGCCGCCAGGAAATTAAATGTGCCGGTGATTATTGGATTGTCTGAAGGAGAAGAAAATTTCGTCGGGCTAGAAGAAGCGGTGGCCCTAGTACGCGCCATAAGGGAACGGGACGATTATCCGATATTTCTAAACGCTGACCATCATCATAGTTTTAAATCGGTGAAGGAATGCATTGATGCGGGGTTTGATTCTGTGATTTTTGACGGGGCAAAATTGAGTTTTGAAGAAAATGTAAAAATTACAAAAGAATGTGTAGACTATGCTCGTTCTATCACGAGAGACACTGGCCGGGATGTTTTAGTGGAAGCGGAATTGGGTTATATCGGCGAAGGTTCAAATATTAAAGATACCATTCCCGAGGGCGCTGGAATTTTAACTAGTAGAGATGAAGCGAAAAGGTTTGTGGAACAAACGGGAGTAGATATGTTTGCGCCGTCTGTCGGCAGTATCCATGGACTTATAAAAAGCGGTAAACCACATATTGATACAAACCTTGTGGCAGAGATAAAAAAAGTCACAGGAGTGCCCCTAGTGCTCCATGGAGGCTCAGGGTTACGAGATGTAGATTTCACGGATGCCATATCATCTGGTATCAATGTGGTGCATATCAATACAGAAATTCGTGTGGCTTATGTGGAAGGATTGAAAGAATCCATTTTAAAAAATAAAGACGAAGTGGTGCCGTATAAAGTTCTAGAATTGGCGAAAGAAGACGTAGAGAAAGTAGTGGAAGAAAGATTAAAACTTTTCAGTGGAATAAAATAATTTTTTAAAAAACTTGAAAGAAGAAATCTTAAAATTTTTTAAGGGTGATGCGGAAGATAATGAAGAAACACTCATAAAATATTCGCACGATGCGAGTTTGCTTGAAGTGCGGCCGAAAATTGTGCTTTTCCCGAGAGATTCGGAAGATGTGCAGAATTTAGTGAACTGGGTCAATGAGAACAAGCAAAATAAAGAAAAATATCCCAACTTATCTATTACTTGCAGATGTGCGGGGACGGATATGTCAGGTGGAGCGATAGGAGAATCCATCATTCTGGACTTTACAAGGTACATGAATAAACTGATTGGCGGGCCGTTGCCCATGGATGATATATCAAAATGGGAAATCGCGGTACAACCGGGAATGTTTTATCGTGATTTTGAGAAGATAACTTTAGAAAAGGGCTTGATTTTACCTTGTTATACGGCGTCCAAAAGTTTAAACGCGCTTGGCGGGATGTATGGTAATAATTCCGCAGGCGAAAGAACTCTAAAATATGGGAAAATGGAAGATTATATATTATCCGCCAAAGTTGTTTTCGCGGATGGAGTTGAGCGAACAGTAAAACCTTTTCCCGTGAAAGAAATTTCCAGGCAAGAAGAAATATATAAAAAAGTTTTTGATTTAATCAAACAAAACGAAGAAGAAATAATACAAGCCAAACCGAAAGTCAGTAAAAATTCCGCGGGATATTATATTTGGAACACAATACAAAATAATATTTTTGACTTAAATAAGTTTCTTGTTGGTTCACAGGGGACGCTCGGCATTGTCACAGAGATGACTTTGAAATTAATTCCAGAAAACAAGCATTCTAAACTCGTTGTTATTTTTATGAATGATCTTGCCCCACTCGGTCGTTTGGTGGATGAAATTTTGACGCAAAATCCGGAAACGCTGGAAACCTACGATGATAAGACGATGAAATTGGCGGTGAAATTTTTCCCGGATTTCCTTAAAAACAAAGGGTTTTTTGGAATGTTTAAATTTATGTGGAGCTTTTTGCCAGAATTTTTTATGATGCTTACTAACGGCCTCCCTAAATTAATTCTTCTAGCCGAATTTGCCGGTGAAGATGAAAAATCAGTAAATGATAAATGCCTAAAACTGGTGGAAAAAATTCGTGATTTTAAATTAAAAGTACGCATCACCGAGTCCGAAACAGAAGCAAATAAATATTGGGATATCAGAAGAGAAAGTTTTGCCTTGCTTCGCAAACACATTAAGGGTATGCGTACAGCTCCTTTTATAGATGATATTATTGTGCGCCCGGAATTCTTGCCTAAATTTCTTCCTGAATTAAATAGTATATTAAATAAATATAATCTAACTTTTACTCTGGCTGGGCATGCGGGAGACGGGAACTTTCATATTATCCCGCTGATGGATTTCAAGCGTTCTGATACGGCTAAAATAATAATAGAACTCGGAGAAGCTGTTTATGATTTAGTGTTGAAATACCATGGTTCAATCACTGCCGAGCACAACGATGGACTAATTCGCACTCCTTATTTGCGTAAAATGTATGGGGACAAAATCATTGGAATCTTTGAAAAGATAAAAGAAATTTTTGACCCCAAAAATATTTTTAACCACGGCAAAAAAATTGCTACATCTAATCTGGGCGGTACCAAAGAATACATAGCTTCGCACATAGCTATAGAACATAAGGCTATACATAAAGTCTAGATTTGCTTTTAAGTATTTTTCGTGTATAATCATTTTTATGTTTGCAATTAAAGCTAAAAAGAGAGATACGAGCGTTAAATTAGATGTTCTGCGAAAATCTGGAAATATCCCGGCTGTTTTTTACGGAGCGGGGAAAGACACGACCTCAATTTCCGTCGGGATGATTGATTTTAAAAAAGTCTGGAGAGAAGCGGGGGAATCTTCCGCCGTTAAAATTACTACTCCAGAGGGCATTATTGATGCTTTGATTCATGAGGTGCAGGTTGACCCGGTGACGGATGAGCCGATTCACGTGGACTTCTTGGCTATAGATATGAAAAAGAAAATCCGCGTTAACGTTCCGCTTGAATTCACCGGCATATCAAACGCAGTAAAGAGTGGAATTGGAAATTTGGTTAAATCTATCCACGAACTTGAAGTTGAAGCTCTGCCCGCCGATTTGCCACATAGTCTATCCGCGGATATTTCTAAACTGGAAACTTTGAAAGACCAAATCTTCGTTTACGATGTGGAGATTCCTGCCGGGGTTACGCTCATCAGCAATCCTTCCGACGTGGTGGCTTCCATCATTGAACAAGTGGAAGAAAAAGAAGAAGTGGTGGCGCCGGTTGATTTGTCTGCCATTGAAGTGGAGAAGAAAGGAAAGAAAGAAGAAGAGGGAGGTGAAGCTGGAACTGAAGCTGCTCCCTCTCAAGAAGAAAAATTCGACAAAAAATAATTTTAAATATCAAACTAAATATGTTACAATAAAGGTTATGAAGCGGAATACGGTCATAACTTTTTTTGTTTTAATATCAATAGTGTTTTTAGGTTTGAGGACGCCAGAAACACGCGCCGCTTTCAACTGCCTTACTCTTACGACATCTTCCAGCGAGAAAGATAAAGATTATTGCAAAAATGAGTTAGCGCAGATAGAGGCGGAGCTGGCGAGTTTGCTCCAAAAACAAAAAGAACAACAGAAACAAACAGGGACGATAAAAGGAGATGTGGATTATCTGACCAGCCAGATCAACGCGCTTAAGACTAAAATTAAAGCTCGAGCGCTCGTTATTGCCCAATTGAAGGCAAATATCGCGGAGAAGGCAAGCAAGATTAAATCGCTTTCAAGCAAAATAGAAAGAGAACACGAATCCTTGTCTCAACTCCTTCGCAATACCAATGAATTTGATAATGAAAATTTAGTGGGGTTGATTTTGTCTGACGACAGCATCTCAAGCTTTTATAGTGATTTGGAATCTTATAATTCCATCAAAGAAGCGGTGAAAGATTCCATTGATGTTATAAATGGAGTAAAAGTAGAAACTGAAGTCGCCAAGCAAGACCTGGAGAAAAAGCAAGACGCGGAAACGGATGCCAAAGCGGAACTGGAAAATGCGCAACAAAAAGTAGCAGTGTCCGAGGCGGAGAAAAAGAAACTTCTCGCCATTAGCCAGCAGACCGAGGCCGCTTATCAGATGCTTGCCGCGGAAAAGAAAGCCAAAGCCGATAAAATTCGCGCAGCGTTGTTCCCATTGGCTGGTATTTCCACCAAGATTGATTTCGGCACGGCGCTTATGTATGCGAACGAAGCGCAGAAATTAACGGGTATAGAGCCGGCATTTCTTCTGGCGATACTTACCCAAGAAAGCAATTTGGGCTCAAATGTTGGACAATGTTATCTGACGAACCAGACTACCGGCGCTGGAGTAGGCAAGAATACGGGTACCGCCTTTTTAAATGTGATGAAGCCGATGGGAATGCCGGGAAGGAAGGGTGATGTGGAAGATTTCTTGAGGATAACTTCCAAGCTCGGATTGTTGTGGAACCAGACAGCCGTCTCCTGTCCGATTGCAGGGGTAGCGGGATACGGAGGGGCGATGGGTCCAGCGCAATTCATTCCCACCACCTGGACATTATTTGAAAATCGTTTGAAGAGTTGGCTCGGACACGATGCGAATCCTTGGGCGCCGAAAGATGCGTTTATGGCTTCGTCAATGTACCTGACAGATCTTGGCGCGGTGGGGACGAGCGCCAGCGCTCAACATAAAGCCGCTTGCAGATATTACGGTTCGGGTGGCGCCAGTTGTTCATATAGCAATAGCGTAATGAAATTAAAAGCCAGTATACAGGCAAATATAGATTTGCTCTAAATTTGCTTTTGCCATAAAATCGTGATAAGATTTTAGGAAATGAATCCCG
>CAZXCD010000006.1:41135-41604 GCA_964638985.1 uncultured Candidatus Saccharibacteria bacterium
AATAATAAAAAGTACAACGAAGCGTAAGCGTAAGCGTACGCGTCCTATTTCGTACGGGATGAAAAAAGACATACACCCAAAATATGATTTAAAGACGAAGGCTACTTGTGCTTGCGGAGCGGTTTTTGAAGTTGGTTCCACTATGCCTGAAATAAAAATGGAAATTTGCAGTCAATGTCATCCTTTCTATACCGGAAATGAAAAGATTATGGACACTGCCGGACGCGTAGAACGTTTCAAGAAACGCCTCGCCCGTGGCCGGGTTACGGCCGAGGGAGCAGCAGCCACAAAAACTAAGAAATAAATCACCACCCCTAACCCCTCCTCACCAAGGAGGGGAGTTTGCGTTCCCCTCTCCTCCTTGGTGAAGGAGGAGTGCCCGAAGGGCGAGGTGGTAATTTAAATGTTATAATCATTTTATGACTCTAGATTTAGAAGAATTAAAAAAGAATCACAACACAAGCTATTT
>CAZXCD010000007.1:0-29650 GCA_964638985.1 uncultured Candidatus Saccharibacteria bacterium
GAATCGAACCTCCATCAAGGCCTTAGAAGAGCCTCGTTTTATCCATTAAACTACGGGGGCAAGTGTCAATAACTGATGGATATGTGCGCGGTAAGGGACTCGAACCCCTGACCTTGATGGTGTAAACATCCTGCTCTACCAACTGAGCTAACCGCGCAGATATTTAATTATATTACTACTTAGATTAATGACCTACCAAAACAGCCAACCGCGCAAGTAACAAGTTAAAATTAGCATTTTTATAACGATGGGTCAACGATAGGCGCTGGCGAATTTAATATCTCGGCGGATTTTTTCTCTCTTTCAGAAAAGACGCGGAATGTTTCTTCTATGCGACTTTTATCAATTGTTGGAACTTGCCCTCCCCCCGGAGTAGCAGACAAATTTGGTTCTTTGTTTATTTTAGTGAAAAGATAATAGCCGAAAAAGAAAGACGAGACAATGAGGAAAAACGCGCTCACGATAGCCAGTTTCCAATAAAAGTACGCGTTAAAAGTAAAATCTTTTTTCTTAAATTTTTTTTCTTTTTTAAAAAGTTTTGAAAGTTCTATTTTCATATGGTTTATTTTAAGGAATAAAACTCAAAAGTTGTATCTTGAAAACTGCTTCCCATTTTGAATCCTTGGCGTCCTTGCCAGTGGAAACGCTTCCGGGTGATAATTTGTGGATGTCCATAGAAAGAAAATTGAGCTCATAAGGAGAATTTTCCAAAAGCATAATAAATTTGTAAATTGCCACAAAACTGCCCGAAGCCTTCATTCCGACCACTAGTCCGGCACTGTTATCTTTCACATTAACTGAATCAACTTCGGTTTTGACGCCCGCCTTCGGCGCTAATTTCTCCAGCGTATCCAAAAACGGCACCACATCGGAACTTTTGGCAAAATGCGTCTCAAGCAGGGCTTTGTCCTCGGTAATTTCTTGAAGCGAACGGTCCAGGGACATTATATCCGCCCGTCGGCGTTCCCCTTCCATCCAAGCGATAGTATTTTGGTCCGTTTTCTGATTGTTGTCGTTTATTTTTTTATACAAAAAAACGGAAGCCAGACCGAGAATGATGAAAAGCGTCAGGGAGGCGACCAGTAATATTTTTTGAAGGTTGTTTTTCATTTATTTTTCGGAGGGAATTAAATTTAAATAAAATTGAATGTTGGATCCTTTTACGAAATTTGAAATCGGCAAATCAACACTTTTAAAAGCCGGACTGCTCTCCAGCGCCAAACGGAACAATAGCAACACCTCTCTGGATGGAGCGGTGCCGGTGACGCCTATCTTTTTTCCTCGCGTGTCGTTTTGGTACGAAATTTCGGTGATTTTAATATCGGGTCTTTTTTTCAACAAAATGGCATTGATGACATTCACGGAAGGAAGGAATTTGTTTTTTTCGGCATTTTCAACCAAATCAAGCTTTTTATTTATGTCTTCTATGACGGCAAGCTCTTCCGACGCAAGCGACGGGTCAAGTTTCTGGGTTTCCAGTTTGGCGTTCGCCAAAGAATTTTTAGTAACAGAGAGAAAATACGAAGGTAACAACACGACCAGAGCTATCAAAATACAAAAGTCAAACGTCAAAAGAAACAAGGTAACCAGCCTGAGGCGAAACCCCATAATCATCTTTTTCTTTTCTTTTTTAGGAATTAAATTTACCATTTTAATTATCGTCAAAATCTCCCAAAGAGAGCCCCAGCGCCGTAGCGAAGGCGAGCGCCTGTTTGAAATTCATCTCGGGAATGGATTTCTTGGTATTTATAATATTGGTCCAGACATTTGCCATCTCCACAGAGCTTTTCATACTTACTGAAATATAATCAGCCAATCCTATCAGATTCGCATCCCCTCCGCAGAGAATTATTTTCTTTATGGGCTGATTGTTCTTGCCTTCTTCATCTTTGTGTGTGTGCCAGTACAAGAAATGTTTCACTATCTCATCGCGCAAAACGGAGACGCTGTTTAAAAGCACGGAGAATATTTCTTTATTCTCGGTGTTGCGCAGGAGCCCGTATTGCTGTTTCATTTTATCAGCCTCTTCATAGCTTACGCCGAAATTCTTTTGAATCATATTCGTCAGCATCACTCCGCCTACGTCCAGAGTGGAGGTGAACATCACAATTCCGCGAGACACGATGAAGATACCCGTGCGTTTCTTGCCGAAATCCACAATCATATAAGTCTCCATGTCGCCGTCTTTGATAACGGCTCGAGATATCGCCTGCGCTTCAAGCTCAAACGATTGCACTGATATGTCTGAATTTTTAAAGATAGATAAATAATTTTCTATTATGTTCTTGGGAATGGCGGTAACTTGCACTTCCAGGCTTTGCGCGTCTTCATTGACGAGATCATAGTCAAAAATGGCATCGGGGGCGGTTAAAGGCACGTGCTCCTCCAGCGCTAGCTCTATCCCTTCCCTGATATTTTTCAATCCTGACTTTTCCAAGCGAAGCTGAAATAAATATACTTGTTCCTCGGGCAAAGAAACACGCACGGACTTTACCCCTTCTTCTTTTCGCAAAGAAGACAAGATTTCCACCATCCGCTCCGGATCTTTAATTTTGCCGGACTCAATGACACCGAGCGGAATGGACCGTTCTCCATATCGCCCCACTCCGAGACCGTTTCTGGTCGCGACAAGTTCTACAAATTTCAATGATTCGTCCGAAATATCCAAACCAAAAGATGGGATTGAAAGAATTTTGGGTGGAGGAAAAAGCCTGAAGAAAAGTCTGTTAAATGAATTCATCAACATGATTAGATTATACTATTTATCTAGCTCTCATACCAGCCGGAATTTCATTATTCGGCTCCAAGAGGGAAAATTTCCCGTCTTCCGTGGCGACAGCGAGAATCATCCCGTTGCTTTCCAACCCCTTAATCATTCTGGGCTCCAGATTTGCCACAAACATGCATTTCTTGCCGACTAAAATGGAACAGTCGGGAAAATATAGAGAAATTCCGGAAATTATTTGTCTGATATCGTTTCTTCCTTCGCCCTCCGAAGTCTTGACGAAGGAGGGGCCTAAATTTACAGACAATTTTAATAATTTATTCGTGTCCGGAACTTTCTCTGCAGACAGGATTTCCCCCACAGCGATATCAACTTTTTTAAAATCCTCTATATTTATTTTTGGTTTATTTTCCATTATTTATTCTGTCCCTCCTGTGGTCGGGATCTTCGATCTAAATATCTTTGTAAGATTAACGCCGCGGCCGATGCATCTATTCGCCCAGACTTTATTTGTTTTACTCTACTATGAGCATGAGACGGATTAAAATCTTTTTTACTACTTCCAGCTTTACGAGCCTCCACAGAAGTCAGAAATTCTTTCTGTTTACGTACCGGCAATTTAAACTTTTCTTGTAATTCTAAAATGAAAACTTCAATTCTTCCGGAGAGCGCGTTTAATTTGCCTGAAAAGTCCACCGACTCCCCCACCACAATTTCTTTTACTGTTTCTTTTTTTATTATATCCTGAAGTCTGTCAAAAGTGCGTGAATCGTTCTCCACAATTTCCTTCGGAAAGGCCAAAACGCCATTTTCGTCTGAAATCGCCACACCTATCCTCTTTGTCCCATAATCAATGCCCATAAATCTCATAATAGAATACTAGCATAAAACTTTATTTCTGGTATAATAAATTTCACCATGAATACCATAAATATGTTTGCAGGCAATGTTTGGATGTTCTGGTCTTTAATAGTTTGGACATTGTTTTGGAAAGGTTGCGCTTTGTGGTTCGCGGTAAAGAGAGATGAGAAATGGTGGTTCTTGGCGCTTCTCGTTATCAATACCATCGGAGTTTTAGAAATCATTTATATTTTTGCCGTTGCCAAAAAGAAATGGGACGACATCAAGGCGCTTTTCACTAAAGCAAAAACTTTATAAAATAAAAACACACTCTAAAAACACCCCGCAAGTGAGGTATTTTTGATTTTGGAAACTTGAAAAAAGCGTTAAAATAAAGTATGGTTAAATGGGAAACTGGGAGGCGTCGCATAGAGGTTTAGTGCATCGGTCTTGAAAACCGAAGTCCTGAAAGGGACCGTGAGTTCGAATCTCACCGCCTCCGCCAAGAAAAAAATTTTTATTTTAGTTACTAAGACGTTTCAGCTATTAATTTTTCTGTTGGAAAATATTTAATATATTTACCTGAACGTTTTGAATAAATAAGATTTTTCTTTTCCAATAATTTAAAATCTCTCGTTGCCGTTTGCCTAGATATATTATGTAAAAGAGAATGCGAAGCAACAGAGGCTGATGGGCTAGCCTCAGAGATAAGATAATGTATAAGTTGTTTTTGTCTATCATTCAAACTAAATTTTTTATCTAACAAAATATCTATGCTCTTTTTTTCATCAACCTTGGTATCAATATAATTTTCAAATTCTTCAATTGCCTGAATAATTTTAGATATATGAAAATCATAGAAATATGTAAAGTCTAAATTATCTTGCTCAGAGTAAATGTAAGCCATGGCATATTGAATAGGAGCCTTTCTGATTATTGTTGAGATAGGAAGGTACATAAAGGTCCAATATCCTTTTTTAAGTAAATACCAGTAAAAAAGAGCCCTGGCAAACCTGCCATTTCCATCAGTAAAAGGATGTAAGTATCCTATCCAAAAATGAAGCACGATTGCTTTTATGACTGGATGAATAAACTTGTGATCTACATCATTCGCATAATCTATTAGTTTATCTATTTGTTCATTTACAAAATTTTCAGAGGGAGGCACATGAGTTATATATTCTTCTGAACCTATCTGACCTTGTACGATAATTTCATCAGAATTTTTGCGAAACCTGTGTTGCTCAGATTTGTCCACCGTATTGTCGGTCAACATGGCATGAATTTCAAATAGTAAATCTCTGCTAAGATTTTGGTTTTTGTATTCCTCAGCGATTGCATTTATGGTTTTGTAATTATTCAAAATCATATACTCCGACTCATTTCTTGGAGCTCTTTTGTTAAAAAGAAACTCTTTTGCTGCTTTTCTGGTAGTATGGGCACCCTCTAATTGACTTGAAGCAATTGCTTCTTCTATGATTCCTCTGTTTAATAAGGTGTTTCTTTTCGTTGGTAGTAAAATAGAACTTTTATTAAAAAGTCTACCCCCAGCAAACATATCTACTTTGTGTAAATGTTCATCTACGCAAGATAATCTCGTCCACTTAAAAAACGGCCCTGGCTCACTCTTAACAGGTACTTCTGAAGACGATAGATTTCTTATCTGCCTAATTAAATACCATTTCTCTTCTACCGTTAATTCTTCGTCAGAAGTAAATTTAAATTTAAATTTATCCCAATATATATATCGTGGTTCATTAGAGTCGTCTAATAATTTTTTGTATTTTTCTTGTTTTTGAATAAATAAAGAAAAAACTTTATCCCAATTTTTTTCTTTATCATTAGGTTTTTCTAGTCTAAATACTTGGGGTAAAACACCACTTGTTTTAGATTTTTTAAAAGTTTTCCCTTCTAAATTTTTACTGGTCATAAAATATTATTTAAACATCCAACATATGTATACCATCCATGCATATATGGTACATGATACACTCATGTACCAAACAAGTCAATATGTTACATGTTAATAAGTAACCTCTAAAATAACCGTATTTTACAATAAACTAGTTTCAACAGCGTACCAAACTGCCCGCAAACAAGTTTTATGTTAAAATATGTATGTCCAAATTTATTATCATAACTAATATAAAAATATGAGTGATTCTAGTTCAATAAAAAGAGAAGTAGAAAAGACGAAAGATGAGCTTGAAAAGACAAAAATTAGACAAAATTTGGCTGAACATGATATCCGAAGAGCCGAAGAAAATAAGAACTATGCCCAAAAAGAGGCAGATAAGTGTAAAAGCGAAATGGACAGTCTGGAAAGAAAACTGCGTCATCTGGAAGAAGATTTAAAGAAAGCGGAAGAAGAAGAGAAAACTAAAAAATAATTCTGCTATAATAAATCTATGAGTAAACAAAAAATTGTGATGCTTGCGCTTCGTATAGTTATGGGGTTTATTTTCCTCTGGGCATTTCTGGATAAAGTTTTCGGTCTGGGTTTCGCCACCCCCGAAAGTAAAGCTTGGATTCATGGGGGCTCCCCTACTTATGGTTTTCTTTCTTCTGCCGTCAAAGGCCCATTCGTCACTTTCTTCCATAGTCTCGCGGGAGTTTCCGCGGTTGATTGGATATTTATGGCTGGGCTTTTATTTGTGGGATTAACTCTGATATTTAATAAATTTGTAAAGTGGGGTGCCGTAGCTGGAGCTCTGATGCTTCTGTCTATGTATCTGGCCCTTCTTTGGCCAGCAAACAATCCAATAATAGACGAACACATCGTCTACATTCTAGTCCTGACACTTATTTTTCTTAAAAGCGAAAGCTAAGCCCCGCCTTTTAGATGAAATAATTTGTCTTTACCTCCTGTTTGGAGGTATAATCAAGATATGGATAAAAACGAAAGCGACAACAAACTAGTTTGGTCCGCTTTGGAATACGAAGAGAAGGAACGCAGCCAAGATTGGTTCTGGGCGCTTGGCATCATCATAGCCACGAGCTCCATCGCTTCAATTATTTTTGAAAATTATTTCTTTGCCACCTTGCTCATCTTGGGCGGAGTGATGCTGGGATGGTTCGCTATTAAAAAACCAGATACAGTCGTCTATGAATTGAACGACAAGGGCCTGCAAATCCGCGACCGCCTCTATCCATACGAAAGTATCAAGGCATTTTGGATTCAAATAGACTTCACCCCTGATTCAAACGTCAAACCTATATTTTTTATCCACTCAGAGAGAGCTTTTATGCCTGTCCTCTCCATCCCCATAAACGAAGACATCGCCGAAGATATTCATTCCATAATGACCGCGAAGGAAATCGCCGAAGTGGAAATGAAAGAACATCCTTCGGAAAAGATTATGGAAGTACTCGGTTTTTAATAGACTTTTATTTTAAAACTGCTAATCTTTTAATGTTAGTCGTTTGCCCTCATAGTTTAATGGATAGAATGCGAGCTTGCGGAGTTTGCGATGTAGGTTCGATTCCTACTGAGGGCACATAATTTTATTTCTTCTTATACCTCGTCGTTCTACCTTGTCCAATACGCTCAACTTTTTTCAAACGTAAAAGTGTATCCAAGACTTGGGAAACAGTGGGGCGTGCAACTTTAGTATTCTTTGCAATTTCTCCGGGAGTAGCTTCTAATACTTTTTCAAGATATTGCCACACCAAAAGCTGTTTGGGTGAGAGAAGTTTTTCAATATTTTCTTTTGATAATAATTCAATTGCCTGCTTTGCTTGGGTTAGCAAAACATTTAACAAGAATTCAAGCCACGGCATAATATTTGAATTATCAGTTTTCAAAGTTTTCTGACTTTTCCTGAGAGCCAAATAATATTCCGCTTTATTATCTTCAATTAATTTCTCATGCGAAACGTATGGCATATATGCATAGCCGGCTTGAAGCATCAGTAAATTTGTTAATACTCGAGAGAGTCTGCCGTTGCCGTCTGTAAAAGGATGGATATTTAGAAATTCCACTAGAAAATTCCCAATAGTTATTATTGGATGAATTTCTTTTAGGGCAATGGTTTCCCTTGTCCATTCTACTAGTTCCGACATTTCTTTCGGTGTGAGCCATGCGGGTGTAGTATCAAACAACACGCCAATAGATTTACCGGCTTCATTTATCATTTCAACCTTGTTTTCTGTTTTTTTATATTCTCCTCGATGCAGTTTATCTTTTTCAACATACTTCAAAAGTTCTTTATGAAGATGTTGGATACTACTTTCCGAGAAAGGTATTTTTTCTGCCGAGTTAAATATGTTATTAAGTAATTCATAATACCCCTGTACTTCTTGCTTATCCCGATCAGCAAACTTCTGCATAGAAAGTCCGCGCATCATTTTTTCTATATCTTCGTCGGAAAATTTTGCTCCTTCTATGCGAGTCGAGGCACCAGTCGAAGTCACTAAAACCGAACGCTTTAATCGTCCAAGTGCTTGTGGATTTATCTCTGCTCCACCAATCCATCGACCTTTTAATTCATCAATTTGGTTGATGACTGCCCATAAATTTTGTGGTATATTTTTAATACGTTTATTATAGTTCATATAAATAATCTAATATATTAGATATAGGAGATTATATTAGATTAAGCAAAAAAATGCAATATCAATATGAAAACTAAATATGTCTTATTACCCATATTTGTTTTATTAGTTGTTTTGGGTTTTGCTTATTTTATAAACTTTAATCAAAAAGAAAAAAACAATATGCCAAATAATTTATCATCACAACAATCAATAATAGAAGGACTGGGGTTTAAAAAACTTACAGATTTAAATAATTTCGAAGATGTAGGACAACAAGAGGCAGTCAAAGCATTTATCACCGAACTTCAAAACATAAAAGAAAATCCTGAAGAATTTTTTATACAGTTTGGAAACAATGTGGCAATTTCAGAAATCACTGCGCAATTAGTCTACCAAGACTCATTCAAAACAGAAAATCTGTATACCATTGGAAATCCTAGCGGAAAAGATAGAAACGCAACCTATAATCTTGATACAAAGAAGGTTACTTTCTTGCTTTGGAAATAAATTCGTAACTTTTTAATAAAAACACACATAAAATGATTGTCCAGAAATCATTTGACATTTTTGCCTGGTTATGCTACAATTGTAATTGAATAAAACCAGGGGAATTCCTCTGGAGTTCCCCGACAACTCAAGGAAACGAGAGGAAAAGGAGAAACGACCATGAGAAAGCTCACCCGTTTCCTCGTATTCGCCGCTGTGGTGGCCCTGGCCACCATGAGCACTTCCGTCAACGCGCAGGATAGCGACTTCGGTTCGTACGAGGCGTGCGACGCTGCCCTGAAGTCCGGAAACTTCTCCATCTACGTACCGGTCGACGTTTCCAGAAAAAACGTCAACCCAATCGATGGAATCAGGGTCTTCGGGGTCAAACTGGAAGCAGACCAGTGTCGCTTCCAGAAAACCATGAAGGGGATGCGGTGGGTTGTGCAGAAGGGCGACCCCCGCATGCGTGCACGTAGAGACGCATCGGGAGAGCTAGTGGTCTTCGCCCGCGACGACTGCGGGAACGAGGACAAGCCTCCCGCCCCTGCCCCAGCCCCGACTCCAGTCACGGCCACTCCTCCGCCGCCCACACAGGAGCCCGCGAAGAAGCTCGAATTGCCCCAGAACGTCTACAACTCGTTCTACGTCAATCAGAGCACCGAGGTGCACCAGCAGCAGATACTCCAGCCCCTCCTCACGAACGACCAGGACCGTTTCCACGGCTGGTGTGGCTTCTGGAGCCACGCCGGCTGCACCGACGCCGACACGGGGGGCTCCTTCCTCCGGGCCGGAATCACTCCTCGAGTCGGATTCATCCCGCCCAGCCACGGACGGGGTGGAGGCGCCTTCATAGGTGCCAGAATCGGCTGGTAACTGTCGCCGATTCTCTCTATCACATCGTGTCAGGAGGGAGGAAGCTGAAAGGACTTCCCCCTCCTGCACTCTCTAAAGCCATGAAATGAAAACATCATTTTTACGTCATAGTTTTAGAGAGTGAAGGAAAGTTCACTTAAAGGTCTAAATTTAAAAGATTGACAATTTATAAGATTAGTAATAGTTTTAACAAAAATATGAACACAATTATAAACAACAGAATAAAGACATTAGTCGGATTAGTATTAGGAATTACAACCCTTTTTGGGCTTTTGGCGTTTGCAACTCCTGTGGCTGCGATGACCTGCAACAGTGCCACCATTACAGGCACCGTCAATGTCAGGACTCCGCCCACCAACGCAAGATTTTCTTATGCGTCTAGTTACAATACCGTAGCAAACGGAGGAGGAATACATACTCCTGTGCGAACTTTTAACAATTCGGGAAATTACCCAATTGAAGAATACATTTCCGGTCTTAGTGAAAACACAACTTATTTTTACCGATCGGAAGCCACAAATTCTTCCGGAACAAGTTATGGAGCCATAAATAATTTCACTACCCCTTCCTGTAGTGGCGGAAATCCTCCTCCCACCTCCCTCACCTGCTCCTTAGACTATGGCGCAACTCCAACTCCTCATAAAATCAATCAAGGAGTAAAGTTTGAAGTGTTCGGAGGAAATGGTTCTTACAATTGGATTACCAATGGAGGAAACTCTGACTTTGAATCTGGTTCCAATCATATGAGAAATTGGATAAGCTGGCCTTCCGCTGGAAAAAAATACGTTACAGTTGAGAGTGGGAGTCTGTCGGCAAATTGCGGTTCAGCTAATATAATTGATGATACTCCACCACCAGCTCAAACCTACACCGTCACCGCAAGTGCCATTAATGGTTACGTAGACACTCCGCCAGCTAGTTCACAACAAATTGCTTCCGGCTCTAAAGCGACCTTTCATTTTAATTCAAATAGTTTAACTGGCGCACCTACTCGCGGAGGTTCTTGTCCGTCTGGGTCCAGTCCTTCATATGACTCAGTAAACGGTTATTGGTTTTATACCACTGGAGCTATATACAACAACTGTAATGTCACGATGACATTCCCCAATAACCCTCCTCCCACCTCCCTCACCTGCTCCTTAGACTATGGCGCAACTCCAACTCCTCACAATATAAACAAAGGTGTAAAGTTTGAAGTGTTCGGAGGAAGCGGTTCATATTCTTGGCAAACTGATGGAGGAACATCTTATTTTGAATCAGGTTCTAGCAACATGAGAAATTGGATAAGATGGAGTACTCCTGGAAAAAAATATGTATCTGTTTCCACCAGCAATGGGCAGTCAACCAACTGTACTACGGCTACCATAATTGATAATACGCCTCCGCCATCTCAAACTTGCCAGGATCCAGCTGCAAACAATTACCATATATCGTACCCATGTACGTATAATCCTCCTGTAGATAACACCTACACCGTCACCGCAAGTGCCGGACAGGGTGGAAGTATTTCTCCAAGTTCACGACAAGTTAACGCAGGCAATACGACCACTTTCACTGTAACTCCATACTCTGGATATTCTATAAATTCAGTTACTGGTTGTAATGGTCATTTATCTGGAAATACATTTATTACTGGACCGGTATATTCCAACTGTCAGGTATATGCTAGTTTCGATCAGGACGATGTCCCCCCAGCTCAAAATCCTACGGTCAACCTTACCGCTAGCCCATCAAGTATTACCCGAGGACAAGGTTCTACCCTTTCTTGGAGCTCACAATATGCGGCATCTTGTTCCACTTCTTGGAACGGTGGCGGAAATGGAACTTCTGGATACTCAGTTGTCTATCCCGAGTACACAACCACCTACACCATCACCTGCCAAGGAGCAAGTGGCACAAGTCCGGCCTATGATTCAGTAACTGTGGTAGTAAACGGTTCTCAAGAATACCCAACAGTAACTCTTACCGCCGACGACTATAATGTTGATCACGGGGAAACTACCATGTTACGTTGGTATGCCAACAATGCGGACAGTTGTACCGCAAGCGGAGGCACCAACGGCTGGGCGGGATCAAAAGATAATGACCAAGGATCTTTCTACACCGGAGCTTTAACATACACTACAACTTACAACATCACTTGTTATAACGACAACGGAACCTCCGCTTCTGATTCTGTAACCATTTCTGTGGGAAATAACGACGACGATGGCGACGGTCCAGATGTTACTACCAGAGATGCAACAAGTGTTGATACAGAGGACGCGGTATTAAACGGCCAAGTAGACGGCAACGGACGCACCACTCGCGCTTGGTTTGAATACGGCACAAGCAGAACCAACCTAAACAGATCAACTTCAAGAATTTCTTACGGTTCCAATTCAACCAGTTTCAATGAATTCATTGACAACCTTGACGAGGATATCACTTACTATTTCCGCGCAATGGCGGAAAATAGCGAAGGTACAGACGAAGGAAGCATCCTATCATTTAAAACCGACGAAGGAGGAAGCAACAACGGCGATGGCCCGGATGTGACTACCAGAAACGCAACCAACGTAAGCTCTTCCGAAGCAACATTAAATGGTCGCGTAGATGGAAACGGACGCACCACTCGCGCTTGGTTTGAATACGGCACAAGCACCAGCTTGGGATATTCAACCACCAGAACTTCTTATGGTTCAGGATCAACAAATTATGACAGGACAATCACCAGTCTTATGCCAAACACCACTTACTATTTCCGCGCGATGGCGGAAAACAGTGAAGACACAGCGCGCGGGAGCATCCTTTCATTCTTCACAACCGGTGGTTATGTTCCTCCTGTAAATAATCAGCCTACAGTGGTAATCTACGCCGACAGCACAAACTTGGCTTACAACAGCTCTACCACCATCAGATGGGGTACTGTTAACGCTACTTCTTGTATCGCCTCCGGCGGTTCTGTCGGCTGGGCAGGAATAAAAAGCATCGGCCCGGGATCTTTCTACACCGGATCGCTGACATCCACACGAACTTATACAATAAGTTGCAGTAACAACTATGGCTCTTCCACCGACTCAGTAACAGTAAGAGTGCGCGGACAAGTAATCACTGATCCCGTCATTCCTACTTCTTATGTGATTATCAATTCTTCTGTGGACAGAAACCAACCTATCGTACCTACGATAGACAACACCAGGCCTCATCCGGGAGACGAAATAAATTACACCGTTACTTACCAAAACATAGGAAATGCTTCAATCACCGGTTTGACTTTGAGACTTGATCTTCCTTATGAAGTTGATTATATGTTCTCAAACCCAAGCAATCCTACCAGATCTGGAAATACTTTAATCTTTAGTCTGGGAACATTGAGAGCAAATGCGCAAGGTACAGTGACTGTAAGAGTACGCGTACGAGAAAACATTCCTGCTGGAACATACTTAAATTTCCCAGCTGTTCTCTCTTATGTTGATCCTTCCGGTCATATGCAATCAGTAAATGCAAATGTCTCAGCTCAGATTTGGAGTGAGCCTATAAAAGAAGAAGTGGTACAGCTCGGAGCAAATGTCTTTGGAGCAGGCTTCTTCCCGACAAATATTTTCGGATGGCTTCTCTTAATCATCCTCATCCTATTGCTCGTATATTTAGCTAAATATATCTTTGGACAACCGGGACAACTCACCCCCTTCAGCAAGAAAACTACTACCACAACCATCCAACACTAATAATTAGCAAACAGGGAAAACAAATATAGCACACGTTAAGTGTGCTATATTTGTTTTATGGGGGAAGAAAAAAGTGACAATGAGATAATAGAGTTATACAAAAATGGCGAGAGAGAAGCTTTGAAATACCTAATAGAAAGATACGCCTCTCCCCTTTTTAATTTTGTTGCTCGTCTGACGAACAGAAATGACGCGGGAGACATAGTACAGGAGGTTTTTATAAAAGCGTGGAAAAATATTAAAAAATTTGATTCAAAAAAAGCGAGTTTCAAAACTTGGATTTTTACCATTACCAGAAATACTATTACTGATTTTTCAAGAAGAAAGAAAAGTATTTTATTTTCTGATTTAACTTCTGCTAGGCAAGACCTAGCAGAAAATAGCGAAGATTCTTTTGAAGAAAATATAGAATCAGAAGATTTATTACCTGATGAAGCTCTGCAAAAATTGGAAGATATTGAAACTCTGAATAAAACATTAGAGAAGTTGCGCCCCGAATATCGGGAGGTTTTAGTGCTCTATTACCAAGAAGAAATGACTTTTGAAGAGATAGGGGAAATTTTGAGCAAGCCCACCAACACCGTCAAAAGCCAGCACCGCAGAGCGATTATAGAGTTGCGGAAACTGATTTCCCCCTCTCCTTAATTAAGGAGAGGGCTAGGGTGAGGTGAATTGCACCCAAACAACTTTCTGCTACGTATACACTACGTATGCAGGACAAATTAACAAAAGTTTTTCAAAAGGCTAAATATAACGAAAGTTCCATTTTGGCCGAAAATGTTTGGAACACCATAGTCGCGCGAGAAAAACGCAACACGCAAACTAAATTTTGGGCTTTCTTTTCTCTCGGTGCCACTTCCCTGGCGGGGTTGGTCCCGGTTTTCAAAGTATTATCAAACGATCTATCGCAATCCGGCTTTTACGAATATTCCTCTTTGATATTTTCCGACACCGGATTGATGCTTTCTTACTGGAAGGAATTATCTTTCTCTCTCGCGGAATCCTTGCCAATTATGAGCATCGTGTTTACCCTTTCTTTGCTGTTCATTGTTTTCTTGTCAATAAAATATGTGTTGAAGCAAATTATCAACAATCAATTAACGTTTAGTGGTCCGGCGGTATTATCATTTTAATTAAAGAGCGTCGCGCTAAATGGACGGTTGCGCGACGTGATTTCGCAAAATCAAATGAAAGAAATAAAAGAAAAAATAGGAAAGATGTTTGAATCAAAGATTTTTGTTGGAATTTTATACGGGATAGGAATTGTTATAATCTTGCTACTCGTTTTATCGGCTGGTATTTCTATCGGTTTCCATAAGGCATCTTTCGGCCGTGCCTGGGGAGACAATTATGAACGTAATTTCGGTATGAGACCCGAACGTCCAATGTTGATGTTGGGTAAAGAAAATTTCCCCAATGCCCACGGCGCCATAGGCAAAATTATAAAAATTGAACTGCCGACGATAATAGTACAGGACAAAGACAATACAGAAAAAGTCATCTTAACAGCAAATGACACTCAAATACAAAGAATGCAGGAAAATATTACCGCCAACGATTTAAAAATAAATGATTTCATCGTGGTGATAGGGTCTCCCAACGAGCAAGGTCAGATAGAAGCAAAGCTCATCCGTCTGGTACCGTCACCAGAGCTAATGATGAGTACCGGATTCTAATATAAAAAATATATGAAAGAACGCATTAATAAAATTAAGCTATATCTTCTGTCCCATAAAGTGATAAACGTCATCATTTTGATAGTGATTTTACTCTTGGGATACTGGGGTTACGGGAAAATAAACGACACAACCGGAGAAATTCGTTATATGATGGCGAATGTTGGGAGGGGCAATATTGTTTCCTCGGTTGTCGGCAGTGGACAAGTATCTGCTTTAAACCAAATTGATATCAAACCGGATGTTTCCGGCACCATCACTTATGTAGGCGTAGAGCCGGGGGACGAAGTCACAAGTGGTAAACTGCTCTTCTCTCTTGATAGCACCACAGCGCAAAAATCTGTCCGAGACGCGGAAATAAATTTACAAAATGCGGAATTGTCATTGCAAAAGCTTCAAATCCAGAATTCAAATGAAAATACGGATGCCAGTTTAACCAAAGTTTACTCAGATGGCTTTAATGCGGTTTCCACCACTTTTCTAGACTTGCCTTCCACTCTTTCTGGAATTAAAGACCTTCTAGGCGAGACAAACCTATCAGACGGCGCCGCTAGGCAGAGCGGAAATACGGCCATAAATTACAGAGACAAGGCGGAAAGCGCGTCCTATGTCGCCGAAAGAGCTTACAATAAAAATAAAAAGAATTTCGGTATCCTCACTTATAATTCGGAACCGAAAGACATTGAAGCTTCCATCAATGAAACCTACAATACCACTCAACTTCTAGCCGGCGCCATAAAAAGTCTAAATGACTATGTAAATTATCTGGCGGAAGACACGGGACAATATGATAATTTTACTGATTATCAAGACACTCTGTCTGAATACACAAACACAATAAACAGCGACAGCTCTACCCTACTCGTAGCCAAAACAGACATTCAAGATTACAAAAATTTATTGCCAACTAATGATATTGATTTAGAAAGCGCTTTGATTACCGTCACCCAAAAAGAGAATGCTTTGATTGATGCTAAACAAGACCTGGCGGATTACTACATCCGAGCCCCTTTTGCTGGAATTATTGCTAGTGTACCCGTGATAAAGGGGGACAATGCGAGTTCTAGCACAACCCTGGGTACAGTCATAACCGCGGAACGAGTGGCAACCATTTCGCTTAATGAGATTGACATTGCAAGAGTGCAACTCGGACAAAAAGTCACCCTTACTTTTGACGCAATCACAGACCTTGTCCTCGCCGGCAAAGTGGCAGAGATAGATTCCATCGGCACCGTGTCTTCCGGAGTTGTAAATTACAACGTAAAAATAAGTTTTGACACCAGCGACGAAAGAATCAAACCGGGAATGACCGTAAGCGCAGACATCACTACTGAAACAAAAGAAAATGTCCTCATTGTCCCTGGAAGCGCGGTGAAAACATTAAATAATGAAAGTTTTGTCCAAATATTCAATCCGGAAATTTATCTGGCGAGCGGAAGTCAGGGAATTGCTTCGGGTAGAACTCCTGAACAAAAAAAGGTCGTCGTTGGAGCTTCTGATGATACGAATGTGGAAATATTGTCTGGACTCCAAGAAGGCGAACAAATTGTAACCCGCACTATTTCCGGTGCCACCACGACTCCAAACGCAAGCGGGGGTGGCCTGGGTAATGTGCGAGTACGACAGCCATTTTAGTTAAATTAAAAAATAATGATAAAAATTACTGACATTACAAAGACATATGGCTCTGGCGATACGGCCTTTCAAGCCTTGAAGGGTGTTTCTTTTACGATTGAGGATGGAGAGTTTATTGCCATTATGGGGCCTTCGGGCTCTGGCAAATCCACCCTGATGCATATGTTGGGATGCCTAGACACACCCACAACCGGAACATATTTTCTTGATGACAAAGATGTTTCCACTCTTACTGATGAGGAATTGGCTGATATTCGCAGACTCCATATCGGTTTCGTTTTTCAATCATTCAATCTTTTGCCCCGCACCACCGTTATGCGCAATGTGATGCTCCCCCTCGTATATGCCGGAGTAAATGAAGGGGAAAGAGAAACACGCTCTGTGGAGGCGCTCCTCGCGGCCGGAATGACCGAATCGCATTTTTCTCATATGAGTAATCAACTTTCCGGTGGACAGATTCAGCGTGTCGCCATTGCGCGGGCATTGGTAAATAATCCCTCTCTCATTCTGGCGGATGAACCAACCGGAAACTTGGATACCAAAACCGGAGAAATTGTACTGGGCACTTTTCAAAAATTAAACAAAGAACAGGGCCGAACTATTATTTTAATTACGCATGAACACGACGTGGCGGAGTATGCGGAACGCATCATCACCTTGCGTGACGGGGTGATTGTTTCCGATTCAAAATCTCACGCGCAGAGATATGCGAAACATTATGAAATTTAACGACATTACACATGAGACATACACCGCTTTAATGGCCAACAAGGTTCGTTCAGGACTCACTATCTTGGGCATTGTCATCGGTATATCTTCCGTTATCGCAATGGTATCCATCGGCACCGGAGCTTCAAACTCTATTTCTTCTTCCATTGAATCACTCGGGTCAAATCTAATTCAAATATCCCCCGGAGCCGAGCAGATGAGAGGCTTCGGCGCGACGAGTGGCCGTGGAAATGCGAAAACCCTTACGAATGATGACGCGAGGGCTATCGCCCTAGAGGTCCCTAATGTAAAAGCGGTAGATTCTCAAGTTTCAAGCAGATATCAAATCACCGCGAAAGGAACGAATACAAACACCAGTGTGACGGGTGTCACGGCTAATTTTCCCCAAATTAGCAACACAGAAGTGGCCGAAGGTTCTTTCATCTCCGATACACAAAATAACTCGGCGTTGCGGGTCGCTGTGCTTGGTCCCACGACTAGAGACGATTTGTTTGGAGAAAATACATACGTCATTGGTAAATCCATTCGTATCAATAAATTGGAATTTAAAGTAGTAGGCGTAACAGTCGCTAAGGGTGGCACGGGTTTTCAAAATCAAGATGACATTATCTATATCCCCGTCAGAACCGCGCAACAATATCTCTCCGGTGATCAATATTTGACGACCATTGCAGTGCAGGCCTCAACTTCAGAAATGATGACGGAAGTCCAAGCCGACATCACTGCGCTCCTTTTAGACAGACATAAAATAAAAGACCCAACGCAAGCTGATTTTAGTGTGCTCAACCAAAATGATATTCTCTCCACCGCTTCAAGTGTTACTTCCACTTTGACATATCTTTTAGCGGCGATTGGTGGAATTTCTCTTCTTGTGGGAGGTATCGGCATTATGAATATGATGCTTACAACTGTGACTGAGCGTACGAGAGAAATTGGTTTGCGTAAAGCCATAGGCGCGCGCAAAAGTGACATCTCAACGCAATTTTTAATTGAAGCGGTAGCATTGACTCTTATCGGAGGAATTATAGGCATCGCTCTCGGGTGGCTCATTTCTTATATTGTGAATCTGACCGGGCTTTTAACCACCAGCGTTTCTCTTTCTTCCGTACTCCTCGCGTTTGGTGTCTCTGCTATGACCGGAATCGTCTTCGGCTATTACCCGGCCCGTCGTGCCGCTTCACTTAGTCCTATTGACGCCCTGCGATACGAATAAGAAACAATTGAGGATAAGTGCTCTTGACAGCCTGTAGCACAATTTGCTACACTTACGGAATGAGAACAACATTAAACATTTCAATACCACCCGGACTAAAACGCGAAGTGGAAAAAGAGGTTAAAGCTGGAAACTATGCTTCTATCAGCGAGTTTTTCAGAGACGCCCTAAGGAGTTGGAAGGAGGAACAACTCGTTAGGGAAATCCGTGAAAGCCAAGCGGAGATAGCTCGCGGGGAAGGCAGGGTTTTAAAATCGCTGGCTGATTTAGATTAATTTATGCAAATAATTTATTCTTCAAAATTTGAACGGGAATATAGAAAACTAAGCCCCGAATTAAAATCAGTTGCCAAAAAGAAAGAAAAAATATTCAGAAAAAATCCTTTCAGTCCGGTGTTAGAAACCCATAAATTACACGGAAAACTACATCCCAACTGGGCTTTTTCTATCTCACGTAGCCATAGAATTATTTTTGAATTTGCATCAGAGGAAATGGTCCATTTTCATTCTGTGGGTAATCATGATATTTACAAAAAATAATATGCGTATCAATAAATATTTAGCTGATAAAAAAATATCTACCAGGCGGGGCGCGGATGAACTCATTAAAAATAAGAAGGTTTTTATCAACGGCAAATTGGCAGAATTGGGTAGTCAGGTGAATGAGACCGACAAAATAGAAGTTCGGGGTGTTAAAAAAGTTGAATACAAATATTTTGCCTATAACAAACCGATTGGCATTGAAACAAATTCTCCCCGGGAAGACTTATTCCCTCTCGGGAGATTGGATAAAAATTCCCACGGACTACTCATCCTCACCAACGATGGACGCATCACAGACCAACTTTTAAATCCAAAATATTTTCATGAGAAGGAATATGTGGTGAGAACTTCCAATAAACTACGTTCAAATTTCAAACAGAAGATGGAAGCCGGGGTAGACATTGAGGGCTATCAAACCAAACCCTGCAAAGTAAAAATAATTAATGAAAATACCTTCAGAGTAATTCTGACCGAGGGCAAGAAACACCAAATCCGCAGAATGTGTTCAAATTTGTTCCAAGAAGTGGCAGATCTAAAGCGCGAAAGAATTATGAATATAAAATTAGGAAACCTAAAACCAAACACTGTAAGAGAAATAAAAGGCGAAGAACTGGCTATTTTTTTAAAGTCAGTGCTTTCTTAAGTTTATAACCATTCCCATGTTTCAATATTCCTAAATAAGATTGAATAGCCTCTTCTTTCGGATTTCCTTCTAATTTCTTCAACATCCTCCTCTTCGTACTCGTCCTCAAAACTCTGTATTTTGGAAAACTCACCCAACCAAGGAAATCAACTCCAGAAGCAATGGTTTTAATATAAACTTTATCTGGATGCATGTTTAATTTTAATTTGTTCTCTAGAAACTCTTTCATCTGTTCTAGGGTATTTTGTAAATATTCTTTATCTTGTGACAAAACCACAAAATCATCCGCATATCTGATATAATATTTAACTTTCAATTCCCTTTTCACAAACTGATCAAATTCGTTCATGTAAATATTTACTAATAGTTGAGACGTCAAATTACCTAAAGGTAAACCCACAAGTGACACATTTACGCTATCGCGCATATGTGTATTTGAAGAAAAACTATCTATCACCTGTCCCAAGAGCCACAAGATATCAGCGTCAAGGACGGTCCTTGACAGTATTTCTTTTAGAATTTTGTGATCAATATTCGCAAAGAATTTTCGGATATCGCATTTTAATATCCAGCATGTCTTTGTATTGTTTTTTGAGACCTTCCTATGAAAATCCCGAAATCTGTTTATTGCTCTATGTGTTCCCTTCTCTAGTCTGCAAGAATATGAGTCGTGGAT
This sequence comes from uncultured Candidatus Saccharibacteria bacterium, assembly GCA_964638985.1. Lineage (GTDB taxonomy): Bacteria > Patescibacteriota > Minisyncoccia > Phycocordibacterales > UBA9973 > UBA9973. The sequence continues at coordinate 20,288 of CAZXCD010000007.1, forward strand.
AAATTTTGGGTCAAAATATGGATATAGCACTCTGTATATAGCATGATGTAAAAGCCTATCTCGCACGGTTGCCTTATGGATATCCCTAGGTTTGGGATCAGAAATTTTAAAAGCATAGTACCCACCATGAACATATGTTTTGTTTTTTAAATCCTGGTGTAAAGACAAAACGTTGTCCATAAAATGCAATTGAAACTCCTGCACATCTTTTTTGTTTCTTTTGCCACGCATAAATTCTTTCCATGCCAGAAGTAAATTCTCAACCGAAATTATTTTTTCAAAATTTATTGAATTCATGATATTATTTAAAAATGCAAAATAAAACAACTGAGAAGACCCCCCCCCACTTGGAAAATTTTACCAGTTTTAGAAATAATGAAAGTAGCTTACATATTGTGGCAAAATTATATCCCAACTATTCCAAAAGTTTCTAGATATACTTTAGCAGAAACCATAGATAAATACTTTATCCAAACAATTGAGAGCATATTAGTCGCAAGCTTTTTAGAAAAACAAGAAAAGCAACCATTCATCAGAAAAGCCATTATTTCGCTTGATACTTTGAAATTTCTTTTGTATATACTTTGGGAGATTAAAGCATTGGACACCAGAAAATACACGGCTTTATCTGAAACACTCGCCACAGCAGGCAAACAACTCGGTGGTTGGCACGGACAGATTGTAAAACAAAACTCTCCAGACAAAAAGTCAGGAGAGAAATGAAAAGAGTTGCGACGGAGCGCGGGGTTGTTGGAGTTCCAGTTGTTGTCGAGCCAGTTCCAGTTCAACATCACCTTGCCACCGTTCTCGATGAGATACGGCACGTTGTCGTCCTGAACGAACGTATAGAATGCCATCTGTGCCACCACCCTTTGAATTTTTTTAAAAAGCTCAGGGTTGAAAATTATTTCGCATAATAATGCGTCAGTATTCTATACCAAGTATATTCATTTTTTATGAAGTTTCTACGTACACCACTCTGCTTGAAACCTTGATTTCAAACATTCTCGATATACGGATACTGGTTTCGGCAGAAAGAAACCGTAATCTCTTTCAAATTCGCCTATTACCGCTTTTAGTATATCAAAATATAATTGAAAAGGCCTCGCATACAATGCGAGGCCGATGTGAAGATCGTGATTCAAAAACGAACACAGGGCTGAGGTCAGAGGACCTAAGAGGTCACAGCGACCAAAGCCCAAGAACTTACTTGCGACGGAGCGCGGGGCTGCGGGAGAACCAGCGGTAGGCGAGCCAGTGCCAGAGCAACATCACCTCGCCACCGTCCTCGACGAGATACGGCACGTTGCCGTCCTGAACGCCACGCCATCCGAAGACAGCCTTTCCGGCAAAGTGCTGCCGGAAGAACTCGACGCCCTTGGCCTTGATGGCCTCGAGCTCGGCGAGGTCAGCGCAACTGGCGAGAAGACCAGTCTCCTGCAAGCGTGCGTAGATGACGCGACCCAGCAGATACTGGTTCCCCTTCTGGCCTTCGTGTAGCCAGAGCTCCGTCCGACCTTCGATGATGGCCGAGACGATGTCGCCTCCACGTCGGAGGGAGTCGCGAATCCCGACGAGACGATCACGTCCCGCCTGTCCGAGAAGGGTCAGATCCTCGGCCGACCATTCGGCCGCCGCGAGAGAATTTCCCACCTGGCGGAGCTGGCCCCTGGAAAAGTTGGAAGACATGTCTTCCTCCTTTGTGGCACATGTGCCACTCTGCTGTTTGTATTTGGCTTTCGCCACAGCTTCAAAGAAACACCTGTCAAACACCCGATGTTTGACACTTTTATTTACTTGAAGCTATGGCGAATTCGTAACTTATTTGCAATTTTAAAGAACTGTATAATCTATATATTATACACCCAAACGAGGTTTATGTCAATACGTACGTACGTCTACTTTTCTACCCCGTCACTCGCGAGTGACGGGGTCTAAATCAAGTACTTCATCAATCCTAATTTGTTTTACGAATTCTGGCACGTGGGAGACGAGAATCATTGCGCCCTTGTATTCATCTAATGCTTTAGCGATTATCGGCAAGTGACGGAAATTTATATGGTTGGTCGGCTCGTCTAAAATCAGCAATCCCGGCTTTTGCAAGACCAGTCTGGCGAAAGCCACGAGCCCTTTTTGCCCCTCGGACAGGTCCCCTATTTTCGTCCGAATAAATTCTCCAGTGATTAAAAATCCCGCAGCGATAGAGCGCATATGCTCTTCATTTAGCCTCTCTCCGCCCTCCACCATCGCAGAAGCGAGAGATTGATATACAGTATCTTCAAAGTTAAGCGTAGAGAAATCCTGCCTGTAATAACCAATACGTATTCCCTCTTTAACCTTTTCCCCGTCTGCTTTTCCACTTGCCAATCTTTCTAGCAAGGTCGTCTTGCCTATGCCGTTCGGGCCCCGTAAAAGCAGATGATTGTTTTTATTCAGAGAAATGTGCGCCTTGTGTTTTACTATTTTTCCGTTTTTCATCGTCGCAAAAGAAGAAATATTTAAAATTTCTCCTATCAAGTCCGGTTGCGCTGGAATAACGAACGGCCGGATAGATTTATCTTCTTTTCGCACGTCCACGATTTCCTCCTCCAATTCTTCCGCCTTCTCGCGCATTCGTTTCGCCACTAATCTGAGTCTCCCGCCTTTATAAGCAAACACGTTCGCTTGATCTTTTTTGGCTTGAATTTCTTTTTGGAGTTGGGCATTTTTCATATTTTCTTTTTCTACTCGAGCGGTAATGTCTTTCACCACATTGAAATAATTCCCCACATATTGCTCTATCTTTTTGGTGTAAACATCCAAATACAGCACCCCTTCGGTAAAAGCATTGAGAAATTCCGCATCGTGAGAAATGACGAGCACCGTCTTTTTATAATTAATTAAAAATTTTGTCAGATGCGCTATCCCCGCCTTATCTAAGTTGTTCGTCGGCTCATCTAGTAGAAGTAAATCCGGGTCCTGAATGATTGCCGAAGCGAGGAGTAATCGCGCTTGCTGGCCACCGGAGAAAGTCCTAACTATTCTATCGTGTACTTTCGTGTGCCCCTTTAAATTTACCACTTCTAAAACATCATCTATCCGAGGGTCAATATCATACACTTTCGCTGATGTTTTATTTTGAAAACATTTCTCAAAAAATTCTCGCACGGTTAAGTTGAGTTGATCACGAGGAATTACTTGCAGAGACTGCGCGATGCTTACTCCGTTTACTATGTTGATGGTTCCGGATTCAGGGACAGAAGAACCGAAAATCAACCCGAAAATAGTACTCTTCCCGGCACCATTTTGACCCATTAAAGTGAATTTTGTGCCTCGTCTTATGGTAAAGCTCACTCCATCCAAAATAGGCATATTGATGCCCCATTCAAATGAGACATTATCAAATCGGACTATAGTTTCTTGGGTTTTAGGGGTTTCCTTGGGTTCCTTTGACATCCATGTAGATTAGCTTATTTGGGCCAAAATAGCGAGTATTTCGCTTGACAAATGGGGTGTCTTTGTGATATACTTGTTGTACAAAGTACGTACGTAGGTTCATTCGGACTTCACGTTTGAATGAACAAAAAATAGTCGATCTCGTAGAACACTTTTGTATTTAACAATTTAACTAAAAATATCAATGACTGGTACAATAAAAAGACTCACTGATAAAGGTTTCGGCTTTATAACCGGAGAAGGCCTTGCGAAAGATTTATTCTTTCACAGCAATTCTTTGGTTGGCGTAACCTTTGATGAGCTCAAAGAAGGTGATGCTGTTTCTTTCGAAACTGAGGAATCACCAAAAGGATTGAATGCTGTGAACGTACAACGCGCATAATATTCTCTCCAACAAAAAACCACCCCGACCTAGGTCTGGGTGGTTTTTTGTTTGTTTAATTTTAGAAACACCAATTTTGCTTTATACAATAATATCTATTAGCGTCATCACAGCCACCATCTACCGCGCTACCATAACCACCGTCAGCATCACTTGAAAGTATTTGATTAGTTTTTTCTAAGCGTGTGCGAAGCACATATCCTTGATTACTAGCGCAGTTATATGAAAAATAATAAGTAACACTATTATCAGAAACATTAGGAGTTGCATCTGATGGGTCATTTGATACATCTTTCATCACGGGCTCATATGTCCCTGAGATGGTAAATCCACACCCCACTCCTGTCTCTAAGCATGTTTGAAAATTCATCCAGTGTCCATCCCAATATGGAGCACCTGCCGTAATCGGATAACGTCCATAAGTAGAATAAAATAATTCTAGTGCCGTACTTATGTTTTTCATATCTGAAATCCTTCTAGTGTCTCGTGCACTAATTCGCGCATTATTTAAGCTGGACAAAACTATCGATGACAAAAGGCCGATAATTGCAACAACTACCAAAAGTTCTATGAGGGTGAAACCTTTGTTATTCTTGTGGGATAACATCATATTTTTATTATATAACACTACTTCCCAAAAAACACTGCATCATTTTCCTTGCGCCCAAGCTTTTAGATTTTCATAGCTGTCGCTTCCGCAAATCCACTTTTCTGTTTTTGTATTATAGAAAAAAGGCACCCCTCCGCAGAAATCTTTATCCAGCGCAATCAAGCGCGCTTCATTTTCTTTGTTGTGCCAAACCTCTATGGCTTCAACTTTTATACCCTCTTCTTTTTCCAGCCTTACTACCAGCTCATGCATAGAAACACAGTGCGGACATTCAGTTCCATAAAATTCAAGTAGATGATTCACAATCTTTATTTGGTTAATTTTGATAAACGAGACTTTTTGTTGGCAGCGTTGTTCTTTTTGATGACGCCTCTTTTAGCGGCTTTATCTATCACCTGGAAGGCGCCTGAGAGCATCTTTCGCGCCTCATCCTTGTCAGACTGTACGTTTGATTTCGCAATTTTTTCAATCTTTTTAATTATCTCTTTCATTACCTTCTTGCGCTGGTCGTTGAGAGCCTTCTTACGAAGCGACCCGCGAATGGCTTTTTTGGCTGATTGTGTTATTGGCATACGTCTAATTTAACAGAAAAGCGACAAAAACGCAACCTGCCTGCCTCCTTTCAGGATATGATATAATCAGTCTATGATTGGAAGCATTAGAGGGAAAATAGGACTAAAGACAGAGAAATTTATACTTGTAGAGACCGGTGGAGTGGGTTACAAAATAAGCATCTCCCCCGACACTTTATCCAAGACCTCAAAAATTGGAGACGAGATTTTTCTTTTCATACACACCCATATCCGCGAAGATGCGCTAGATTTATACGGATTTTTAAACCTTCGAGAATTGGAATTTTTTGAAATGCTCATTAATGTTTCCGGCATAGGGCCCAAAGGAGCGCTCGCCATCTTGGGAATTGCTTCAATTGAAACATTAGAGCGAGCCATCGGCACCGGAGACACGAGCTACCTCACAAAAATATCCGGCATCGGTAAAAAAACAGCGGAAAAAATCGTAATTGAACTGCGAGACAAGCTGGCGGAAAAGATGAGGAGCGGTGGCGGAGAAGGTTCCCTGCAGGGAGAATTGGATGTATTGGAGGCCCTAAAATCGCTCGGCTACTCTCAGAATGAAGCCCGAGAAGCGCTAAAGAAATGTTCTCCTGATTCAAACACTAATACAAAAATCCGCGAAGCGTTAAAAATATTGGGGACGAATTAATTCGTATGTTTATCTAACTTATGCCAGAATTACCAGAAGTTGAAACCACCAAAAGAGGCCTCCAAAAGACCGTTCTGGGTTTAACGATAAGAAATGTGTGGACTGATTTATCCACTAAAGATAAACGAAAAAGGGACACTGTCGCCAACCTAAAATATTTCAAGATTTTTAAAAAAGAAATTTTGAATAAAAAAGTTGTTTCAGTAGAAAGAAGAGCAAAGAATATTTTAATAAATTTATCCGGCGGCAAGACCATCCTGGTTCATATGAAAATGACTGGGTATCTTTATTATGGCAAAGACCCAAAAATTAAATTCGCGCACGTAGTTTTCACTCTTTCCAACGGAAAATATCTGGTTTTCTCGGATATGAGAAAGTTTGGAAAAATAACTTTATTGGACACAAAAACGGCTCACTGTACTAAGCATCTAAATAATATCGGACCAGAACCGCTAGAAAGACAATTCACAATTACGAATTTGAAATTGCAAATTAATAAGAAACCAAACGGTAAAATAAAAACTATTTTAACAGACCAAAGCATTATCGCCGGAATTGGAAATATATATTCCGACGAAATACTTTGGCGAGCGGGAGTGCACCCTGAGCGAAAAGTTTCTAGTCTAAAAGAAACAGAAGTTAAATTAATTTTTAAAGCAGTAAAAGAAACATTAACAAAAGGTATAGATTTCGGCGGGGATTCTATGTCTGATTACCGAAATATTCATGGTTTACCTGGCAAATTTCAACTTCATCATGAAGTTTACAGGCGTACAGGAAAAAAATGTAAAAAAAGAAACTGCGCGGGAATTATAAAAAGAAAAATCGTAAATGGACGCAGTGCACACTTTTGCTCAGTGCATCAGGCATAGCAGAACAAAGTATGTTTTTAGAATGCCTTTCGCAGCGCGACGGCGCGAGAAGAGCAAATTTTCAGCAGAAAATTATGTGTGCATTATAAAAATATATTTTGTGGAGCTTTATAAATTTTTATATTTTACTTTTCTACAAATTTAAAATTCTAAACAATGCAATTCCTGTAGCCACAGAAACATTCAGTGATTCTTTCTTGCCGCGCATGGGAATTTCAGCAATAATATCGCACTTTTTTAAAATATTTTTCGGTATGCCTGTCACCTCAGTTCCAACAATAAACACATTTCCCCGCCCTGAGCGAAGTCGAAGGGTTTTATAATCAATAGATTTTTTATCTTGTTCTATGCCGATAATTGAATATTTTTCTCTTTTTAATTTCGTAAGTAATTGCAAAATATTTTTCTTCTGCTCCCACATCACAAATTCTTCCGCACCTAAAGCAGACTTCGCCAAGTCTCCCCTCTTTCTCCCGAAACGGTCAAGTGGACAAGGCGTGTACCCAGTCAAATAAATTTTGACTATCCCCGCCGCATCTGCCGTCCGAAACATCGCTCCGACGTTCTCCACGCTTCGGATATCATTTAGTATTAAAATGTTTTCTCTTTTTCCCATAATTTGATTATAAACTATCTTAAATTAAAAAGTAGAAACGTGAAGGCCCCGGGTGCACGATGGCGACCCGGGGCCTGAACGAGATCGGCTCGTTCTAGCCGCTCAATTTGCTTTACCTGAATTGAGACAGGTTCGTGTTGACAGTTACGCCTTTTCCCAGATGTGGAAGTACTGCCCTCTGTACTCCGGATTGGTCGGGGCCGGCGAGAACGTTAGCTCCCACCGGTCCGTCCCCAGACGGACCGCCTCGAGCTCACAACCCGAGGATCCTGAGCGCCAGAGGATGAAGGAGGCCTCTTCCTCTTGGAGAGCGGTCCACCCCATCGTCTGAAGATCATACGCTGGGAAAAACTTCGGGTTACCTCCACCGGAAAGGTGGACCTCGCGGTACACCCCACCCGGCCATCCTGAGGAAACGAGAACGGAGGTTTTCGATGCCTCTTCCGCCTCCTCCGTCATGAAGTTGGTCAGGCGGTTCGCCACCTGGCAAACCCCCTTCCACCCGATTACCTTGCGGTAGTCAGGGGCGGGAACGAGCTCCGAAGCAACTTCCGCTGCCTCGGAAATGATGGTCGCTTTCGTCATCGCGTTCATTGTCGTATCCTATCCTTTCGGGACATGCTGGTGGATTCATTGTCAGGTTCACTATGTTTAAGAAACACGCGTTTCCAGCCTGACCAAGAATCCGTTGAAACCCCGAGCGCAATCCCTCTGGACAAGACAACATTCAGTCCTGCCACCGGGTCATTCGAGCGCTTTTCTCTTGCGAGAAGAAGAAAAAATACCTTCAATATTCTTTCTTCCTCTCGCAAGTAAATTTTAAAGAACTTCCTGTTTCATCTTTTTAGACTCATCAGCACGAATACACATTCGTGTACAGGAGGGGGAGAATGTTTCATCTCCCCCACTTTTGAACGAGATCAGCTCGTTCTAGCCGCTCAATTTATTTACCTGAATTGAGACAGGTCCGTTCCTACCGCAACCTGACGTACCAGCGGGCCTTCCCGCTCGCGACGACCATCCCGATGGGTCGGCCGCACGCGTCCCACAGGTACACCCAAGTTCTGATGGTGATAGGCATTTTTTTTCTCCTCGCCCAACCTCTCCCTTACGGAATGAGGTAATTTTACAGGCATAAACCGGAATATAGTTACGAAAACTCATAAACATATTCCGATTCACGCCTATTTGGACAAGAAATTTAAGTAAATTTTAAAGAACCTCAATACCTATATAGTATAGCATATTCAGACCTATTTGTCAAGCATTTTTGAGACAAAATATGACTAAATTCCTTACGAAATAAGGGTTTTATGGCTATTTTAAAAAATTCTTATTCCTCATTTTTTTATGATACGCGATGGCAAAACGGTGGGATTCGCTATTGGCAAGCAGAATTTCCTTTTTATATTTTAAGCCGAGCTCTCTATTCCCCATTATAGCTCTTGCTTTATGATGTTCATCCTTTACCACAGAAACTATGGGAACATTCACTTTCAAATTATTCAAAATTTTTCTGGCGACGTTTATCTGTGCGATACTGCCGTCCACCACTATCAAATCCGGGTAAGTCCACTCCGTGTGAGCCAAGCGTCTTTCTAAAACTTCTTTTAGCGCGCCCGTATCATTAGCGTTATCTTGGGTTCTGATTTTAAACTTTTTATATTCGCTTTTTTCTACCTCTCCATCATTTACCACCACCATAACCCCCACCATATTTTCCCCTCCCATATGCGCTATGTCATAAGCTTCAATACGAAAATTTGAGTTCCCCCTCTCCTTACCAAGGAGAGGGCTGGGGTGAGGTGAATTTTTTAGCAAGGCCACATCATTGATGTGTTGTAAGGCAAAAATTTGTCTTTTTATTTCCCCCGCTTTTTCAAATTCACGTTTCTTTGCGTATTCTTTCATCTCTTTCTTTAGATTTTTGAAAATTTGCTGTTTTTTGCCGGAAAAAAATAAAATTATATTTCTGATATTCTGCATATACAGTTTTCTGTCGTTTAAGTCCGGCACCAAGTTTATCTGTCTATAAAATTCAAGATAATTTTTACTCTTTTCGTCTAAAAATGGGAAAATTCTTCTCACTGTTTTAAGAGCTTCCTTAAGTTGAGAGCCACTCGGATACGGACCAAATACTCTGTCAAACACCCGATGTTTGACAGTACTTCCCCGCACAACTATTACCTTGGGTAATTTTTCTTTTGTTATGCAAACATAATTA
>CAZXCD010000007.1:29660-36850 GCA_964638985.1 uncultured Candidatus Saccharibacteria bacterium
TAAAACTTTTATCAGACTTTTCTTTTGTATTATATTTCGGCTGATATTTTTTTATAAGTTCCGCCTCCAGAATAAGCGCTTCCAACACACTATCGGTGGTCTGCCATTTTATTTTATCCGCCAATTGAACCATTTTTACAATAAGTGGCCCTCTAGTTTCTATTAAACCTGCCCCGTAGGAAGTACTCTTTCCTTCGGGGTCTTTTCCAAGATAACTTTTTACCCTATCTCGCAATGACGTAGCCTTGCCAATGTAAAGAACCTCACCCGGCCTTTTGGCCACCCTCTCCTTGCCAAGGAGAGGGGCTGGGGGTGAGGTTCTTAAAAAGAAATATACTCCGGGTCTGTCAGGTAGCTTTAATTTTTTGAAGATTTTACTATCCATGTATTTATTATCTTCTTAAAACCTTCTTTAAATATTTACCGGTATAACTCTTCGCATTATTGGCGACGTCCTCGGGGGTGCCTTTAGCAACAATATTTCCCCCTTTTACTCCGCCTTCCGGACCAATATCTATAATGTAATCCGAGCTTTTAACAATATCAAGATTGTGCTCAATCAAGACAACGGTATTGCCTTTGGAAACCAATTTATTTAAAACTTCCAAAAGTTTCTGCACATCGTCGTAGTGCAGTCCGACAGTCGGCTCGTCTAAAAGATAAATGGTCTTTTCTAAGTGCGGACGATACAGCTCACTAGAGATTTTCACTCTTTGAGCTTCCCCACCGGATAGAGTCGTAGCTGGCTGTCCGATTTCAAGATATCCGAGACCCACGTCCATAAGTGTCTGCAATCTGTCAGAGACTGCGGGAATATCTTTAAAGAATTCCAAGCCCTTTTCCACAGTCATATGAAGCACCTCGTAAATATTTTTCTTTTTGTATTTTATTGTGAGAGTCTCTTTATCAAAACGTTTTCCTCCGCACACATCGCAAGTCACGTAAACCGTCGGCAGAAAATGCATCTCCATCGCGATTTCTCCGTTACCCTCACAGGCTTCACAACGTCCGCCTTTCACATTGAAAGAGAAGCGGTTGGCCTTCCAACCTCGCAGTCGCGCTTCTTCAGTGGAAGCAAAAAGATCTCGGATATGGGTAAAAGCCCCAGTATAAGTGGCAATGTTTGATCTGGGGGTCCTGCCTATCGGCGATTGGTCAATCAATATCGCGCGAGAAAGATACTCCGTGCCGGAAAATGAAGAACAGTTGAATGTTTGCGCCGTGCGATATTTCCGCTCATAGCGAGCCTGTAAATTTTTATAAAGAATTTCATACATAAAAGAACTCTTGCCCGAACCGGAAACTCCGGTGATGGACGTCATCACCCCGAGAGGCACTTCCACATTCATATTATTTATATTAAAAATTTTCCCTCCGGTGATGCGAAGTACTCCCTTGGCTTGTCGCCTTTTTTCTGGAATTTTTATTTTTGTTTCCCCTCTTAAATATTCAAGAGTTCTTGAGTTGTTCGTATTCCTTTTTGCAGTCAGTAAGTCTTCCAGATAACCGGAGACAATTACTTCCCCGCCATGCACTCCGGCCTTGGGTCCAATATCTACGATGTAATCTGATGCGTAAATAGTGTCCTCGTCGTGTTCAACAATTAAAATTGTATTTCCCAAATCACGTAGATTCTGCAAAGTTTTAATCAATCTGTCATTGTCCCGCTGATGGAGCCCGATAGTCGGCTCGTCCAGCACATAGAGCGCACCTACGAGCCTGGAGCCCAGCTGAGAGGCCAGGCGGATACGCTGAGCTTCACCTCCAGAAAGCGTATTGGCCTTGCGGGAAAGCTGTAAATAATCCAAGCCGACGTCCAGCATAAATTGCAGTCTGGCCTCTATCTCTCGCACCACCGGCACGGAAATTTCTTTTTCTTGTTCGGAGAGCTTTAAGTTCTTAAAAAAATCGTGCGCATCTTTGATGGAAAGTGAAGATAATTCCAAAATATTTATCCTGTTCCCCAAAGACGGTCTTTTGGAATCCCCAAAGACCGTCTTTTGGGAACTTTCTAAAAACACATTCAAGGCTTCGGGACGTAGCCTGGCGCCGTGACACACATCGCACGGTTCATCTCCCATAAAATATTTTGAGCCCAAGCCGTTACACTCCGGGCAAGCTCCATACGGGGAATTGAAAGAAAACAATCTAGGCTCAACTTCTGGAAAAGAAAAACCGTCATTCTTGCAGGCAAACTTTGCTGACATTATAAATTCTTCGTCACCAATTTTAATAGCTACCAATCCATCCGCTTCTAAAAGTGCTCGCTCGAGTGCTTCTGAAAGCCTAGTGCGGCTCGCATCTTTATTGTCTGTAAATTCATGTACCGCAAAATTATCCACTAGAATGTCTATATTGTGAGCTTTGTTTTTTGAAAGAGTAATTTGTTCTCGAAGCTTCTTCATCACCCCATCTAGACGGATCTCGGCAAAACCTTTTCCAAGTAAATCGTAAAGTAATTGATAATATTCCCCTTTTCTTCCTCGCACTATCGGTGAAAAAATACTGATTTCCGTTTCATCCCATTCCACCCCCATCACCTTTCGAATTTTATCTCCTCCTTTCTGAGGAGGAGTGCCCTTTAGGGCGAGGTGGTTCTTTTTAGAATTACCACCCCCAACCCCCTCCTTACCTAAGGAGGGGAGCTTTTCCAAAACGAAATTTAAGATTTCTTCATTTGAAAGTTTTTTTATTTCCTCTCCACATTGCGGACAATGCGGATGCCCGATGCGTGCGTACATTACACGCAGATAATCATAAATTTCCGTAATAGTCGCCACGGTGGAGCGCGGGTTATTGGAACGGGATTTCTGATCTATGGAGATAGCCGGGGACAACCCGGAAATTTCATCCACATCTGGTTTCGGCATTTGGTTTAAAAATTGCCTAGCATAAGAAGACAAAGATTCCACATATCTCCTCTGTCCTTCGGCAAAAATAGTATCAAAAGCCAAGGACGATTTCCCGGACCCGGAGACACCGGTAATTACCACCATTTTGTTGCGTGGCATTTCAACGTTTATATTCTTTAAGTTATGAGTCCTAGCCCCTTTAACTACAATTTTTTCTAATGGTTCTTTTTTCATGTTTTTCCCTGCCCCGTAGGAAGTACTCTTTCCTTCGGGGTCTGTTTTCATGTGTTTTTTTTGTGTATAACGCAACCACACCCCACTTTATTCATAGGGGGTGTCTATCAATGTAATTTAACACATTACTGCTTCTTTTCCAAACACAATCGAAACAGACTACTAGGCAAGACCTAGCAATATCAATATTTATCTAAAGCGCCGGAGAGTTATAAAGCAAAACTGATTTAATATACCGCCACCCAAGCATAAGCGTCAGCCGCATCTTTGCGACAAACTTCCATGGTATCGGCTACCCCTGCTCCACCCGCCACATACCATTGTGTTCCCTGAGTTGTTGCATTACATGTTGGTTTTGTCCCAGTAAGCATATTCAATGCGCGCGTAGTTGTCGAAGAAGCGTCTGAAACTGCTGTTGTTACCGAAGAATAAACATTACCTGAACCGATGGTAGTGTTGGCTGAAGTGCTAGCAATAGATATCCCTGTGTCTACAGAATAAATAGTGTTCCCTATCATAGTTACACGGTCGGAATTGGCAAGCACAATTCCCTTTGTACTTGCTCCACCATCACTTTCAATAACGTTCCCAGAAATAAGTAAGGGTCCTGCTGTGGCGACGCTAGTTGCGATTCCATAGTTCTGTGCCCCCGCAACGAGAAATCGATTACCTACAATTGTTCCACGTAATCCATCAGCAAGGAGACCTCCATAGCCACGTGCATTGGCTGTGTGATATCCAGTCTTTATAATATTGTTAGTAAACAGGAAGTCTGTGGCTGTTGTTTCAATGCTTACAGGAGGTACGGTAGACGAAGTTGCTGCACTTGCGTCTATCACGTTTCCAGTAATTACAACATGCTTGACATATTTAATTATCCATTGATCAGCGCGCGTTGCAGTTAGTTTCCAATGATTCCCCGTAAGGATAAGTCCGTCAAGCGTACCAGAATTGTTTGTCGTCTTAATACAGGTGTCTGTCATGTGAGAATTGGACACTGTAATCCCTGCACTCACAGTATCGCTGTAAAACTGGAGACAAGCACCAGAAAAAGTACCGCGATCAATCACAAGTCGTGCCATGCGCCGTGTTTCAATCGACGAATCACCACCCGACCAGCTGATGTTCAAATCGCTAAAAACAGCGTCACTCGCAATGTCCGTCAGAATTCCATACGAAGATGAACCGGTTCCACCCTTAATATTCACTCGCTCGATGCGAGTGCCAATGACCGAGCTGGCATATCCGCGAAGGTAAATCCCTTCGAGTCCGCTCTGCGAATTGGCATCGATCGTCATATCTGAAATCGTGACATAGTTACCCGCCGTGGCCGATCGAATTACCCCGTCGTTCTTGATTTCGATAATAGCACCCCCTGTCGGAATGCCGGTAATAGCCTTAAGAATCGTTCCCGATCCCACGCCACGTAGCCATAGACCATAGTGTGTCTGGAGTTGGGTAATGATGTTAAACGTTCCGGACGACAAATAGACCTCACCTCCGAGGGTCGGCAACGCGTCAATTGCCGCCTGGATTTCAACATCGTCCGCTGTACCGTCACAGACATAGTCCGCGCCACGTTTCTCGGCTGCTGTAGCGTCTGAAGCAGCCACCACAAACGTGGCAGTACGAGGCGCCATTGCTAGAGAGCTGTCAGCAACAAGTTTTAACGTAGCTCCAGTACCAGTCACAGTCAACCCCGCATCATCCCCCACAGTTGTTGCTCCAGTAGCAAGGATTAATCGCCCAGCCGTCAATCCAGAAATCCCTCCTCCAGCTGACGCTGCACTCGTCCACACACTGCCATTAGAAGTCAAAACATTTCCAGAAGTTCCAGGAACAATGTCACTAGGTATAGTGATATTAGCTGAACCATCAAAAGCTATTCCGTTGATGGTTTTGGTAGCTGCTAGTTTAGTAGCGGTAGCAGCGTTACCGGTTAAAGCTCCAATGAAAGAAGAAGCGGTAGCGTTTCCTAGAACCGATAGATTACCAGAAACAGTGAAAAGTCCTGTGCCTGTGGTAATCGGTGCATTGTTTGTTGAATTTAAAAATAGTGTATTCCCTGCGCCTAAATCTATAGTGGAAGCAGTATTTCCAGTTATCGCATCCGTAGTAAAAGTAAGAGAAGCAAGAGCAGTAGCACTAAAAGCAAAAACCAAAATCAAGACCAAAATACCTAATATTTTTTTATTCATAATATTTAAAAAGTCGGGTTAATAATATAATCTAACTAATAATACCCCCCCCCGCAGGACTTTAGCAAGGGAAGTTACTAACCTTTTTATTTCACCAATAGTTTCAAACCAAGACCATTTGTTATTTTTTGAAGAAATGAAAGAGTGGGATTTATTCCACCAGACTCAAAACGAGCCAGTGCTGATTGGGTAATACCAATCTTTTGAGCTAATTTTCTTTGAGACATGCCTTTCTTAGAGCGAGCCAAGGCAAGCTTACGGATAATTTGAAATTCAGGTTGCATCTCAGCATAAGCTTTTCTTACTCCAGGTCTTTTAAATAATTCTCTTTTTAAATCTGCTAATGTTTTCATGTTGTATATGATATCATATATGGTATCTTAACGCAAGTAGTTCAACCTATGAACAGCCTTTTCGAGTTCCCTTAGTGGTATTTTCTGGCTTTTTTTAATGAATACATGTAGTATGTATATTTTATCCTCAAAGAAGGTGCACAGAACCCTTACAGATATTTTACCCACAATTCTTAATTCATGTATTTCCTTAGTTATTTTCTTTAACTTGGGTGGTCCAAGATGTACTCCTAGTTGATCAAGAATTTCGAGTAACCCAAAAACCTTAGTCGCTAAATTATCATCAAGAGATTTTATAAACTCATATGTATCATTTCTTAAAAATTTTACTCTGTTCATAATTATTTCTTCTCTAATCGCAACCTGAGTACCCCAATCTCATCTCGCAATATCGCCGCGGTTTCAAAATCCAGTTCTTTTACCGCTTTGCTCATTTCTTTCTCTTTGATTTTTATTATTTTTTCGTAAATGAGGTTGCCTATTTCTTCATCGGAAAGATACGACTGACCCAATGCAGTATTTGGAATTCTTTTTCTGTTTTTTTCTTCTTTCTTAAATTCTTTTGAGTAGGCCCTCTTGAAAACTTCCAAATCCAGACCGAGTTCGGCATTCACCACTTTTCCGTGTTCGCTTTCCAATTCTTCCGTGATGTCTTTTATCTTTTTTAAGATAGTCTTTGGGGTGATGCCGTGTTTTTTATTATAGGCAAGCTGAATATTCCTACGACGCTCGGTCTCGTTGAGAGCGAATTTCATCGCATCGGTTTCAATATCAGCATAGAGAATAACTTTTCCTTCGCTATTACGGGCAGCACGACCGATGGTTTGAATTAAAGATGTTTCTGAACGTAGAAATCCCGCCTTATCGGCATCCAAGATGCCAATCAGGGCTACTTCCGGCAAATCCAATCCTTCGCGAAGCAAATTGACTCCGACGAGAACATCAAACTCCCCTTTTCTAAACTGGGTAAGTATTTTTATTCTTTCCATCGTCTTTATATCACTATGCAAGTATTCTGCTTTCACCTGCCTGCCGGCAGGCAGGTTTTTTAAATAGTTAGATAGATCCTCCGCCATCTTTTTAGTCAAAGTGGTGGCTAAAACCCTAAAGCCTTTTTTAATTGTTCTTTCTGTCTCCTCTATGAAATCTTGAATCTGCCCTTTGTAATCTCCTTTTTCGCTTACGGGACGCACTATCGTTTCCGGGTCCACCAATCCCGTGGGACGAATGATTTGTTCCACAACCCCGCACGAAAGAGTACTTCGTACGGGGCAGGTTTGCTCGCATTCCTTTTTACTTTCTTCTATTTCGTATTTTCCGGGTGTAGCACTGGTATAAATTACCGGACCGATACGTTCTTGAAATTCTCCATATTTGAGAGGCCTGTTGTCTTTGGCGGATGGCAGACGAAAGCCATATTCCACAAGGGTATTCTTGCGAGAAGCATCCCCGGCGTACATGCCGTTGAGCTGAGGCAGAGTGACGTGCGATTCATCAATGATAGTTAAAAAACCCGTCTTGGGGAAATAGGATAGCAACGTCTCCGGAGGTTC
>CAZXCD010000008.1:0-11610 GCA_964638985.1 uncultured Candidatus Saccharibacteria bacterium
CCGCTTGAGGTATTATTAGAGCGTACTGGTGTTGCACTTACTTATTGAATGTAGCGTATACGAATACGTATATGCTAAAATAAAGTTATGAAACACAAAGCGAAATGCATAGCTTATGTATTAATTGGAATTTTTGTGCTTTTTGTGTTTGTGATGGTAATAACAGAGAAGAAAACAGGGCCGGTTGTAGAAGATTTTGTCGCCAAGGAAAGTATAGAGACAAGCCCGCTTGCGCCGAATTCAGTACAGAGCCCGGTGGGGGAAGAGAATCTAGGGACTTACAAGGTGGTACGGGTGGTGGACGGAGATACTTTTTCGGTAGATCTGGATGGAAAAATTACGACTATCCGATTGATAGGCCTGGACACGCCAGAAGTGGTGGACCCTCGGAAGCCTGTGCAGTGTTTCGGGCGAGAAGCATCGGACAAAGCGAAAACCACGCTTACGGGGCAGAGTGCGCGACTAGAACTGGATGCTACGCAAGGTAAACTAGATAAATACGGGCGCTTGCTGGCATATGCTTTTCTTTTAGATGGGACTAATTTTAATGAACATATGATTCGCGAAGGCTATGGTCACGAATATACATACAACTTACCTTACAAATATCAGGCAGAGTTTAAGGCAGCGGAAGATTATGCGCGTGTGAATGAGCGTGGTCTTTGGGCGCTTGGGGTGTGTGAAAAGGAGGCTAAATCAATACCAGCGCCAATCTTTACGCAAACCACTTCTTCGGGGCGCATATGTTCGTATAATGCGTATAATTGCACAGACTTTACGACTCATTCAGAAGCGCAGGAAGTGTATGAGGCTTGCGGGGGAGTAAATAACGACGTGCATAATCTGGATAGAGAAAAAGATGGTCTGGCTTGCGAAAGTTTACCGGATTAATATACGTATACGAATACGTATAGATGTATTTTTATCTTTAAGATTATTTATCGCATTGTAAGCCGAAATCTGGAAAATTCCAGATAAGCATTCTATCTCTTTTGAAATAAATTGGAAGACGGAAAAGAAGACAGAGCAATAACTTTATATTTTATGAAAAAGATTTATTACAACAAACTGATTCGCGATAAAATCCCAGAGAAGATTAAAAAGCATGGCGGTGATTATAAAATAAAAAGGCTGAAAGGCAGAGGATTTGAATTAGAACTTTTGAAAAAAGTAGGCGAAGAAGCCAGTGGGTTGCTTGCTGCAAAGACAAAAAAGGAATTAGTGTCTGAGTTGGCGGATGTTCTGGACGTCATTGAAGAAATAAAAAGATTAAAAAAAATTACGGACAAACAGATAAAAGACGCCCAGAAATTAAACTTTGAAAAGAAGGGTGGTTTTGAAAAGAAAATTTTTCTCTTCTGGTCTTCTGATACGGGATATAAAAGTAACGAACGAAAATATAAAAACAGAAAATAAACTTTGTTATTTTAATTTCTCCAGATCCCTTAATTCTTTTTCCAGATTATTTACGAGTGTTTCGCGTTCTTCGGGGGAGAGCAAGTCATACAAATCAACCCACATAGAAAGTTCTTCTTTATCTTCGCCACTTTTCATCAAGTCGGCGACGAGCTTTTCTAAATATTCTTTTGTTGTGTTATTTACTGTCATCTTTTTTTTTTCTCCTTTTTCATTTTTTCTATTAATTCTTTAACCTTCTCGTAACCGTATTCTTCTATCGTTTTTTTAGAAGCCATAAGCTGTTCGTTTAGAGAATCTCCATATTTTTTTACAGACTCAGGGATGTTTTTCTTCACCTCCTGCCTCTTCTGAGCAATGGTAAGTCCAGAAGTGATCCCATATATCGGTATAGAGAGTACGACTGCGCCTATATCTCCTTTTAAAACACCATATGTAAATAAAGTACTGTAAATTGAACTATGCAGAATTATCAAACCATACATAATTCTGTCTTTTTTGCTGAGCTTTTCATCTATAAAGAATCTTTTACCGCGAACCACAGCCACTCCCATCGTAATATTCCCCAATGGGGTCAACTCTATTGCGTGTAGCACTGAGTCTAGTATTTTTTTAAATGCATCAAATTTTAGCTTGAGGCGTTCATCTTGAGCTTTCTCCATTACTTCTTTTCGGGTTTCATTGGGTTTTTGGGTTTCTGTAGAAGGTTCTTGGGGTTTGAATTCCATTCGCAAAGTATAGCAAATAAGGAGGTGGAAGGAAAAGGAGAGCTTTTTGTGTTATAATTAAAAAGGCGATAATTATTATTTATTTAACGTTATAAATATTTTATGGATTCTAACAACAAAAGTGAAAATGCAGAGGTGGGTGCTGGGACTCTTAGCAAGAAAGATAACAAAACCATCATGGGCATCTTGTCCTATCTCGGTCCGCTCGTTATCGTATCTTATTTGACTGCGAAGGATGACCCTTTCGTCAAATTTCACATCAAGCAAGGTTTGGTCTTAATCGTGATTGAAATAATAGCCTGGCTTATAAGCTCAATGTTCTGGAGGTTCTTTATGTTTATGAATTTCGTTAATTTTGCCGTTTTGGTATTTGCTGTTATCGGCATTCTGAATGTCACTCAAGGTAAAGAAAAAGAGCTTCCTCTAATCGGACAGTTTTCTCGTTATTTTTCTTTCTAACTTTTATTTATGTTGACGAGTGTTTTCATAAAATAGTATGACTGTAGATAACAAAACATTTCTTCTATATACCAGAAATTTTATTTTTGGCGCCGAAGATAGTTTGGTTTCCACTGTGGGTTTATTGGCGGGAATAGCTTCCGCGGGAATGGCGCAAAAAGAGATAATCGTCTCCGGTGTGGTGCTTATTTGCGTGGAAGCGTTCTCTATGTTTGTAGGCAGTTTTTTGTCCGAACGCACTACCGAGGAATCTTCTCCAAATTATCAGATACAAAAAAGTAATTCACTGATAGCCGCGCTGATAATGTTCGTGTCGTATCTACTTTGCGGTTTGGTTCCGTTGTTTCCATATTTTTTCATTTCTATCCCGCAAGCCTTGTGGTGGTCTATCGGGGTTAGTTTGATAGCTTTGGTTGTCTTGGGATTTGTCAGCGCGGAGATGCTCCGAACCAGGATTTTTAAAAATGCTCTAAGAATGGTCGTCATTGGTGGGTTGGCCATAGGGCTGGGTACTGTCGTGGGAATGATTTTCAAGTAAAAATTTGGGTTATTTTAAATTTTAGGGTATAATCAAACCAGCTTTATTATTAATTGAATTAAAAAAAGTATATGGCAAAAAGAGGAACCACACTTAGCCCAAAAAAGAAATCAAGACGTTCTCACAAGACAGCGAAACGTCTGGCTGTGAAGAGAGTGATGATTGCTAAAAGAGCTCTGAGGAAGACAGAAAACAAAGGTTAGAAAATAACGGTTGGCATAATGTAATAATTTTATGGAGAAAAGGCCATTTAACGTTCACCCCGATGTTTTCAAATTAGGCATTGTCAGTTTTCTGACGGATATCAGCTCCGAGGCTGTTTTTTCGGTGTTCTCTGTATTTTTTACAGTCATTGTGGGAGCTCCCGCCACTTTGCTTGGTTTAGTGGAAGGGCTTTCTGATTTTTCCGCATCTTCGCTGGACTATTTTTCTGGATGGTTGTCGGATAGATCCGGGAAAAGGAAAAAATATACTATTTTAGGATACGGGTTTTCTACTTTAGCCAAAGTAATGCTTTTGATGGGGTCTTCTATTATTGCGCTCGCTTCTTTTAGAATTGTTGAACGTATGGGGAAGAGTTTTCGCGGTCCACCTAGAGACGCGTGGCTCTCAGAAGTGGCAGAAGGTCCTACTAGGGGATATGCCTTCGCGGTGCACAAGGCTATGGACAAAGCTGGAGCCATTTTGGGTCCGCTTATCGTGTATGTTCTATTTCTCTTCCTGGGGCAAGGGGTAAGCACTTTCCGTATAATTTTTATTATGGCGGTGATTATGGCGGCTGTGTCCGTGGCGGTGCTTGCTTTAATGAAAGACCGTCCAGGTATTCCGCACGAAAGAGAAAACATTTTTGAAGCTTGGAAAACCCTAAGTCCTGATTTTAAAAAATTTCTTATTCCGTCGGGCATCTTTTCCGTCGCTTATTTCAGTTTCGGATTTTTGTTGCTGAAAGCCTACGATATTGGTTTCGTCATAAAAGACGTGGTGTTGCTTTACGCCCTTTTTAATATTTCATTCGTGGCAATATCCGTGCCTGTCGGCAAGCTCGGTGATTTAATAGGAAGGAAATACATCGTTCTTCTTGGATATCTGACTTATCTCGTTATGTCTCTAGGTTTTATTTTTGCCACAGAGAAATGGCAGATTATAGTTTTGTTTATCTTATATGGTATTTTCTACAGTATAGATGCTGCGCAAGGCAGAGCATTCATCGCAGACTTAGAGAAGGAGAGGAGAGCAACCGCTATGGGGGCCTACAACCTTGTCGTGGGGATGATTTATCTCCTTGCCTCGGTGATTGCGGGCGGGCTCTGGGTATTTAATCCTATATATACCTTTATTTTTGCGGCCTTTATGACTCTTATCGCGATGGGTGTTTTCACTATTCTTTTTAGAACACATCGGGTGGATTTTGTTTAATTTGTTTTGTGTTATAATGTCGTTATGGAAAATATAAAAAATTATAGTGTCTGGATTATCAGCGCAGTATTATTAGTTTTCTCTGTTATCTTTTTCTTTTCTGCTCAAGCCTTTTCAGACCAAGGGTCATATGTGGAGGTAAAGGGCTTGTCGGAAAAAATAGTAAAGGCCGATGTCGCCATCTGGTCGCTCAATTTTGATGTGAAGTCAAATAATATTGATTCTCTCTATGCCGATATTGAAAAAAATACTTTGACTATAAAATCATTTTTAACAGAAAAAGGGTTTGAAGCATCAGAGATAAATGTCGCTCCTGTTAATATATATCAAGACACCTATAAAGATGCTTTGTTTAGATATAATGCGTATATTCAATTATCTGTTTACACTAAAAAAGTTGATTTAGTGCGAGCTACGTCCAAAGAAACCCTAGCTTTAGTTAAAAAGGGAGTGACCCTAAGCCAGAACTCAATAGATTTTCAGTTCTCAGATATAAATAGCATAAAACCAGAGATGCTTGCTGAAGCTATTAAAAATGCCAGAACTTCAGCTTCACAATTTGCGCAAGAATCTGGTTCTCGTTTGGGTAGTGTGTCACGAGGAAATCAAGGAGTATTTGACATTACCGATAAGGACCCTGGTTCGCCTGAATACAAGAAAATTCGCGTAGTTTCCACGCTGAGGTTTCTGTTGAAATAAGGGTTTGTAAGTTTAAAGTGTTATGAGTAAAAAACCTTCATCAAAAAAGAAGAAAGTGGTGATGGTAAGTGGAGGATTTGACCCGGTACACATCGGGCACGTAAGGCTTTTTAATGAGGCCAAAAAATTAGGTGATGAATTGGTGGTGTATTTAAATAACGATAATTGGTTAAAGAAAAAGAAGGGGTTTGTCTTTATGCCGGAACATGAGCGTAAAGAAATTATTGAAGCGTTTGAAGCTGTAGACAGGGTAATTATAAGTTGTCATAAAAAAGATACTGAAGATATGAGTGTATGTATGGGTTTAATTGAAATTAAACCCCACATCTTTGCAAATGGGGGCGATAGAGATACAAAAGACGCTCAAGACCCCAACTCTTCTTTGTACAAGGAAAGAGAGATACATAAAAAGATTGGTATTAAAATGATATATAACGTAGGACACGGAGGTAAAGTTAGGAGCTCGTCGGATTTGGTAAAAAAAGCAAAAATAAAAATAAAATGAAACCTCTAAATCAACTTTCAAAAAAAGAACTTGGTAAAATAAAAATGATTGTTTTTGATGTTGACGGAGTGCTCGTTCCGCGAGGCACAAAAATAAAACAAGTGGGGAATACCACCACATTAGAGACGAAAGTGATTCACAAAAAACAAATAGAACAGATTAGGGAACTAAACGAATTGGGATTTTTGATAAATATCAGTTCCGGCAGAGGGCTTTATATGTTACAAGAGATGTTTAGAGAAATTTTACCTTTTGTAAGCCTGACGTATGAAGATGGTAGCGCCACCTGGTATAAGGGGAAAATATATCAGCATATTAATAGTTTCAGATCTTTTTTAAGTGTATTTCCCAAATTAAAAAAAATAGCAAGCGAAAATAAAAACGTAAAAGGGTTTGAACCGAAAGAATTTATTATAACTTTACATTGCACGAAAAGAGTAAAGGAAGTTGAAGAAATAGTGAAAAAAGAAAAAGGGCTAGTCTCTCCATGGAATGGAGAAGCTTATGATATTCTGATTAAGAAAGATCAAACCAAGTCTCTGGGGTTGAAGCACGCAATGAAAATTTTTAAATTAAGAAAAGAAAACGTGATGGCTATTGGGGATAACTATAACGACCAAGAATTGCTAGAAGAGAGCGGGATGCCGATTTCTGCCGATAAAAGCAGGGTAAAAGGGAGATTTTTTGTTCCCCTAAAGGGTAAATTTCTTCCAGCGGATGTTTTAATGCAGAAAATCTTGTCATTAGTTAGCTAAAAATTTATTTAGTAATATAATTAGAATATGAAAACCCTTATCGTCAAAAAACCCTGGGGACAATTTGACCAATTTACTCACAACGAGATAAGTACGGTTAAAATTCACTCTATTAATTCGAATAGTTCACTTAGTTTGCAATACCATAACAATAGAACAGAGTTTTGGCATATTATTTCTGGGCATCCAATCATAACTATCGGCGAAAAGAAAACAACCGCCAATCCAGGAGATGAATTTTTGGTTGAAAAACTAGAAAGGCATCAAATTGAAGCCAAAGATGATGCCGTTAAATTTTTAGAAATAGCCTTTGGAAATTTTGACGAAGAAGACATTGTAAGAATAAAAGATAAATATGGCCGTGCTTAAAAAACTTGCCCGCCGTGGCGGGAAAAAGAAAATAATAAAGAAAATGGTAAAGAAAGTGGTTAAAAAAACAACTAAGAAAGTTTCGGTTAAACGAAAAACATTGGTAAAGAAATTAATACGTAGAACAAAAAAGATAGTCAAAAAATATCGTCCTAAAATATCTAAAGCGCAAGTCTTAAGAAAAAAATCTCTTTCAATACTTAAAAAATTTAAAGGTAACCCAATAATGGGACCGTTACCTAGCTCATCTTGGGAATCGGAGGCTGTCTTGAACCCGGGAGCTGTCGTGCATGATGGACGAGTGCATCTATTTTATCGCGCGCTTGGACGTGATGGGATTTCGCGTATCGGATATGTTTCAAGCAATGACGGTATTAATTTTAATGGGCGACTTTCGTATCCAGTTTTTGTAGCGAAGAACATAGAAGAAACAAAAAATCATTACCCATACACTTCTCCTGCGCGTTTTGTTTTTGACCCAAATTTATATACTTCCGGTGGTGGGTGGGGCGGATGTGAAGATCCGCGAGCGGTTAAAATTGATGGTCGCATATATCTAACCTTTAATATGTTTAACGGGTGGGAGTCCATGCGAGTAGCCTTCACTTCAATTGACGAGAAAGATTTATCTAGTAGAAAGTGGAATTGGAACAAATTCGCTTATCTTTCTCGCCCTGGCGATCGACAAAAAAATTGGGTTTTATTTCCAGAAAAAATTAATGGAAAGTTTGCGCTTTTTTACAACTTAGATAAAGGGGATTCTTCCAGAGTACATATTGCATATGTGGATAAACTGGATATGTGGCAAACTCCTTCTCAAAAAGAAGCCGTTGACCCACAAACCTTGCCTGATCATATCGTCACTTGGCATAATCGCACACGTAGTGCCGCTGCGCCACCAATAAAAACTTCTGACGGCTGGCTTCTCTTCTATCATGCAATGGATAAAGACGATCCGAACCGATATAAAGTCGGAGCGCTTTTGCTTGACCTTAAAGACCCGACAAAAGTTCTTTACCGATCTTCATATCCATTGTTGCAGCCAGATGAATGGTACGAAAATGATTACAAGCCCGGGGTTGTGTATGCGAGTGGAGCAATAGTAAAAGATGGAACCCTCTTCCTTTATTATGGTGGAGGCGATAAACATATAGCTGTTGCACATACGAATCTGAAAGAATTTATTAAAAAGCTCAAGAATAAAGAACAAGCAATTTTTTCAAGAAAAGCCGTTAAGGTGGAATAATTTATGTACGTAGTAAAAAGATCTCATCACAATCCGATGCTTATTCCTTTCAGAGACCATTATTGGGAAGCTTTTGCCACGTTCAATATGAGCGTCATTAAGAAGGGCAAAACTTATTACGGCGTGTATCGCGCCATCGGAGCGGAAGACAAATTGCGTACGCCGGAGAGGATGTCAATTATTGGAATCGGGAAGGGGAAAGACAGAGTGCATTTTGAAGAATGTACGCCCTTTATTACTCCGGAAGAAGAATGGGAGAAATACGGCTGCGAGGACCCGCGAATCACATTTTTTGAGGGGAACTTTTACACTTTCTACACCGCGCTTTCCAAATATCCGTTTGAAGCGAGTGGAATTAAAGTGGCGGTGGCGGTCTCCAAAGATTTAAAAAAGATTGATGAACGCCACCTAGTCACCCCTTTCAATGCGAAGGCGATGACTCTTTTCCCCGAGCGTGTTAATGGCAAAGTCACGGTAATTTTGTCGGTAAATTCGGATATGCCTCCCGCCAAAGTGGCTATTGCCCAAGTAGATAAAATAGAAGAATTATGGGACCCAAGATTTTGGGATGAGTGGTACAAGAACATAGACGAGCACACGATTGATTTAAAAAGATCTCCCTATGACCAGATTGAGGTGGGGGCTACTCCGATTAAAACAGCGCACGGATGGTTCCTTGTCTATGCCCATATTCAGAATTATCTTCCCGGAAGTGGTTTGGATAAAATATTTGGGATTGAGGCTACTCTGCTTGATTTAAATAATCCATTAAAGATTGTCGGGCACACTCGCGGACCCATCTTAGTTCCCAGGGAGCCGTACGAACTTCTAGGACATGTACCGGATGTAATTTTCCCCTCTGGCGCGATTTTAGAGAAAGATACGCTTTATATATATTATGGAGCGGCGGATATGACTGTCTGTATGGCGCACGTAAATATTACGGATCTCATAGCCACAATGCGTCCGGAGACTAGCGCGAGATGGCATTTCAAGCGTTCTATCAAGAATCCAATCATTGTGCCGGATAAAACACATCCGTGGGAGGCTCAAGCCACTTTCAACCCCGCCGCTTTAAAAATCAAAGATACAATATATCTGTTGTACCGAGCGCTTTCGGAAGACAATACTTCCACTATTGGTTATGCGGAAACCAAAGATGGGGTCTCTATCAGCAAGAGAGGAAAAATGCCGGTATATATTCCGAGAGAAAGCTTTGAGCTGAAAAAGGTGGCAGGAGGGAATTCCGGATGCGAAGACCCGCGACTGACGAAAATCGGGAAGAAAATTTATATGTGCTACACGGCTTTTGACGGCATCGGTCCGCCTAGGATGGCCGTTACTTCCATCACGGAAAAGAATTTTTTGTATAAAAATTGGCAATGGGAAAAGCCGGCAGTCATCACCCCGCCGGGCTTTGACGACAAGGACACATGCATCTTGCCCGAAAAAGTAAACGGCAAATATTTTATTATGCACAGAGTCGGAGATGAAGTCTGCGGAGATTATTTAAAGTCTCTAAGTTTCAAAACAGAAACGGTGAAAAAGTGCATCAGAATCATCGGACCGAGAATAAATACTTGGGACGGCCTGAAAGTGGGCATTACCGCGCCACCAATAAAAACGAAACATGGCTGGTTGCTTCTTTATCACGGCATCTCAAAAAATCATCATACGTATAGGATAGGAGCGGCCTTACTTGACCTGAAGGATCCGACCACCGTCCTCGCGCGCAGTTCTGACCCGATATTTGAGCCAGAAGAGGCCTATGAAAAAGTTGGCGTGGTTAATAATGTGGTTTTTCCTTGCGGTATGGTGGTAAAGCCCGCTCGCCGTGGTGGAGAAGATATGCTCTACATATATTATGGCGGGGCGGATACTGTAGTCGGAGTGGCCACCATAGAATTGGATATCGTTTTAAGAGCGCTCACCAGGCATAGTAAATCTCACCCCAGACGAAAATAATGAGACAAAAAATAATAGGGTATTTTTTAAAAAACTGATAGAATACGGCTATGACCCTGTCCGTAGAATGGTTTTCCGCATTCATTTACAGCTATCCATTGCTGAAATATATTATAATATTTTTTGGGGCGGGTTTCGGAGGAGAGTTGGCTGTTATTTCTCTCTCTTTCTTGGCTGCTCAAAATATCTTTCCATTGGCTTCTTTTTTTATCATAGGCTTTTTCGGAACTCTTTCCGCAGATGCTCTGTGGTTTCTGTTGGGGAAGACCAGGACAGCCGGGAAAATAATAGACCACCGTTACGCGACTTATACTATCTCGGTCATTATGGAAGCTATTCGAAAAATTAGCCGAGGAAACCATTTACTGGCTTTTATTTTTGCCAAATTTCTCGTTGGCACCAGAATAGTGGTCATTCTTTATGTCAGTAAAACGAATATTGCTTTTAAGAACTTCATTTTGAACGATATGATGGCGATTTTGATTTGGCTCACGACGCTCACCTCCATCGGCTTTCTTTCTGGGCTCGGTTTTGCCTATATTTCTAAAATATTGAAAAATGTCTATGCAGGAATCGGTTTTGTGGTGTTGATTTTATTGGTTATCGTAATGGCGCAAATCTGGTTAAAGAAGTTCTTTACCAAAGAAGGAGAAGAGATTATTACAGAAGAAAATTTATGATACAATAAGGATATGCAAATAAATTTACAAGGTAAAAATATAGAGTTGACAGAGGCCATTAAAGATTATGTGCTGAAAAGAGTTACTAATTTAGAAAAGTTGCTTTCTTCTATTGAAGAAAACGGGGGAGAAGTGAAAGTTAATTTTGAAGTCGGGCAAAATACTAGGCACCATAAGGCGGGTGAGGTATTTCATTCCGATTGCTTGATTAACATAGACGGGAAAAAGTTTTATTACGGTACCGATAAGGAAAATTTGTATGAATCAGTTGACGAGGTAAAAGAAAGACTATATGAAGAAATAAGAAGAGAAAAAGAACGCAAACAGACTTTGTTCAAACGTGGCGCAGCCAGTGTCAAAAAGATGTTGAAAGGTCTTTCCGATAGGAATCCATTTACCTCTAAATACTAATCTACGCCATGGCGTAGATTGAAATTTTTATAGTCTATCTCTTTTTTGCCTTCGGGTAATACTTTTTTAATTACAAACTGATTATTTTCCAGTGTTGCGTCAGTGATAATAATTCTCTTATCATTCTGAAAGAAAAAAGTTCTAGGCCAAGCGGCATAAGCTCTAAATTTATTATATAAAACACTTGGGAGCTCGGCTCCCAAGTTTACCAAACCATCTTCCTTTTTTATTTTTTTACAAAAAGTTGCCTGTGATTCATCCTGCGAAACTTCTTTTGTCTTTCCTTCAATCAAATCCGGTAAGATTTTTACTAAAAGTTCTCCGCCTATTTTTATTAAACGTTTCCGTAAGTCCGACGCTTTTTCATCGGGGAAGATACTTACCCGCTCCATCGCAAGGATAGGGCCGGAATCCATCTTGTAT